>NZ_JBGLYM010000006.1:0-326306 GCF_047303955.1 Pseudomonas sp. Pseusp88 | reverse complement strand
CTGCCGAAGGCTGCGAATGGTTTCACACCGATTTCGCAGCCTTCGGCAGCTCCTACAGGTTCTCCGTTACCCGCTAATGCCTAGTGATACCCGTCCGCCGGAGTCACTTTCCCGCGGAACACGTAGTAGCTCCAGAACGTGTACCCCAGAATGAACGGGATGATGAACAGCGTCCCCACCAGCATGAAGCCCTGGCTTTGAGGTGGCGATGAAGCGTCCCAGATGGAGATCGACGGCGGCACGATATTCGGCCACAGGCTGATACCCAGCCCGCTGTAACCGAGGAAGATCAGCACCAGGGTCAGAAGAAACGGCATGTAATTGGCGTTGCGCGCCACAGCCTTGAAGAACGCAACCAGAGTGATCAGTACCAGAATCGGCACCGGCAGGAACCAGAACAGGTTCGGCAGGCTGAACCAGCGATGGGCAATGTCGGCATGGGCCAGGGGCGTCCAGATGCTCACCACGCCCGTCACCGCCAGCAGAGCCAGAGCCAGAGGGCGGGCCAGATCGTGCATGGCCTTCTGCAAACCGCCTTCGGTCTTCATGATCAGCCAGGTGCAGCCCAACAAGGCATAGGCAACGATCAGCGCCAGGCCACAGAACACGCTGAATGGCGTCAACCAGTCCAGCGAACCTCCGGCGAACTGGCGGTTGACCACCGGAATGCCATCGATGAAGGCACCCAGTGCCACGCCCTGGAAGAACGTCGCCGCCAGGGAGCCCCAGATAAAGGCCTTGTCCCACAAGTGGCGTTTCTCAGCCGTGGCCTTGAAGCGGAACTCAAAGGCCACACCGCGAAAGATCAGGCCGACCAGCATCAGGATCAACGGCAGGTACAGCGCCGACAACACCACCGAATAGGCCAGGGGAAAGGCACCGAACAGCCCCGCACCGCCCAGCACAAGCCAGGTCTCGTTGCCGTCCCAGACCGGCGCAACGGTGTTCATCATGACATCGCGGTCGGACTCATCCTTCATGAAGGGAAAGAGAATGCCGATGCCCAGATCGAAGCCGTCCATCACCACGTACATCATTACGCCGAAGATGATGATCACGGCCCAGATCAGTGGAAGATCAATACCCATGATTCAATTCCCCTTGTTCAGGCTGTGAGAGTGATCGCCGTTACTGTCATCAGCCGCAGACAGGGGACGTGCCGGTGTACGTTGCTGGCCGGGGCCGCCTTGTTTCGGCGCATCGCCTTCGTGGCTGACCGGGCCCTTGCGCACCAGACGCATCATGTAGCCGAAGCCGGTGCCGAACAGCAGGAAGTACACCACTACGAACAGCACGAGGGTGATGCCCATCTGCGCCACGCTATGTCCGGACGAACCGTCCGCCGTACGTAACAGACCGTAGACAACCCATGGCTGACGCCCCATTTCCGTGGTGATCCATCCCGCCAGCAGAGCGATCAGCCCCGACGGCCCCATCCACAACGCCAGATAAAGGAAGGCTCGCGAGCTATACAGCGTGCCGCGCTTGCGCAGCCACAGGCTCCACAGACCGGTAAAAATCATCAGAAGACCCAGGCCGACCATGACCCGGAACGACCAGAACACCGCCGTCGAGTTGGGCCGGTCTTCCGGCTTGAACTCCTTGAGCGCCGGGACTTGCTTGGTCAGGCTGTGGGTCAGGATCATGCTGCCCAGATACGGAATTTCCAGAGCGTACCTGGTCCGCTCCTCCTTCATGTCCGGCAGCCCGAACAGGATCAGGGGGGTCGGCTCGTTGCCAACGTTTTCCCAGTGGCCCTCGATAGCGGCGATCTTCGCCGGTTGATGCTCCAGGGTATTGAGACCATGAAAGTCACCGATCACGGCCTGGGCCGGTGCAACGATCAGGGCCATCCACATGGCCATCGACAGCATCTTGCGTACCGGCGGCGTGTCGCGGCCGCGCAGCAGGTGCCAGGCTGCCGAGGAACCGACGAAGAATGCCGTGGCAACGAAGGCTGCCGTGGCCATATGGGCCAGGCGGTAGGGGAAGGACGGATTGAAGATCACTGCGAGCCAGTCGACGGGGATGACCCGGCCATCGACGATTTCAAAACCCTGAGGCGTCTGCATCCAGCTGTTGGACGCGAGAATCCAGAACGTCGAAACCAGGGTGCCAATGGCCACCATCACCGTCGCGAAGAAGTGCATGTTGCGCCCGACCCGGTTCCAGCCGAACAACATCACCCCGAGGAAACCGGCCTCGAGGAAGAACGCCGTGAGCACCTCGTAAGTCAGTAATGGCCCGGTCACGGCCCCGGCAAAATCGGAGAAGCGGCTCCAGTTCGTGCCGAACTGATAGGCCATCACCAGCCCCGAGACCACGCCCATGCCGAAGTTGACGGCAAAGATCTTCGACCAGAAGTGGTACAGGTCGCGATATACGCCGTTGTTGGTCTTGAGCCAGAGCCCCTCGAGCACTGCCAGGTAGCTGGCCAGACCGATGGTGATGGCAGGAAACAGAATGTGGAAGGACACGGTAAACGCGAACTGGATTCGGGCGAGCTCAAGGGCGTCTAGGCCGAACATAGGAATTCCTCTATCTATCAGGTGATACTGGCAACAACTGCCCCACGGTGATGGCGTGCTGCGTGCAGGAATTATTCGAGTGTATTGCGCAAGCCGGGAATCGCTGAAAGTCGACTGCACAGCACGTCAGCTGGCGTATTGATACAGATCAATCAACGCTAAAAGCGTAGTCCTATTTCATCCCGGCAGTTATGTGGTCGTTTGCCGCGTGGCAGGTTGTCTCACCCCCGCAAACGGCTCGAATCCGGTGCTATAAAAGCACTTTCAGCGGAGGCCGACGATCATACATTCGGTGCTTGAAACCATACTTTCGGGTCTAACAGCTGACAGGTTTTTCACGCAATTTATTGTTACAAAATGATATTCTCCCCTCCCCCCTCCTTCACCTCAGGCTGCTGTTGCTCATGCCGACCCAAGCGCCCGTGTTGTTGCGCCATCATCGTCCGTTCGTCGCGTTCTGGTTTGCCCGCATCTTTACCGCCAGTGGCTTCCAGATGCTTACCGTCGCGATTGGCTGGAACCTCTACCAACTGACCGGCAATGTGATGGACCTGGGCCTGGTCGGACTGGTTCAATTCGCTCCCCGTGTACTGTTCATGCTGCATACAGGGCATGTGGCCGACCGCTATGACCGACGCATCGTTTCGGCCATCTGCCAGTCGGCACAGGCGCTGATCGCCCTGGTCCTGTTCGTCAGCAGCATGACCAACAGCGTGACCCGGGAAATGATCTTCATCCTGTCGTTCATCTTCGGCATGGCCCGCTCCTTCGAAATGCCCACCACTCAGGCCCTGCTGCCAAGTATCGTCCCGGCGAGCCTGTTTCCCCGGGCCGTGGCATCGGCGCAGTCGGCGCAGCAGTCGGCCACCATCATCGCTCCAGCGCTGGGCGGCTTTCTCTATGCCTTCGGCAGTAACTGGGTCTATGGCCTGACCGTCGGCCTTTACGTGATCGCCTGCTCGCTGATGTTGACCCTGCCTGCACGGCAGACGCCGTTGAACAAGAACAAGGCCACCCTGGAATCGCTGATGGCGGGAATTCACTTTATCCGCAGCCGTCCGGATATCCTCGGTGCCATTTCCCTGGACCTGTTCGCGGTACTGCTGGGCGGCGCCACCGCGCTGTTGCCGGTGTTCGCCAAGGACATCCTGCTGACTGGCCCCTGGGGCCTGGGCATGCTGCGTTCGGCTCCGGCCATCGGCGCTCTGGGCATGTCATTGTGGCTGGCGCGCTATAGCGTTGATCGTCACGTCGGGCGGGTAATGTTTACTGCGGTCGGTGTGTTCGGCGTAGCGACCATTGCCTTCGGCCTGTCGACCTCGTTCTGGTTTTCCCTGGTCGTGCTGGCGGTGCTCGGCGCCGCCGACATGATCAGCATGGTGATCCGCGCCTCGTTCGTACAGCTGGAAACCCCGGATGAAATGCGTGGCCGGGTCAGCGCGGTGAATGGCCTGTTTATCGGTGCTTCCAACCAGCTTGGGGAGTTCGAGTCCGGCATGACCGCCCACTGGTTCGGCACGGTCCCGGCAGTAGTCCTGGGCGGCGTCGGTACCCTGGCGGTGACCGGGATCTGGATGAAACTGTTCCCCGGCCTGGCCAAGCGTGACCGCATGCGCGATATCGTCGAAGAGGCTGAAAAGCAGACTGCCTGAACAGCGAGCGCAGGATTACTGTAGGAGCTGCCGAAGGCTGCGAATCGATGACACAACGCTTTCGCAGCCTTCGGCAGCTCCTACAGGTCATTCCAACTCAAGATCGCGCTACCAAAGAAAATCCCGCAAGGCCCCCACCAGCCGTTCATACAACTCATCCACCTCTGGCGCCTCACGGGCGCGCAGACAACCGTGGATCAGCCCCATGCCCACCTCAAGCCGCACCCGCACACCTGCAGCGCGCAGCGCCTGTTCGTAGGCGGTCCCGTCATCACGCAGCGGATCGAACTGCGCCACCGCAATAAATGCCGGGGCCAGGTGGGTGAAGTCCGCAGCCAACAGCGGGCGGGCGTAGGGCGAGCGCCAGTGCTCGGGCTCGCTCAGGTACAAACTCAGGTAATCATCCACGTCCGCGCTGCTGAGCAACGGTGCATCGGCACATTCATGGCGTGACGACAGGCTCGCCGCACCGCCCAGCCCCGGATAAATCAGGGCCTGGCCCAATGGCTGCTGCTCGCCGGCATCGCGCAAGGCCAGGCACAGCGCAGCGGCCAGATTGCCACCGGCACTGTCCCCCGCCACAGCGATCCGCCCGGGGTCGATGCCCAGGTTATGCGCCTGTTCGCGCAAACCACGCCAAACAGCCATGCAATCGTCGAATGCCGCAGGAAAGGGATGCTCCGGCGCCAGACGATAATCCACGGCGATGACCACGACGCCCAGGTCAGCGGCCAGGGCGGCGGTCACGAAATCATGGGAGTCCAGATCCCCGACCACCCAGCCGCCACCATGCAGATACAGCACGCAAGGCGCCGCTTCATTGTCGGGCCAGTCATCGGGACGATAACGACGCACCTTGACCCCGGCCAGGATGAAATCCTCTACCAGCAGACCCTGCGGGCGTGGCGGTGTGTAGGCGCGGCACATACGCGAATAGGCTTCACGTTGACCGCTGATGCCAGGTTCGGTGACGGTAAAGGTCAGGCTGTGACGGACAAACTCGGTGAGTTCGGGGGAGAGGGGGTATGGATGAGTCATTCAGCACTCCTGGCCGCCGCAATGTCCCTGATACGCCTTCGTGGGAGCGAATTCATTCGCGAAGGCGGTATTTCAGACGACAAAAATGCGCTGATTCTGCTGGCCTTTTCGCGAATGAATTCGCTCCCACAAAAATTTCAGTGGTTCAGCAAATTATGTATTACCTGGGAAGAGCAGTGGCCCTGCAGAGATATCCACAGGGCCATCCGGGTCTCGGAGAAACTTACTTAAGCGCAGCAGTCACCACCGGAGCAGCATCCTTGCCATCAAAGGTGGTGACGCCGGCCAGCCAGCGCGCCAGATCCTCAGGGTGTTCCTTGAGCCACTTCCTGGCAACATCTTCCGGCGCCTTGCGATCCATGATTGGCACCATCAGCTTACTTTCATCGGCAGCCTTGAAGGTCAGGTTGCTCATCAACTGGCTGACATTCGGGCAACGGGTGGCGTAGTCAGGCGCCGTAACCACCGAAACGGTCGCTGCGCCTTCGTTCGGGCCAAACACGTCTTCACTGCCGGTCAGGTAATCGATCTTCATGTTGATATTCATCGGGTGCGGGGTCCAGCCAACGAAGACCACCCACTCATTGCGTTTCATCGCACGCTGCACCGCAGCCAGCATGCCGGCCTCACCCGATTCGACCAACTGGAAACCACCGAGGCCGAACTGGTTCTTCTCGATCATGCCTTTGATATTGGCATTGGCACCCGTGCCAGGCTCGATCCCGTAGATCTTGCCACCGAGCTTGTCCTTGAATTTGGCGATATCGGCGAAGGTTTTCAGCCCGCCCGCCGCCACGTAGTCAGGCACTGCAAGGGTCGCCTGGGCGTCGCTCATGCTCGGTTTATCGAGCACCTTGACCTGCTTGGCTTCCACGAATGGCGCGATGTTCTTGTCCATCGCTGGTTTCCAGTAACCGAGGAACACATCCAGGCGATCATCGCGCAGGCCACCAAAAATGATCTGCTGGGCGGCGCTGGTCTGCTTGACCTCGTAGCCCAGATTCTTGAGCAGAACTTCGGCCATGGCACTGGTGGCGATCACGTCGGTCCAGTTGACCACACCCATGCGTACGTTCTGGCACTTGGCCGGTTCTGCCGCCAGCAGCGCAGTGCTGCTCAACATCAAAACACCACAACTGATATGACGAATAAATCTCTTCATGCGTGCTCCCTCGGGTCGGCTCGTTATTTTTTGGCTCGTTCGTGTGGCAGTGAGCTTTCAATCAGCGGCAATGCGGATGTTGCTGCGTGGCCTCAAATTACGCAGCGGCAAGGGGCGCGAAACGCACCAGTGCGACCTGTGTTTGCACTCTGGCGACATTGACGGTTTTGCGATCTTGACAGCGCCGTCGCGGGATTGGCACTGGCGTGCAGGCAACTGATCATCCGCCGCAGCCATCGCCTCGCGCTACTGGTATCATGCGCGGCTTTTTCTGACCCACGGAAAATGCCCAGACCGCCCCGGCGACCTGTGCTTTGCTGTTGGAGTCGATTCATTCACGACGCCATGGCGTCAGGGGAGCCAGACATGCTGGAGCGGCTGTTTCAACTCAAGGCACACAACACCAACGTGCGCACCGAGATTCTCGCGGGCGTGACCACGTTCCTGGCCATGGCCTACATCCTGTTCGTCAACCCGAGCATCCTCGGCGCCACCGGCATGGACAAGGGTGCGCTGTTCGTCGCCACCTGCCTGGCCGCAGCCATCGGCTCCACGGTCATGGGGCTGATCGCCAACTACCCGATCGCCCTGGCACCGGGCATGGGTCTCAACGCCTTCTTTACCTACACCGTAGTCCTGCACATGGGCCATACCTGGCAAGTGGCCCTGGGCGCGGTGTTCATCTCGGCGGTGATGTTCTTCATCCTGTCGATCTTTCGCATCCGCGAGTGGATCATCAACAGCATCCCCTTGCCCCTGCGCTCGGCCATTGCCGCCGGTATCGGCCTGTTCCTGGCGCTGATTGCCCTGCATAACGCCGAAATCGTGGTCAGCAACCCGGCAACCATGGTCGGCCTCGGTGACCTGGCCAAACCTGCGCCAGTGCTGGCGATCCTCGGCTTCTTCCTGATCGTGGCGCTGGAAAAGCTTCAGGTACGCGGCGCCGTGCTGATCGGCATCCTCGCGGTGACCATTGTTTCGATCCTGCTGGGCTTCAGCCCGTTCGGCGGCGTCATGTCGATGCCACCGTCCCTGGCCCCGACCTTTCTGCAACTGGATATCAAGGGTGCCCTGGATATCGGCCTGGTCAGCGTGATCTTCGCTTTCCTGTTCGTCGACCTGTTCGACAACTCCGGTACCCTGATCGGCGTCGCCAAGCGCGCCGGGCTGATGGACAAGAACGGCCACATGCCGAAAATGGGCCGCGCCCTGATCGCCGACAGCACCGCAGCCATGGCCGGTTCCCTGCTGGGTACCTCCACCACCACCAGCTATATAGAATCCGCAGCGGGCGTCAGTGCCGGCGGCCGTACCGGCCTGACCGCCATCGTGGTCGCCATTCTGTTCCTGCTGGCACTGTTCTTCGCCCCACTGGCCAGCAGCGTCCCTGCCTTCGCTACGGCACCGGCGCTGCTGTTCGTTGCCGTGCTGATGACCTCGGGCCTGGCGGAAATCGATTGGGACGACATCAGCGTCGCCGCACCGGTCGTGATTACCGCCCTGGCGATGCCTTTCACCTATTCCATCGCCAACGGCATCGCCTTTGGCTTCATTTCCTGGACCGCGATCAAGATCCTCTCCGGCCGAGCGCGTGAGCTCAATTCGGCACTGGTGATCCTGTCGATCCTGTTCGTGATCAAGCTGGGCTGGTTCAACGCATGAGTGTTCCCTTCGACCCCGCGAGCTACGACCGTCAGCTCGAAGACAAAGCCATCCGCCTGCGCGAGTTGCTGGCGCCGTTCGACGCGCCCGAGCCGCAGATCTTCGACTCGCCCCGTGAGCACTACCGCCTGCGCGCCGAGTTCCGCCTGTGGCGCGAGGCGCAGAAGCGTCACTACGCGATGTTCGCCCCCGGCGACAACAAGACGCCGATCCTGCTCGACGGACTGCCCATCGCCAGCCAGCGCATCAACGCGCTGATGCCAGGGCTGCGCGACCGCTGGGAAGCCGACGCGATCCTCAATCACAAGCTGTTCCAGGTGGACTTCCTGACTACCCTGGCCGGTGATGCCATGATCACCCTGTGCTATCACCGTCCTCTGGACGACGCCTGGAAAGCTGCCGCCGAAGTACTGGCCGCCGACCTCGACGTCAGCCTGATCGGTCGCTCCAAGGGTCAGCGTGTGGTGATTGGTCGTGATTACGTGACTGAAAAACTGGACGTGGCCGGTCGTACCTACAGCTATCGCCAGCCCGAAGGCGCCTTCACCCAGCCCAACGGCACGGTGAACCAGAAGATGCTCAACTGGGCCTACGACGCCCTTGGCGAGCGCGAGGACGACCTGCTGGAGCTGTATTGCGGCAACGGCAACTTCACCCTGCCGTTGGCGACCCGTGTGCGCAAAGTGCTGGCTACGGAAATCAGCAAGACCTCGGTCAACGCGGCCCTGAGCAACCTGGCCGACAACGCCGTGGATAACGTCGCCCTGGTGCGCCTGTCCGCCGAAGAACTGACCCAGGCCTTGAACGAAGTACGGCTCTTCCGTCGGCTGGAAGGCGTGGACCTGAAAAGCTATGACTTCGGCAGCGTCTTCGTCGACCCGCCCCGCGCCGGCATGGACCCGGACACCTGCGAACTGACCCGGCGCTTCGACAACATCCTGTACATCTCCTGCAACCCGGAGACCCTGGCCGCCAACATCGCCCAACTGCACGACACCCACCGTGTCGAGCGCTGCGCCCTGTTCGACCAGTTTCCGTATACCCACCATATGGAGTCCGGGGTTTTGCTGGTTCGGCGTTGATGGGTATGAGATGCCACCGGCTGGGTAGAGCAGCCGGTGCGCTGATTTTTTATTGGGGAACAGGGCAGCTTTTGGCGGCGGCCTCGAGCGCTTTGGCGTGATCCATATAGGTTTCGGGATCGTAGGGTTTAGCGCTTATCTCGAAGGTTGACCTGTTTCTGCTATCAATCCATTGGCGGACCTTCAATTCCCACTGCCGACCATTGTGCTCGGCAAACATGTCAAAAACGTGGGTATTAAGATTGCTCGACTCATCTAGAACCGAGTAAATGTAATGCAATTTTTTATACCAACCTTCAATTTTAGTTGCCGCCCTGATCACAATCTTCGCATCCGCCTTATCGCTACCGCTCAAAGAGAGCACATTATCATCAACAATCAACTTGCCGGCGTCCTCAAGTGCCGAGACAGGGAATATTAATGGCTCTCGACTAATCAGACGTGAGCTATTACAGTTATATACCCACCTGCCAGAATTTACATAGTCATCGGCATAGATTACCAATCCGTTGCCAAAGTCCTGCCTATACACGCTTGTCATTATTTTGAATCCGTAGTAGCCCGAGACTAGTAGTAATGAAGATAAAATAGTCGCCAAGATCCAGAAAGCTTTACTTCGGTAAAAATTCATAATAATCATCCCTGTACACCGATGAACATGCGAGTTGATATCATCGATGAATAGCTCCCTTGGGAAAAGGCGACACCGGCTGAGTAGAGCAGCCGGTGTACTGATATTTTTACTGTGGAGCAGGGCAGCTCTTGGCTACGGCCTGGAGCGCTTTGGCGTAATCGATATAGGTTTCGGGATCGTAGGGGTACGCAGTTACCTCGAAAGTTGACCCGCCGTGATAATCAAGCCTTTGCCATACGTTCAATGCCCACCATCGACCATCATGCCTGGCTAGCAAATCAAAGACGTGTGTGCGCAGATCGCTATTTTCATTCAGTCGGGAGTAGCGATAAATCAGTTTCTTGTACCAGTTCTTAATCCCGGTTATTTCTCTGATCGCCACCTTTGCCTGCTCTTCGTTGGCGTTGTTCAAAGAGTACATTCTACTAATAGTCAGACTTCCGCTTTCCTCAAGCTCCGCTATGGGGGCTAATAATGGCTCTCGCCTGATCAGGAGCGAACTATCACAGTCAAACACCCACTTGCCAGTCCGAACATAATCGTCAGCATAGATAATAACGCCATTACCAAAGCCTGTTTTATATACGCTCGTAATAATTTTAAATCCGTAGTAGCCCGTGATTAATAGTGGTGAAGATACAATGACTGCTGTGATCCAGAAGGCTTTACTTCGGTAAAAACTCATAATAATCATCCCTATACACCGATGAACGTGCGAGTTGAAATAATCGATGAATAGCTCCCTTGGGAAAAGACGACACCGGCTGAGTAGAGTAGCCGGTGTACTGATATTTTTACTGTGGAACAGGGCAGCTTTTGGCGGCGGCCTCGAGCGCTTTGGCGTGATCCATATAGGTTTCGGGGTCGTAGGGTTCAGCGATTATCGTGAAGCGGGATCTGTTCCTATTGTCAATCCATTGCGAAACGTGCAATGCCCACGCCCGGCCATTATGGCGACCCAGTACATCGAAGTCATGAACGGCGATTTTGCTATATTCATCCAGTGCGGAGTAGCGATAGCGTAGTTTTTTGTACCAGCCGTCTATTTTTGTTATTGCTCTGATTGCTTCTTTTGCTTGCGCTTCGTCGGCTCTGCTCAGCGCGTACATGTTTCCGATAGTCAGCCTTCCGCTTTCTTTAAGCTCCGCTATCGGCACTGGCAGTGGCTTGCGGCTTATAAGGCGCGAATACCCGCAGTCAAACACCCATTGGCCTGTCTTCACATAATCGTCAGCATAGATAATTACGCCATTACCTAAGTCTGTTTTATATACACTGGTCGTTATCTTGAATCCGTAGTTACCCGCTACCAGTAGTAGCGGGGAGAAAATGGTGGTTGCGATCCAGAAGGATTTACTTCGGTAGAAACTCAAAACTTCCTCCTGCTACACTAATAAATGATGCCTTTACTGCGGGACTGGGCAGCTTTTGGCGGCGGCCTGGAGCATTCTGGCGTGATCCATATAGGTCTCGGGGTCGTAGGGTTCGGCGGTTACTTTGAAGCTTGATCTGTTTCTGTAATTCAGCGACTGCGAAACAACCAGCGCCCACAGTCGGCCATCGTGGAGACCCAACAAATCGAAGTCATGAACAGTAAGGTTGCTAGACTCATCCAGAGCGGAGTAGCGATAACGCAGTTTTTCGTACCAGCCGTCTATCTTCGTTATTGCTCTGATTACCTCCTTTGCCAGTGCTTCGTCGGCGTCGCTCAGAGCGTACATATTACCGATCGTCAGCCTTCCGCTTTCTTTAAGCTCCGCTATCGGCGCTGGCAGTGGCTTGCGGCTGATAAGGCGCGAATACCTGCAGTCAAACACCCATTGGCCTGTCTTCACATAATCGTCAGCATAGATAATTACGCCATTACCTAAGTCTGTTTTATATACACTGGTCATTATTTTGAATCCGTAATTACCCGCTACCAGTAGTAGCGGGGAGAAAATAGTGGTTGCGACCCAGAAGGATTTACTTCGGTAGAAACTCAAAGCGGCCTCCGGGCGCACCGAGGGGTGTATCGCCTGAGATCACAGGATTGATAGCTCCTATAGTTTGGTAGGTGAATTGCGAATCTCTATGATTGTCACGACGCTCGTCTTTCAGCTCATTCCACCTCTTACACCACCACTCCGCAGGTGCCGTATCATTACTGACATCACACAAGTTTCCCTTTCGCCGCTCTGCAAACGTCCCCCAGGTATTCTTGTAATCTGAACGCCGGACAAAAGCGCGCACTTTGATCTGCAAGTGATTCGCCAGCAGTTGCGCCAGACTTTCATCGGTATCTGGAAAGAACTGAATGCCCTCTTCTATGGGCAGGTCCGGCACGTTGCCCATACCGGTACGGCAGGCGTAGCTGTCGATTTGTGCTGATCCGGAAAATGCCAAGGGGGAGAGCTTTTGGTAGCTCAGCACGTCTAGAGACATTTGTGGGTCCTCGTCGAGTTGATAGCCGAAGGCGATCCGTTGAGGTACGCCGTGGCTGAATATCGACACATGCTCGATAGGCGATTGGGCGCGGTCCTTGCCCTGGTTCAGGTAACTGATCAGCTGCGCAGCGTCGGTCACCGTCATAAAATCAGCACCATAGTGCTCGGCAGAGGCGCGGGCGGCGCTGAGCATGGCATCGTTGTAGGCGGGGGTGAACACAACCAGTGTGCGCGTCAGTTCGGGCTTGTCGCGCTTGAAGGCGGCCAATTCGCGTGCGGCCTGGCCGATAAACATCATCTTGTTGCCGGAGCTGTTGTCGTGCTGGCTGCCGGCGACTGAGATCAGTTCAGGCGTCAGCGGCGGCTTGTCGGTTGCCGGGGCTGATTGGCCCGGTTGTACAAGCGCGCCCGAGAGCAGGGCGCGTTGCTTGAGCTGCGGATCGGCCAATAGCTGCGCCATGAGTGGCTCATCGACCGAGCCGTCCGCGCGCACGGCACCTAGCTTGGCGAAGTCGATAACGGTCTCGGTGCATTCACCCTCGAATTGATAGCCGCCGAAGGTATCGTGGCTGCCCGAGACGATGAAGCCGCCGTGGCTGGTCGGGCTGCCCAGATGCGCGACCGGCCGATGGTTGATAATGATGCGCGGGTAGCCTGCCGTGATCACCGCGCCACAACCGCAGACATCGCCCACGCGGGCGGCGCCCAGGTCGTTGATCTGGACATCGGACGATGCACTGACGATAGTCGAGGTGCCATGGCCGGGGATGGGGCAGACGTGTTTGTCGCCGAGTCGGGTAACGGGAATCATGCCATTCCTTGGGTGACGTCTTTGAGGAGACGAACGCTAAAGGAATGTGCTGGAAGGTTCTGTAGGGCGAATCTCAAAGCGTTGAGGGATGTTTCTTTGGATCTGTTCATACATCTATTACGTACAGCGCACCGCATCGTCCTTCCAGCGCGCAAGCTCCCACAGGTCCAATCGAACGATCAAACTGGCGCCAAGCCTGTCTAAGGGCAACACTCTCTTACATCCCTCCCGAAAGGATTCCCCCATGCTCTGGAAAAAAGGTCGGCGCAGCGACAACGTAGTCGATGCGCGTGATGACGCAAGCGGTGGTGGTGGCGGCGGTTTCAGGATTGGCGGCAAGGGTTTGAGCCTGGGCGGGGTGGTGTTGATCGTCGCGTTCGGGCTGTTGACCGGGCAGGACCCGATGCAGATTCTCGGGCAACTGGCCGGGCAGATGGATCAGCAATCCACCAGCGTCAGCCCGCAAACCCGTCAGGCACCACCAGCCAATGATGCGCAGGCGGATTTCGTCCGGGCGATTCTCGGCGATACCGAAGACACCTGGCAGACAATATTTCAGCAAAACGGCCGCCAATATAAGGACCCGACACTGATACTGTTCCGCGGTCAGGTTCAGTCGGCATGCGGCTTCGCCTCATCGGCCAGTGGCCCCTTCTATTGTCCCGCCGATCAGCGTGTTTACCTGGACCTGAGTTTCTTCCAGGAAATGTCCCAGCGCTTCAAGGCAGCCGGCGACTTCGCCCAGGCCTATGTAATTGCCCACGAAGTAGGCCATCATGTGCAGACGTTACTGGGTATTTCAGCCAAAATTCAGACTGCACGGCAACAGGGCCAGCGTCTTGAGGGCAACAATGGTTTACTGGTGCGCCAGGAGCTGCAGGCCGATTGTCTGGCCGGGGTCTGGGCCTGGCATGCACAAAAGCGTTTGAACTGGCTTGAGCCGGGTGATATTGAAGAGGCCCTGAACGCGGCCAACGCCATTGGTGATGACCGCTTACAGCAACAAAGTCAGGGTAGGGTTGTGCCTGACTCGTTTACTCACGGGACGTCCGCCCAACGGGTGCGCTGGTTCAAAGCCGGTTTTGCCCAGGGCCAAATCAATCAGTGCGACACGTTCGCCGCAAAGAGCCTTTGATCAATGATGAAACCGCTTTTGGTCCTGATGTTGGGCACCCTTCTGAGCGCCACGGCTCACGCCGAGGATCACGCGGTCCAATCGATCAGCCCTGATCGATTGGTGATCAATGGCGTCGAGGCCACCCTGGGCCTGAGTCAGGAGTGGGTCAAACCCAAGCCGCAGATCCAGCGCGTGGTCATTGTCATTCATGGCCGTCTGCGCAATGCGCCAACCTACTTGCGCAGCATCGAGCGCGCGGCCAACCAGTCCAAGCAACGGCAGAAAACCCTGCTGATATCGCCGCAGTTCCTCGATGAAAAAGATATCGTTGCCCACCACCTGCCGGAAAAAATCCTGCGCTGGCACGAAAACAACTGGATGGCGGGCGACACTGCGTTAGGGCCCAAGCCGATCAGTTCGTTCGTGGTGCTGGACCATATCCTCAAGCGCCTGAGCGACAGCAAGCTGTTCCCCAACCTCAAGGAAATCGTGATCGCCGGTCACTCCAGCGGCGCCCAGGTAGTGCAGCGCTATGCGATTCTCGGCGGCCGTGAAGATGCCCTGCTGAAAAAGGAAGGCATCCACCTGCGCTATGTGATCGCCAACTCCTCGTCCTATGCCTATCTCGACGCCCAGCGGCCGTTGCCAGTGACGGCGGCGACCTGCCCAGGCTTCAACGACTGGAAATACGGCCTGAACAAGCTGCCGTTCTATGCTGGCCAGCAAACCCCGGCGGTGATCGAGCAGAACTATGTGAAGCGCGATATCACCTACCTGCTCGGCCAACTGGACACTGACCCCAATCATCCGGCCCTGGACAAGTCCTGCGGCGCCGAAGCCCAGGGTTCGTCACGGCTCACCCGCGGCCAGAACTACTTCGAGTATTTGCAGAAGCGCCACCCCGAGGGGACCAGCCAGCACCTGGTCGTAGTGCCCGGGGTCGGCCATAACGGCGACGCTATCTTCACCTCTCCTGAAGGCCAGAAGGCTCTGTTCACCCCGCTCTGAGTGAATGCACAGCGTCTGAATAGCGCCTGAACCGGTCGGCAAGCGGCACAAACCAGGCTTGCTTCCCGGCCGGTTCCCCTTGAAGCTATGCGCCTCAAGGAGCCTCCCTCATGAACCTCGAAGAACTCACCCAACGCCTGCACCGCATTCGCGACCAGAATGACTGGCGGCAATTTCACAGCCCCAAGAATCTGGCCATGGCCGCCAGCGTCGAAATGGCCGAGCTGGTGGAGATTTTCCAGTGGCTGACACCGGAGCAGTCCCAGCAGTTGCCACCCGAACAACTGGCCCATGCCGGCCAGGAAATTGGCGACATCGTCCTTTATCTTTTACTGATGTGCAGCGAACTTGGGCTGAACATGGACGAAGTCGTGCGCAGTAAACTGGCCGACAGCGAACGGCGGTTTGCCAAATGAGTGACCGTCATTTCGACCAGTTGGCGACCCGTTTTGCCGAAAAAATCTACGGCGGCGCCAAGGGTGCGATCCGCCTGGCGGTGCTCCAGGCCGACCTGCTTGAGGCGCTGCCAGATCGCCCCCTGCGCGTGCTGGATATCGGCGCAGGGCTTGGCCATATGTCGTTGTGGCTGGCTGAACGCGGTCATCAGGTGACCCTGGCCGAGCCTGCCGCGCCCATGCTCGAAGGCGCCCGCCAGCGTTTTGCCGACGCAGGGCAAAGTGCAACCTTCATTCAGGCGCCCTGGCAGGAGCTGCTCGGCCAATTGCCTGAACCCTACGACCTGGTGCTGTGCCATGCCGTACTCGAATGGCTTGCCGAACCCCACGCGATCCTGCCGGTACTGCACCAACTGACCCGTCCCGATGGCTGGCTGTCCCTGGCCTTCTACAACCGCGACGCACTGATCTACCGCAACCTGCTCAAGGGTCACTTCCGCAAGATGCGCAAGAATGACATGGCCGGGGAAAAGCAGAGCCTGACTCCGCAACAACCCCTTGATCCGCGTGAACTGGCGGCGCAACTTGAGCGGCTGTGGCAAGTCGAAACCCGTAGTGGAGTGCGGGTGTTCCACGACTATATGCCGGTGGAGTTCCAGGCCCGCGCCGAGCTGGCGGACCTGCTGGAAATGGAACTGGCCCACCGCCGCCATCCGGCCTATGCCGGCTTGGGGCGTTACCTGCATTGGGTTTGTCGGCCGATTTAATGAGTTGGAACACACCCTGTGGGACCGGCTTTAGCCGGGAAGGCATTTTCAGCCTAAAGCCGGTCCCACAGAACACCCACACAATGCTGTGAATTAAATCCATGGTGTTTCGTTTATAGAGAGGCCCAAGGAGACCATCATGAAATCCCGCCTCGCCGCACTCTTGCTGACCCTGGGCCTGGCCGCCTGCCAGAGTGAAAACCCTTACGTCGCCAGTTCCAGCCCGCTGCCCCCCGCTCCGGCCCAGGCCGCCAATACTCTGGACATGAGCGCCTACCCGGCCGCCCCTCGAGACTACGGGCGTTATCGCGACTGGAGCTGGCTCAACAACCAGTTGCCCGTCGGTTCTACCTGGGCCGACCCGGCGCAGATCGCCGAAGCGGTGAGCAATGGCCTGGATCAGCGCGGGCTGCGCCCAAGCCGCAATCCCCAAGGCGCCGACCTGTACGTCAGCGCCGAGCTGCACCCGGAAACCCGCCTGCGCCAGGTCCGGGACGACTATTACGACCCGTATTACGGTGGTTACCGCAACGGTTATGGCGGTTACGCCACGGTACCCGTGGTACGTACGTATCAGGAACAGGTGATCGTCGTCACCGTCAGCCTGTTCGATGGGCGCAGCGGCCAACCGGTCTGGAGCGCCCGCGCCGAAGCCGCTGCCGGTGGCGACCAGGCACAACGCAGCAAAGCCCTGCGCGAGTCCGTACAAAGAGCCCTGAGCACCTATCCCCCTGCCTGACATTTCGGAGAACTGCCATGTTCCGTTATCTTGCCGTACTGGGTTTCGCCCTGCTGCTCAGTGCCTGTGACACCCAACGGGTCAATCGCGACTTCGATACACAACGCGACTTCGGCGGCTACCGCAGCTGGAGCTGGAAGGAGCCCGGCGTGCAATTCCAGCCCAACGATCCGCGTCTGCAAAGCGACCTGACTGAACAGCGCATTCGCCAGGCCGTGACCGGACAGCTGGATCAACGCGGCCTGCGCATGGCCGCAGCGGGAACGACAGCCGATCTCAAGGTACAGACCTGGTTGATCGTGGAAAACCGCCAGCAATTGGTCAGCACCCAATATGGCGGCGGCTGGGGTGGCGGCCCTTGGGGCGGTTACTGGGGCTACCCACCGGTCAGTAGCGAGACCCGCAGCGTCGACTACAAGGTCACCACCCTGCAGATCGATCTGCTCGACGGCAAGGACGGCAAACTGGTGTGGCGTGGCAGCACCGAGCAGATTCTCAATGACAACCCCGATCCGGCCGCTCGCGACACGGCGATTCGCAGCACCGTGGCGAAGATCCTGAGCCAGTATCCGCCGCGATGATAGGCCCAATGGCGCAGCTGTGGGACCGGCTTTAGCCGGGAAGAAGCCAGTACATCCGGTCCATAGGTGTGTCGGATGCACCTGCGCCTTCCCGGCTAAGCCGGTCCCACATTATCGATCCTGCATTTGCCCTCCATCTGTCATTTAGCCAGCACCCTATCGATCCCTTTACTACACTCCTGCCCACAGGTGAGGAGTTAGGCGAGACTTAAGGAGTGCTGGATGTCCCCCCTGAATCATCTGCAGCAGCGTGGCGCTATCGGATTGATGGCGGCCGGAACCTTGGCCCTGGCGCTGCTGTGCATGCTCGTTGTGCTCGATAGCGGACGCTTGTACATGGAACGGCGCAGCCTGCAACGGGTTGCCGATATGGCCGCACTGGAGGCCGCCGGCCGTCATGGCAATTGCCTGCCTGCCACCACGGCCAGCGCAGTCGCTTTTGCAACCCAAAGTGGTGAGCGCAATGGCTTCGTTCAGGGCAGCGATGGCAGGACAATGGCGACCCTTTGCGGCAACCTGTTGGTGGGCGCCAGCGGTATGCGCACGTTCAACGCCGACGCGAGCAAATACGAAGCCATTCAGGTCGTTGTCACCCATCCGGTGCCCAGGAGCGTTGCCTCTGGCGTGGCCTCGTATTTTTCGGATACGCCCATTCCGCCCACCATTTCCCTCAGAGCCACCGCAGTGGCCCAGCCTACCCAGCCACTGGTACAACTGACCCTGCGCAGCGCCGCCGTGACCCTCAACTCGGCCAACGCCGCCGTGCTCAACCCGCTTATAGGTGGATTGCTCGGCGGCAACCTGAACCTCAGCGTTGCCGGTTGGCAGGGCCTGGTGGATACCAACCTGAATCTGCTGAGCTACCTGAATCGCCTCAGCACCGATCTGAGTCTTACGGTAGGCGACTATACGCAGTTGCTGACCAGTAATATTTCGGTGAGCCAGTTGGTCCAGAGCGCAATCAGCGTCCTTGATCCCAACAATACGCTTGCCGCAACCGCCGCCATCTCCAGCCTGAATGCCATCAAGGCCGCAGCCGGGGCCACCACCATTGCGCTGGGGGATTTGCTGCAGGTGCAGAGCGGCAGCAACCTGGCGGCGCTGAATACCAATATGCGGGTGTTTGATCTGGTCCAGGGCTTGGTGCAGGTGGCCAACAAGAAAAACGGTCTGATGTCCGCCGTCCAGCTGAACGTGCCGGGCGTGGCCCAAGTGACCGCCAAGGTTCAGGTAATCCAGACACCGCAGATCTCGGCGATTGGCGACCCGAGCAAAATTGATCCGAGCAACCCTACGGGAGCCAACCGGATCTTCGTGCGTACGGCTCAGACCCGGGCGTTGCTGTCTATCAAGCTGCCGGCGCTTAATGCCATAACGCCTCTGGTCAACGCTGCGACCAACCTGCTGTCGCCCTTGACACCGGTGATCAATAGCGTGCTGAGCCTTAATCTGGTCAGCACCCTGACCTCAGTGACCTGCCTGCTGGGCGCGGGTTGCAAGGTCAATGACTTTCTCTGGCTTGATTCAGGTGGTACAGGCCCGCAGATCGACGTGAGTGTGTCCACTTCCAGCGCCCAGAGTTACGTGACCGGCTATACCTGCACCAGCAATACCAACAAAACCCTGACCACCCATACCGACACTGCATTGCTCAACCTGAAGATTGGCCAGATCAGCACAGCGGCAGCTTTCCCCACCAGTACCGACCCCAATGCCGTGGTCGCCCTGCCCTTGCCGGTACTGGATATCGGCACCAAGGTGTGCCGCACAGTCCTGGGGCTTCCCGTCTCCACCGCACCCTGCGACCCACGGGTGCCGTTCGCGGGCGGCGGCCTGGGCATCAGCGTCAACAGCCCGATCGGCCAGGTGCAGAGCACCTCGACCAACCGCACCTATACCTCGCCCTCGACCCCCAACCAGCTGCCTGAGGTCAATACCGACCCGTTCTTCCCCTTGGCACCCAACGCCACGCTGCCCAGCAGCCTACTGGCCGGGACCATCGCTGGTGTGCAAGTGCACATGTATTCGCCGCCCACCAACAACGTGCTGGGCGCGCTCATGAGTGGGGCCGAGTCCTTGCTGGGCACCATAACCAGCAGCCTGGACAGCACCATCAACAGCACTCTGTCGCCGCTGCTGACCGGCGTGCTCGACCCGCTGTTGATGAGCCTGGGCATTACCGTCAACCCGGTCAATCTTGGCGCCAATATGAGCTGCAACATTGGTCAGGCGACACTGGTGATTTAGCGAAAGGTCCCGATACCCGGTGGGTCTGGCCTTTTGCAGGACCGGCTTTAGCCGGGAAGACATTTCTTCAGCACAAAGAAATGCGTCGGATGTCCCGGCCCTTTCCCGACTGAAGCCGGCCCCACAGATGCCCCACAGATCTCATTTCACATCAGAGGACCGCTTCGTGCCTGACGGGAGATTCAGCCCTGACTGATCGGCAGGGTGATCTGAAAACGCGCGCCCTCGCCAGCATTGCTGACGCTCAGCAGACCGCCCATTTGCTGAACGATGCCATAACTCACCGACAACCCCAGCCCGGTGCCGACACCCGATGGCTTGGTGGTGAAGAAGGGTTCGAAGATCTTTTCCAGCAGGCGCGGGTCAATCCCGCCGCCGTTATCTTCCACGTAGATAAAGAAGTTCTGTGTGTCCCGGCCGGTGTAAAGGCTGATCCAGGGCTGCAGCTCGGGAATGCTTTCCTTGCGTGAAAGCAGGGCGTCACGGGCGTTGACCATGAGGTTGATGATCACCTGCTCCAGCTGATCGCCATGGCCACGCACTTGCACCGGCTCGCCCAGTTCGCCCACGCGCAACTCGACGCCCTTGCCTTTCATGCCTTCGGCCAGCATCCCCAGAGTGCCCTCCACCGAGTCGTTAGGATTGAATAACTGCTCCTGGACTTCCGATCGACGGCCAAACACGCGCATATGGTCCACGACCTTGCCTGCGCGCTGCACCTGAGCGTCGATGCGGTTGAGTTTTTCGATCAGATATTCAGGGTCGACATTGCCGCTGTTCAGGCGCTTGAGCACGTTGACCACGGCCATGCGCATGACATTCAGCGGCTGGTTGATCTCGTGGGCCAGACCGGTGGCCATCTCACCCAGAGTCGCCATCTTCGCACTCTGGTTGAGCTGCATGCGCGAACGACGCACGTCCGTGTTATCCCGCCCTACAGCCTGGATTTCCACCAGTTTGCCCTGCTCGTCGAACACCCCCCGGTCAGCCCAGACCCACCAGGCATGCTCCCTGCCCGGCAGTTCCAGGCAGATTTCCGCAGTGCTCATGGGGGATTCCGGCGTCAGCTGGGCGATGCGCTGGAGAAAGTCTTCACGCTGCCCGGCGGAGAACCAGTCGCCCAGATTGACCCCGGCCAGTTGCTCGGTAGTGCATTCCAGATAGTTGGCCAGCGGTCGGTTACCGAAACTGAGGATCAGCTCCGGGCTGTAGCGGCAGATCATGGCCGGGGAGTCTTCCACCAGAATCCGATAACGCTCCTCGCTCTCACGGACCCGTTCGGCGGCCAGGGTCGCCTCTGTGACATCCAGCCACAGGCCGACCGCCTCCACCGGAATGCCGAGGTCATCGCGCAGCAGGCGGGCTTCATCCAGCAACCAGTGATAGATACCATCGCGACCGCGCAGGCGGTAACGGCGACTGACAAAGCCTTCGCGCAGCAACACACGGGTGCGTTCGAACCAGATATCGCGGTCATCGGGGTGGATGTATTCGCTCAACTGGCCATCGACGCAGTCAGCCAGTTTCCAGCCCAGTACCGGCGTCAGGCTGGCGCTGAAGAACGTTGGCTCCAGGCTGCCCTGATCGTAGCGTTGCACGTAAATCACCGCCGGCGAGCTGGCAATCAGGTTGTCCAAGCGCGCGTGCGCGGCAGCGGCTTCGGTTTCCTGGTTTTTGATATCACTGACATCCAGCATGAAGCCCAGTACCCGACGGCTCTGGCCGCTGATCAGCGACTGCCCCTGGATACGAAACCACACCGGCGCCTGGTCTGGATCAACGCTACGCAGACGCACGCAGAGTAATAACGGCGTGTCGTTTTCCCGCAACTCAAGCAGGCGGCTATTCAGTTCCTCGCGGTCCGCCGGATGGATCGTCGCCAACCAGTCCTGCCGCGACAGACGATCAAGCCGCCCATGCAGGCCGAGGCTGTCAATCAGTTGCGGCGCCAGTTGCAGCTCGTCGTTGGGCAACCACTCCCACCAACCGGTGCCGAGCAGGTCCTGCAAGACGCTCAGACGCTCGTTATGGTGGCGGTGCTGATGCTCGGACTGACGAAACAGCACTGGGCCGCCGATGGCCGAGCACAGGTTCAGCCACTCGCGCTCGCCCAGGTCCGGTGCCTGTCGGGCAGCGTTATAGAAACCGAACAGCAACCACGCCTTGGCCACTCCCTCGCGGCTATGGGGCAGCAGGAAGCCATCGGCATTCCCAAAGATGGTTTGCAACGGCGCCAGATGCGGGTTGTTGGCGAAGCTCAGTTGATGGGGCTGGCTGCCATCGAACAGGTCCAGCTCGGTGCCCAGGCGCTGGCCCGGCTGCCACAGTTCGGGAGCGGTGTGGGCATGGTACTGGCTGAACACCCGCCAGCCGATACCGCTGGCTTCGGGCAGGACCAGGGCCATGCAGGGCACATTCCAGCGCTGGCCCAGCTCCTCCAGTTGCTCGGACACCACCTGGCCCAGACGGTCGAAATTGCATATGCGAATCCGCTCGGCCACTTGCCCGGCAAAGCGCAGGCACTGTTGGCGGCTGCGGGCAACGCTGGCCTCTTCCATCAAGTCGCTGATATCCAGCAGTTGCAGGAGCCAACCGCCGTCATGATGCTGAATCCAGCCACGGGTATGCAGGGTAGTGGAAGTCGAAGACTTGAAGTCCAGATCGAGCATATGACCTATCCAATCCTGCGGCACGCCTTCGACCACCATGACGCTATTGGGCATCAGGTAAGCGACCAGGCGCTGGGCCGAGACAATCGGCGTAGGCATGCCCAGGCGATTGCGCAACAGGGTACTGGCATTGAGCACGCGCCCGCTGTCGTCAAGGACCATGTACAGCTCGGCACTGACCTGCGCAGGCTCGGCTTTCGCCGGGTCCGTGGCTGTGGTTGCCGGCGACTCGCTTCGTCCCAGCAGACGGTTGAGCATCACTTTATTAAGGGACAAGTTGCATACTCGCCGTTGCGGACAACGCGGCAGGAAGATTCGGGACCCGACCGATTCCCGGCAAAACCAGAAATGGAATGACCTGATTGATCCTGCTGGTGGGGTAATTGATCTGCACGGACAACACGCCTGCGGTATAGGTGACTACCGCATCGTTTGAATTGAACGCCAGGGCACCGGGCAGCCAGGCCAGTTGGGTGAGCAGCACGCTTCGCGCTTGAGTCACGATCAAGGTCTGATAATTGGTGGTGCTCGGGCTCAAGGCCACACTGCGACGAACCGCCTCGCTGGCGGCCGCATTGAATGACTGCATCATCAATAACGGCAGGCAGTAACTGACCAGACCGTAAAACACCGCAAAAAAAGCGATGAACACCGCCGCAAACTCAATGGCTGCAGCGCCTTTCTGTCGATGAGCAGAGAAATTCCGTGGAGGTGATTGCATGCCGACGTCTACCCTGACATTGCCTACCGCTATTGAGCATAGGCCCTCCTCAGGAAACAGGATGTTTTTTACTGAATGGAATTACTTTTCCCACTCATCTGGATGGCAATCTGTGCCGGGCAAGATGCCCGGCAACGACGTATCGCCAATACCCTGACCTTAGGCGTGGCCGCCGCGGCGCTGATTTACCTTCTGCTGTACGGCCAGACCTGGCTGGGAGCACCCGCCAGTGAGGGTGGCTGGGCACTGTTAATGGCGCTGCTGTTCACCCTGCCCGGCTACCTTCTGGGCCGAATGGGTGCAGGGGACGTCAAACTGATGGTGGCCCTGGCCTTGTTGACCGACCGTCCCCACGTGCTCGGCAGCTTTATTGGCGCCGCAGTCGCCGCTTTGCTCTGGCGAGCGCTGCGCCAGAAAATCTGGCCCCTTATCGGTCAAGGACTTGCCGCGCGATACAGCCTTTTGAATGACCCAACGTCAAAGAAAGATCCATTCGCACCCTTTCTGTTCGTCGGTTTTCTGCTCACGGCGTTGCTGATCCGCCAGTCGCAATCGTAACTTCGGGCTATGTACATAGTAGTAAAGTGCGACTACGTTTAAGCCGAGACAAACAGTAATGGATTGCGACTTGGCGTATGGCAAAGGGGCCCACTGCCCCGTACCCCGGTCAGTTATGCCTCGCAAACATGGAGTACTGCGTGAACAATCATTCGACTGTGAAAGTACTGGTCGTCGACGACGAGATCATGATCGTTGAGGAGCTCACCGAGTTCCTCGAAAGCAGCGGTTACCGCTGCGTCCCTTGCAATTCCAGCCGGGAAGCCTTGCAACGGTTTCGTGAAGATATCGAGATCGGCATCGTGCTGTGTGACCTGGATATGCCGGATCTGAACGGCATCGAACTGGTCGAGACGATGAAAGTACTTGCCGGTAAACACCGGGTCTTCGAATCCATCATGCTTACCGGTCGCGCAGAGAAGCAGGATGTGATCAAGGCCCTGCGCGCAGGCATCGCCGACTACTACCAGAAGCCGGTCGATCTGGAAGACGTGCTCAAGGGCATCCAGCGTCAGGAACTTGAGCTGCAAGAGCGACAAAAGGGCTTGAACAACCTCGGCCAGCTCAACGAAAAAATCCAGAACCTCGCTGCTTCCATCGACGACCTGTATCAGGACCTGGACAAGAAACGCACCCAGGTGATCGTCCACCAACCCGGCGGGCAGGAAACCGGATTGGAAATCCCTGCGATCTTCGAGCAGTTGTCGCCCAGGCAGCTGGACGTCGCCAAACTGGTTGGCAAGGGCCAGACCAATTACCAGATCGCCTGCGAACTGGGCATTACCGAAAACACCGTGAAGCTATACGTGTCCCAGGTGCTGCGCCTGACCCATATGCATAACCGCACACAACTGGCACTGGCCCTGTCGCCGGGCAACGCCTCGGCGCGGCAGCGGGTGACGGTGGAGTAGGCCACCGCGCTGTCGCGCAGCAAACACTTCGCAAGGGCAGGAGAGAAAATCCTGTGGGAGATTCTACGTTTGCTGTAAAGCCAGAACGGCCCCTTCGCGGATGAATCCGCTCCCATAAGTCCGACGATACGCATACGCCACCGAGGGAACGAATTCATTCGCGAAGAGGCACGTGCGTTCAACACGATCGGATCGTCTGTACCTGCGCTCTCGCGAATGAACTCGCTGCCACAGAGTTTCGGTCATAAAGCGGGCTTGGTGTTATTCCCCTCCTGACCCAGTCTTGCCCCCTTTCTTCTGCTCGAAAAACTCCGGAATCTCGTGCTTGTAGCTGTCGAGCCAGCGCTGCATGCTCTGCTCCCGCTCGACCGGGGTAGCCGATTGCCGGGTCGGTGAAGCCTGGCTGCCCTGGGACTGTAATTGCAGCCAGGCCTGGGTCTGCTCCTGCCAGGGCGAGTCGCCTTTTTCGGCGGCCCAGGCGCATGGCGTCATGGCCAGCAGACTGACGATACCGATCACTGCCGTTTGCATAATTCTCTCCCTGCTCATTTGAGCGTGTTCTGTCCGGCCACGGCGGCGACCGGCGCAACAACTGCCGGCCGCACTGCCACGGGCTTCTTCAAGGCATCAGCCCGGGCCCGGGCATCGTTGAACTGCTCCGGGCTCAGACCGTTACGAGTGACCCACTCGGCTGCCTGATTCCAGTTGTCCTGATACAACAACAGGGTCAGCAGATTCTCCGCCGCCAGGCTGTCCGACTGTTTCAGTTCCATGGCGGTGAGGAACTGAAAACGCGCCTGTTCCAGCTTCAGCTGGTTGAGGTAGACCACACCCAGATCGTTGCGGATCTTCTCGTTGGTCGGTGCCAGTTTCACTGCGGCCAGCAAATGCGTCAGGGCTTCATCGTTATTGCCCCGGGCTGCCGCCAGTTGCCCCAGACCGTGCTCGCCCTCATCGCGGCGACAGGTGCCGAGCAGGCTGCGATACAGTGGTGCGGCCTCAGCGTTGCCCAGCTGGCGCAGGATCTGCGCCTTGCGCAAACGCACGTCGACGCTGTCCGGCAAGCCTTCGAGATTGGCCAGGGCGGCATGCAGACGCCCTTCACCAGCCATGTCCTGGGCAAGATTCAATTTCATCTCGTCTTCAGCGCCGAGCCTGGCACAACTGCCGGCGGCGGCAAGCCAGGGCGCACTGCCGTCGCCG
Source organism: Pseudomonas sp. Pseusp88 (assembly GCF_047303955.1). Lineage (NCBI taxonomy): Bacteria > Pseudomonadati > Pseudomonadota > Gammaproteobacteria > Pseudomonadales > Pseudomonadaceae > Pseudomonas > Pseudomonas sp. Pseusp88. Next base: position 300,395 of record NZ_JBGLYM010000006.1, on the reverse strand, counting down.
GCACAGCCGCCCAGGGCCAGCAATCCGGCCAACGCAATTACCCTCTTGATAGACACCACTAGGAACCTCCCAATGCCTTGCTGATGGCGGTAAATCCCGGCCCGGCCAGAACGATCAATAACGCAGGAAATAACAGCACCATCATCACAACCGACATTTTTGCCGAAAGCTTGGAGATGTATTCCTGCAAACGAGTCATGCGTCGGTCATCGAACAACTGCTTGAGTGACAACAGAGACTTCATCGCACCACCGCCCTGATGGATCAACTGATTGAGAATCACGCAGGTATCGCTGAATTCATCCACTTCCAGCAATTGCGCGGTCTTGCGCAATTCCTCCCCCAGCTCCAGGCCGGAATCGACGCGGCTGAGTACCACCTGGATTTCCGAGGAAAGTACCGGCAACAGATCCTTGCCCTCGTTGCTGAGTACCCGCAGGGCCTGCTCCACCGCCATGCCGGATTCGAACAGGATGCGCAGCAGCGGAATGAAGGTGGATATCTCGATGACCACGCGTTTCTGTCGATTGGCGGCGACAGCGGCGAGAATGCGCTTGGGCAGCAGGTAACCAATGCCCAGGCCGCAAACGGGCAGGATGAAAAATGGAATTTCGTCATCGAAGATCAGCACCTGAAGCACGATGCCCAAAAGCATACCGCCCAACGGCACGCCTATCTGACAGGCCGCGAACAGCGAACGTTTACTGGCGCGGCGCCAGCCCACCCGGTTGAGCAGGATCTGGGTTTCACTGTCCAGACTGATGGAGCGCTGGCCAATCGGCGTATCACCCAATAGCCGCAACCAACTGCCCAAGCGACTCTCGCGAATCACCACGCCATGCAGGCGCTGGGTCACCAGGCGCTCGGTACGCCGCTGCCGCGCCAACCCGGAAATCAGCAGCAGCATGGCCAGAAACAGCATCACGACACTGATGAACACGACCATCTCAAATACTCCGCAACATGCGCCACAACAGCACGGAGCCCGTTACCTGCATGGCAAATGCCACCATCAGCATCGTCTGGCCCGTGCTGTCCTCCCACATGTGCATCATGTAACTGGGGTTGACGGTCATGAAGTAGCCCGTCATCAGCACCGGCAAGGCACCCAGGACCATAGCAGTCATGCGCGTTTCACCGGTCATTGCACGCAGTTGGCGCGCTGCCTGTTCGCGCTCGCGAATCAGGCGGATCAGGTTCTCCATCAACTCACTGGCATTGCCGCCATAGCGATGGTTGACCCGCAGGCCAAGGGCGAACAGGCGAAACTCGTCGCACTCATACAGATCGGCGAAGTCCTGCGCGGCATCCGGCAGGCTGACACCCAATTGCACGCTGCGCGGAATCCGGCTCATGCCTTCCTTGAGTGGCTGGTTGGCTGCTTCGATGCCATGCAATACCGCATCGGTCAGGGTACGGCCGGACTTCAGGCTGCGCACGGTGTAGTCAAGCATCTGCGGTAATTGCTCGATCATGCGCCGCACCCGCTTGCGGTAGCGCCAGGAAATGAATATGCGCAACGCCAGCGGAGTGGCCACGGAACTGATGGTCAAGCCTGTCCAGGCCCAGAGGTGATAGCCCATCAACATGCTGATGAGCCAGGCCAGCAGTACCCATTTGATACGCCCGGAGGGTCGTCCCAGGCCGGCCTGCAGGAACACCCGTTCCAGGTACTGCCAGCCGGGCTTGTGGGCTATGCGCTCGGGCTGACCTTCGGTCAGGCGCTGCAAGACCCGCTCGCGGGCTTCGGCGGTCATGGCGTGGCGGAACAGATAGATCGAACTACCGAGCAACAGCACGAATATCAGTCCGAGCAGCAGCACGCCGTTGCTCATTACGCCACCTCCCCGGTCATTTCAGTAATCCGGCGAGCGCAGCTTGTCGCCCGCCGCATGCATGGCTTCACGCTGAAAGCCGACGTTGTTGCGGCGGTCCAGGCGGAACAGTGTGTTGGTCACATAGACATCGTCACGAATGCCTACCACCTCAACCACCTCACTGACACAACGACGACCGTCAGGCATACGCGCGAGCTGGATGATCACGTCCAGGGCCGCGCAGATCATCTGGCGCAGGGTGCTGGTCGCAATCTGCCGTCCGGTCAGGCCGACCAGGGTCTCCAGACGCAACAGCGCGTCCTGAGCATTGTTGGCGTGGACCGTACTCATGGAGCCATCGTGGCCGGTGTTCATGGCGGTCAGCACATCGAGTACCTCAACGCCCCGGATCTCGCCAAGAATGATGCGATCCGGGCGCATCCGCAGGGCGTTGCGGATCAGGTCGCTGGCGCGGACTTCGCCATGGCCTTCGGCATTGGGCGGGCGGGTTTCCAGACGCACGACATGGGGATGGCTCAGTTGCAGCTCGGCAACGTCTTCGATGGTCACCAGACGTTGCTGGGGGCTGATCAACTGGCTGAGAACGTTGAGCATGGTGGTCTTGCCGGTGCCGGTACCGCCACTGACCAGGATATTGCAGCGCTTGCCGACGGCCTCGGCAAAGAAGTCGAAGATCATCTGGTCGATGGTCTGCATCGCCACCAGATCAGCACTCTTGAGCATGTCCTTGCGAAACTTGCGGATCGACAGGCACGGCCCGTCCAGGGCAATGGGCGGGATGATCGCATTGACCCGGCTGCCGTCCGGCAGGCGCGCATCCACCATGGGGGACGACTCATCCAGACGCCGACCCATGGGTGCCAGGATGCGCTGCATGACCCGCTCGACGTGACTGGAGTCGATAAAGCGCAGGTCCGTGTGGTGCAGCACGCCATTACGTTCGACGAAGACCTTGCTCGGCCCATTGACCAGGATTTCCGTCACCGAGGTATCGCGCAGCAATACCTCCAGCGGGCCGTAGCCGGTAAGTTCGTCGACCAGTTCTTCGCCCAGACGCTCCATTTCATAGCGGGAAATCGCCAGGCGCATGCGCGCGACATAATCGGCGACCCTATCCATGACGAACTGCGCCAGGGCCGGTCGCGAGCCCTCGAGCATATTGCGACCGCTTTCTTCGATGGCATCAATGATGTAGCGATGCATCACCAGCTTGAGCCCCTGGCCGTCGTCGTCCTGACCGGATCGCGACGAGACCCCGAAGAGTTTTTCCGGCATTACCTGTTCCTCCATAGCCGCTGGAGCCAACTGGCTGCGGGCTTGTCGGGTGTACTCGATTGAGCGGCCAGTTTCTCGCCGAGCTGGCGCAGACCGGTGCTCAGGGAGTCGCGGGCAGCCAGCTCAAACAGTGTCAGGCCCTGATTCTTGGCGTTGAGGCGCAGCTCCGGATGAAAGGGCAGTACAGCCGCTATGGGCAGGCCGAAGGTCTTTTCCAGGGTTTCGATATTCGGCGCCACCGAGCGCAGGTAGCGGTCGATCAACATGCTGGCGTGTTGCAGTTTCATGCCTTTTTCCCGCCATAGATTGAGCACGGCCAGATTGCGCCGGCACTCCATGACGCTTTGATCGGTGTACCAGAGCAACTGGTCGCAATGGCTGACGAAGGTACGCAGGGCATCGCTGTCGGGCTGACCGACCAGATTGACGATGACATGCTGGAAGTGTTGCCGCAGCGAGCTGAGCAGCATGTACAGCTCGGCGGCGCTGGACTGCACCAGGGAATCATCGTCGGCGGTGTAGGCCAGGATACGCAGGCCGGCATCGGTGGAAGTGAAGGCGCTGTCGATCAGGGTGGCATCAAGCCTGCGCAAATGGCGCAGGGCGTCACCAAAACTGAACGAGGATTCAAGCCCCATCATCGCCAGGCTGTCGCCGCGCGACAGGCCCAGGTCCATCAGCAGCACGCGCTGTCCGGTCTTTTGTACGACCAGGGCCAGGTGCGTAGCGATCAACGCGCCGTCACCGCCGGTCTGGGCGCCGTAAAGCACCGACAGGCCGCCCATGTTCGGGTTCGGCGCCACCGGCGGCAGGCGTTTGCTCAGGCGGCGCACCAACCCGGCCACTTCGCTGGAGCGCGACCCGTAGGCGACGAAGTCTCGTGCCCCGGCACGCATGGCATTGAGCACCAGCTGGTTATCCATGCCATCGCCCAGTGCGACGATGGCCAGCATCGGCTTGGCCTCCAGGGCGCCTTCGATCAGGGCGCTCTGATTCATCAGGTGTTCGCGATCCAGGCCGACAAAGACCAGGCTGGCAAAGGTTACATCGATCAGCGCCAGCAGTTCGTCAAGGGTGCCGGCACCGGCGCTGACCACCTGCCCCAGTGGTGCAAGAGCGCCCTGTAACCACTCAAGGTCGGTGCTGTTGCGGGTGATTGCCAGGAAAGTCTGGCTCAGGCTCTGGCTCATTGGGATAACCCGTTACGGCGCTCGAAATTGCCGTTTTCCAGGAAGTACAGACGCAGGAAACTCGGATCGTAATTGCGCAGCGCCTCCCCCGGCAGTGAAGGCAGCTGAGCGTTGGCCGCCATGGGCTGGACCAGGTGCGGGGTAACGATCATCAGCAACTCGCGCTCGTCGTTGTTGACCTGGGAATTGCGGAACATGGCGCCCAGGATCGGGATATCGCCAAGGCCCGGAAACTTGTTGATCTGCGCGGTATTGCGCGTGTTGATCAGGCCGCTGATGACGAAACTTTCGCCATCGGCCAGGGAAATACTGGTGTCGGTGCGGCGGATATTCAGCGCCGGCACCGAAGTCCCGGCCAGAACGATGCCTGCGGTAAAGTCCAGTTCACTGACCTCGGGCGCGACCTTGAGCAGAATCCGACCACGGCCGACCACGGTCGGGGTCAGGGTAAGACGTACTCCATATTCCTTGTACTGAATGGTGATCTGATCGCCCGTGCTGTTTGGCACCGGCACCGGGAACTCGCCCCCGGCCAGGAAGCTTGCGCTTTGCCCGCTCAACGCCACAAGACTGGGCCGCGCCAGGGTGTAGGCAAAGCCGCTGCCCTCCATGGCGTTGAGCATGCCCAGCACCTTGCTGCTGCCGCCGCCCCAAATGATATTGAAGCTCTCGTTGTTCAACGGAATATTGGAAAGGGTTTTACCCACCGTACCCGGCGTAACCGTAGTGCCTGGCACGGTCCCTGGCGAACCGAAGAGAAAGTTGTTCGAGCCACGGCCGAAAATCGAGGTACTGGCCTCCTTCAGCTTGGTTCGGCTGACCTCGACAAAGCGGATATCGGTCTGCACCTGACTGGGCAGCGACGGGTCATCGGCCACTTGAGTGATGTCACGGGTCGCTTTGCCACGCACGAAGACCATGCTTTGCCGGGGCGATGGCGAGCAGTCGGTCCAGACCATCAGTGTGGTAGCGCCAGGCCCAACGCCCGTGAGCAGGACATTCCTGTCACCCGCGGCGACCACATCGGCGATCTTCGGGTCGCCGATGGCCAGCCGGGTAACCGCCACCGGCGAATTGATATTCTGCTGAATCCCCTGCCCCACTTCGATCGAGCCGGGCAAGGCTGGCAGACCGGCACAACCCGCCGTGGCCGCCCAGGCCGAATTCATCCCTGCTCCCATGACCACTACAGTCCATACCAACGACTTAACAACAGGCACGAAACGGCTACTCATCAAAGGCAATCCTTGCATAATCAGGGAGTCGGAGTCGGTTGCTGCGCCGCCTGGGCACCCCGTATTACTGGCACTTGCCGTGGTGCCGCAGGAACCGCGCCCGGGGTGGCGGGGAGCGGCGCCGGGCTGCTCATGCTCAGCTTGTTATAAGGCACCAGGCTGCGCTTTTCAGTGTCCAGGCGCAGGGCGACATCTCGCTCGGCCGCGCTGTTGTTGGCCCAGTAATGTTCGAGGTTCTTCTCATCGCTGCTGCGCACGGCCAGACGCAGCGTGCCGCTTTGTGCGGCCAGCATGAGCCGGGTGACCAGGCTTTCGGGTACCGCCAGCACGACAGTACGCGCCGCTGCCCGACGCTGTTCAAGTTGCTGGCGGTCACTGCTGCTGATGCTCTGTGCCGGCTGACCGTCATTGGTCGGCCCCAATACTTCACCGATGCTCAATACTCGCAGCGCCGGCACGGCGATCTGGCTGGAGCGATCAGGATTGGCAATGTCCGCTGGCAGATAGAGCAGCACGTCAACGTAGTCTCCCGGCATCAACTGCCCGCCCAGAGTCGTCACCTCATCGACGCTCAGCCCCAGGGCGCGCTCGCCAGGACGAATCATCCGGGCCAGGATGCCGCCAGCGGCAAAGCTTTCGGCATTGAGCCAGGTCCCGGCCTTCAAGTCGCGCCAACTGGCGCGATCGAGCACCTCATCGACGGAGCTGAAGCTGCCGGCAGGCGCCACCTTCAGCTTCTCGACCACCAGGTCCTCTGCCTTGATCGGCACATTGGCGGCAACATCGCGCAGCAACACGACCACAGCTTGACGCAAGGGGTCTTCAGGGGGGGGAGGAGCAACCGGGGCCACAGCCGCTTGCGGTGCCTGGGCAACCGGCGCAGCGACTGCGGGTTCCGGCTGACGACTGAGGACGACTCCCCAATAGCCAGCCAGCAAGGCCCCCAATAACAGCAGAATCGCGAGCCCCATGGTAATGCGAGTGTTCATGACGGCCCTCCCTTTGCCACTGCACGACAACCCGGCCCGACTGGCCAGCATTGCAATCCGGTCGTGATGAACATCCATCCATCTGGCTTTGAAAATAGACCAAAACATCCGAAGCGCCATCAAACGAAGGTAAACGACTGGTTATTCCATAGCGTTATGAATGACACAGCGTGGAGAAACCGCAGGCGGCATATAACTTTGTAATTAATGCTTTATTACGGTTGTGGCTTTGAGCGTGGAGGGCAATGCTGTGAATGCGTCGGGAAAAGTGGCGCGTATCACTTGTATTACCGGCGCCACGAGGCGCAAGGAGAATTGATATGTCCTTTACTAAATTAAGCAACGGCGTCAAGCGATTCATCAAAGACCAAGAGGGTGCATCCGCTATCGAATATGTGGTCATTGTTGCGCTTGTCGCCTTGGTCATTGTTGGCTTGATGCCGGGTGTAGGTACCGCGATTACCGGTGTATTCACTCGAATCACAACAATGCTCAACGGCCTGTAGCGCAAGGGTATGTAATTATCAACTCATGGCTCAGGTGTAATCTCGATGCCCGTCCAACCGACACGCCAACAACTGCTCCTCGTTGACGATGAAGAGGACGCCAACGAAGAGTTGGCCGAACTGCTCGAAGGTGAGGGGTTTTGCTGCTTTACGGCGTCCTCGGTCAAGATAGCGCTGCAACAACTGACCCAACACCCTGATATTGCCCTGGTGATTACCGACCTGCGCATGCCTGAAGAAAGCGGCATGTCATTGATCCGGCGCCTGCGCGAACATACCGCCCGTCAGCAACTGCCGGTGATTGTCACCTCGGGGCACGCCGATATGGACGATGTCAGCGATATGCTGCGCTTGCAGGTCCTGGATCTTTTTCGCAAACCCATTTATCACCTGCGACTGATCGAAACCCTCAACAACCTGTTTCCAGTGCCACGGGTTTATCAGGCAGGGCAGTAACCCTTGATCACTCCCGGAGTATAACGGTGGGACCGTCATCAGCCGGTAAGACGTAGTCTGGATCGATATATGTTTATCGTCTGCCCTATGGTCTTCCCGGCTAAAGCCGGTCCCACATTCGTTATGTGTCGCGCCAATTGCTCATAACTGATAACTGAAACTCAAGGTCAGCCTAGGACTGCGGTTAAGACTGTCCAAGGCGATATCAGACATGGGCTTGGCCACTTCCAGCGCAATGTTGTAATAGCGCGCATCGCCAAAGCGCACCCCCACGGCCGCCGATGACATCTCTGCGGTCGGCACCTCGAACGTATTGAACCAGGCCTTGGCCGCGTCGAGCACCACGTAGGGTTGTACGACCTTCAACCAATTGCCGTCGCGATTGAAGCTGTAGTTCAACTCGTAAGCCACACCCCAGCCCTTGTCGCCCGAAGCCTGATCAGTGGAATAACCACGACCGAAATTCTGCCCGCCAAACTGTGCCCGTTCACTATCGGGCAGACTGTCGTTGCTCCAATACAGCGCCGCTGAGGCCACGCCCTGCCAGTTCTGCAAGAACTTGTCGCTCTGCACACCGGACAGGCGCACGCGAAAGAAGTCGAGGTCGTATTGACGGTCATCGGCCTTGGCGCCCATGCCATGCAAGCCCTGGTAGACCCCGGCACTGAGAATGCGCAGCTGACTCGCGTCGGACTTGCGCCAGTCGCCCTCCAACGCCACGGCGCGGCTATCAACGCGAGTGTCGATCTGTAACGGCAGACCGATGACTTGATAGCGGCTACGGTCGTTGACCCCGTACAGGCGCACTCCGGCACTGAGCCACTGATTTTGCGCAGCAATCAGTGGGTGGCTGATGCCGATGGAGAAACGATCGTTCTCACGATGTTGCTCCAGCTCAATGCCGTTACCGAGGCTGACGTTAGTGTGGGGATCGCTGCGATAACGGGCTGCCCAAAGGCTCAGTTGCGTGCCTTCGGCATTGAGGTATTGGCTGTAATCGAGACGGTAGTAGTGCTCTTGATCCTTGCCCGGCGGTAACAGGCCGCTGAAGGTCAACTGTTCGGCCATGGCGGTCTGCGAGTTACTGCTCAGACCAAGCAATGCCTGGAGCCCCTTGCGGTTGTCATCGGTCAGGCTGAGGTTACTGGTGACGGGCTTGCGCGACGCCGTGGCGACCAGGGTCGTAGCACCATCGGTGGTACCGGGCGGCGGCACCTGGGCTTGCAGGGTCACACCGGGAACCCGACTCATCAGCGCGGTGTAGCGCTCGAAGGTCTTGCGGGTCAGAGGGCGTTCCTGACGGATCTTGTCGACCAGTTCCTGCAAGTAAGCTGAGACCCGTCCGACATCGCCCTGCAGCTGATAATCGCGCACATAACCTTCCACCAGCACCACCCGTACCAGGCCGTCCTTGAAGTCCTGGGGTGGCAGAAAGGCGTAGGACAGCAGGTAGCCGTCGTCCTGATAACGGCGGGTCAGACCGCGGGTTGCCTCGATCAACTGCTCCAGTGTTGCTTCATGACCAATCAGCGGCTTATAGGCCGCGCCCAACTCCTCCAGGGGATACACTGTGCCGCCTTCGATACGGACTTTGTTTACCGTCACCCGGGTGTTCATCATCAGTGGCGCGGCCTGAGGTGGCGTCGGCGCGGGCACCTGCAAAGCAGGCGTCACCGGGCGATAGGCATCGGCGGGAAGGTTGGGCTGCGGCAGGTTGCGCTGCTGATCGTTGCTGTTGAGGAAACCGGGAAGGGTATCGGCCAGAACCAGGCCAGGACAGAGGGTGACGCTGGCAAGCAGCATCGGAAGACGAACGCGCATAAGGACACTCCATGATCCAGAAAAGCAGCGGTCTTACAGCAAAAAAGGCAGAGAATCGTTACGACTTCTCTGCCTGAACAAGCTTAGGTGCCGTAGGAAAACTCGCTAACTACAGCGAACCTACTTACGGCTATTCAGCAAGCCACCGCCGATACCACTGCCGCCACCCAAGCCACCACCCACAACACCCAGCACCCCGCCGAGACCTGTTGCCGCGCCACCTGCGCCGGAGACCAGACCGCCGACTTGCGCCACGGTATTGCCGACACTGCTGACCGTTGTACCCACGGCATTGGCGACCGGATTACTGCCACTGCCCGAGACTTGGGTACCGATGTTATTGACTGCACCACCGACCTGGGTCAGCAAGCCGTTAACCGGCGCACCGATACCGGTAGCCGCGCCCACTTGCTGGGTCAGGCCGGTCACTGCGCTGACCACTGGCGTGACTGCGGCACCGACGTTGGTGGTCAGTGCCGCCACCGGAGCCGCAATGGACGTATTGGCAACGCCGTTGCCACCGACCACTGTACCCATGGAAGCCACGGTCTGGCCGATAGCGCCGCCGTTGATCCCCACCGCACTGAGCAGACCGTTGCTGCTGCCAGCGTTCAGGCCGCTACCCGCACCGGCAACCAGGCCGCCGACGCTTTCCACCAGCCCGACCCCGCCAATACCCGGTATGCCCGGCACACTTGGCAGACCTGCTCCACCGCCAGTACCGCCACCGATTGGCGGCAGAGGAGCGCCGGCACCTGCCGCCAGATATCCGCCCGCTGCACCGGCTACGTTACCCAGGCCCGCTACCGTGCCGCCCAGGCCGACCATGGTCGGGTTGTTCAGATCCGAACCAATGCGTGATCCGGCATTGTTCAAGGCGCCCTGGATCTGTTGCAGCGCACCGCTCACCGGAGCACCGAGCCCCGTTGCAGCACCAACCTTGGTGGTGGTGGATTCGAGCATGGCCACGACCGGCACCAGACGGGTACCGACAGCCTGAGTAGTCGAACCCAACGGGCCACTGGTGGTGGCAGTGCTGAGGGTGTCGCCGAGCATGGTGACTTTCTGGCCAACGCCATCGACCACACCGCCGACTTTACCAACCACAGTGCCCACCAATGGCACCTGTTCGATTTGCGAGTTTGCGGCAAAGGACGATACGCCCCGGCCCAGGGAAGAGACGCCGCCACCGAGATCACCCGTCGCCGTACCGACGCTGGACAAGGTTACGCCCAGTGCATTGCTGTCAGTCCCCAGAGTACCCAACCCTTCGGTCAGCCCAGTACCAAGGCTGTTGCTGGCAAAGCCCACCGAAGCGACCAACCCGCCGGCGCCTCCAGTCAGGTCGGTATTACCCGTCAGGGACATGCCCGACAAGGTGCCACCAATACCGACCACCGCATCGCCCAGTTGCCCCAGCACATTGCCGCTGGCCGAACTGGTGTTGGCCGTGGCAAAACGCCCGTTGGTCTGTACTGGCGTTACCGGGGTTGTTGGCGTTGTAGTACCGCCACCGCCACCTCCCCCTGTACCAGTACCTGTACCGCCACCAGTGCCGCCACCACCGCCGGCCATGGAGCCGCCAGTATCCGGGATGACCCCTATGCCGCCCGAGCCATCACTGCCCGCCACGCCATCGGTCGCCGTTTCCGAAGCCGAGCCATCAGCGCCCGCTCCCGAGCTGTTATCCGTTGCTGACGTTGACGTCGGCGACGCTGAATTCACGTGACTTTTCGATCCTCCACCACCGCTGCTGCAACCAGTCAAGCAAACCGCCATGACCAACGCCAACGCCGTACTTGCCCGAGCCATCTTGTAAGTATTCATGAGCGAATCCGTCCACCGTCCGATTATCCGAGAGCCTCATCCGAGTCAGCCGCTCTCTGTCCTGGATCCATGACAGCTTTTTGATGGCACTCACGCAATTCACAACTTGGTATTAGTCGGTTTTATAGCGGGGGGATCTGGCGGGGCCCACGAAATATAAAAGCCTTTAAAATCAATGAGCCTGACGCCGCTGGAGCGAGCTTGCCCGCGACGAGGCCAACACATCCGATACATCTTTTCAGGCAAAAATCGCCTTCGCGAGCAAGCCTCGCTCCAACGAAGTCCCCCTCAGAGGTCGGCAATCATTGCCCGCAACACCTGACAATCCAGCGCATAACTGTCGGTCAACTCCGGCCAGGGATTGTCCGGCAGGTTGACGAGGATGGTGTAGGCCCCGGCTGCACGCCCGCAGTCGAGGTCATAGCGGTAGTCACCGATCATGACCATTTGCTCGGGCTCGACCTGCCAGTTCGCAGCCAGATGCAGCAGGCCGCCGGGATCAGGCTTGGGCGGGGCTTCATCGCGGCCCAACACATCTTGCACGGCGAAACAGTCGGCCAGGCCGATAGCCTCAAGGGTCACATGGGCCAGGGAACGGGCGTTGCGGGTCAGGATACCCAGGCGATAGCCGCGTCCGGCCAATTCCCGGACCAGCTCCACGGCACCTGGCGCCGGTTGCGAGGCCAGCGCCAGCTCACGCTCGTGTTCCAGCAGCCAGGCATGCTTGGCGGCGGACTCTTTAGCGGGCAGCGCTGCCAGATGACCGAGAATATCGTCCTCCTGAGCGATGCCCAAGGCCCGCTTGATCGCCGGAAAATCATGGGCCGCCACCGTCAGGGTACCGTCCATGTCGAATACCCAGTGGCGGATATCACGCAAGCGCCGGGACGGATTCATGCCCAATCCTTGCGATGACGGATCAGCCCTTCCTGACTCACCGAAGCCACCAGCTTCCCGGCGCGGTTGTACACGCTGCCACGGGAGAAGCCGCGGGAGTTGCCCGCCCACGGGCTGTCCATGGCGTAGAGCAGCCAGTCATCGGCGCGCAGGTCGCCGTGGAACCACAGGGAATGGTCGAGGCTGGCAATCTGCATGTCCTTCTGCCAGACCGACTTGCCATGGGGCAGCAGGGATGTGGTCAGCAGGTTGAAGTCCGAGGCATAGGCGAGCAGGTATTTGTGCAGGGCCGGGATATCAGCCAGGCTGCCATCGGCGCGGAACCATACATATTTGACCGGCTCGCCGGGCTGCGGATTGTAAGGGTCGGTGACCGTGATCGGGCGAAACTCGATCGGTTTAGGGCACAGCAGCTTGTCACGCAGGCGCTCGGGAATCTGCTCGGCACGCTGGCGGAACAACTCCTGCTCCGATGGCAGGTTTTCCGGACCGACCACCTGAGGCATCTGCGTCTGGTGTTCCATGCCGCCCTCGTCGTACTGGAACGACGCGCTGCAGGTGAAGATCGGTTGGCCTTTCTGGATCGCGCTCACCCGCCGAGTGCTGAAACTGCCGCCATCGCGCACCCGGTCGACCTGATAGACCACCGGCAACTGGGCATCGCCGGGACGCAGGAAGTAACCATGCAGCGAATGTACATGGCGCTCATCTTCTACGGTCTGACTGGCCGCCGACAATGACTGCCCCAGCACCTGGCCGCCAAACAGCTGACGAAAGCCCAAGTCCTGGCTGCGACCACGGAACAGGTTTTCTTCGATAGACTCCAGCGCCAACAGGTCTACCAGATCATCCAACACTTGGCTCATGGGCCATCCTCGCTCAGCCGCTCACGCACAGGCGGCAATCGACATTCAGCGCAGTGCCGCCTCTGATGGGGCATGTGCCTGCGCAACTCAATGTCGAAATCATACAGAAATTAACGCAGCGATCCCGATCAAGCTTGCAGGGTGTTCAGCCATTGTTCTCGAGTAATCCGATACAGAACATGGGGCCGCAACGGATGGCCTGGCGGAACATTCGGATGCTGGAAATCATTGTCGACATCACGCTGCATGCCGATGGCCTGCATGACTTTCTGCGATGGTTCGTTGCTTTGCGCGGTAAAGGATACGATTTCGTCCAGCCCCAAGGCCTCGAAACCGGCCCCAAGCGCAGTCCAGGCCGCCTCACTGGCAAAGCCCAGCCCCCAGTGCTCCCGGGCCAGACGCCAGCCGATTTCCACGGCAGGGGCGAAAGGCGCCTCGAAGCCCACTACACCGAGCCCGGTAAAGCCGATGAAGGCGCCTGAGTCCTTGCGCTCCAGCGCCCACAGGCCAAAGCCCAGTTCAGCAAAGTGCCCGCGGATACGCCCGATCAGGGCGGCACTTTCAAGGCGGGTCAAGGGCTCTGGAAAGTAGCGCATGACCCGCGGGTCGGCACACATCTTGGCGAATGCCGGTAAATCATCATCCCGCCACTGGCGCATCAATAATCGCGCACTGTCGAGTCTGAGTATCGGCTCCATCGGTTTTCTCCCATAACCGGCCAGTGAGTGTGTGCGGGCAAGTGTAGCGCGGTGATTTCTTTAAAAACTGTGCGTTATCTGCCAATACTGGCAAGATCAGCCTTCGTCCCTGCCCTGCACGCCAAATGTCCCTGCCGCTGATCTACCACGACGACTACAGTCCCGCGTTCCCGCCTGACCATCGCTTTCCGATGGACAAGTTTCGTTTGCTGCGTGACCACTTGATCGACAGCGGCCTGACCACGGATGTTCAATTGCTTCGTCCAGAGGTTTGCCCGGACGACATTCTCGCCCTGGCCCATGACCCCGGTTATATCCGCCGTTACATGGATGGCGACCTGTCCCGCGAAGATCAGCGCCGCCTGGGCCTGCCCTGGAGCGAAGACCTGGCGCGACGTACGGTGCGCGCCGTGGGCGGCTCGCTGCTGACCGCCGAACAGGCCCTGCAGCATGGCCTGGCCTGCCATCTGGCCGGCGGTACCCACCACGCACACTACGATTACCCGGCGGGCTTCTGCATCTTCAACGACCTGGCGATCATCAGCCACTATCTGCTGCAAAGCGGCCGGGTCGACAGGATTCTGATCTTCGATTGTGACGTGCATCAGGGCGATGGCACGGCGCGGATTCTCGCCAATACCGAAGACGCCATCACCGTGTCGCTGCACTGCGAGAAAAACTTTCCGGCGCGCAAGGCCAACAGCGACTGGGACATCCCGCTACCCATGGGCATGGGCGATGCCGACTATCTGCAAGTGGTCGACGAAACCCTCAACTATCTGTTGCCGCTCTATCAGCCAGACCTGGTGCTGTATGACGCCGGGGTCGATGTGCATCAGGACGATGCCCTGGGCTACCTGCGTCTGACCGATGCCGGCGTGGCCGCCCGTGACGAAGCGGTGATGCGCCATTGCCTGGGCCGGGACATTCCGGTGATGGGCGTGATCGGCGGCGGCTACAGCAAAGACCGCGAGGCATTGGCGCGACGGCACGGGATTCTGCATCACAGTGCACAACGGGTTTGGCTGTCGGAGGGCCTGTAAGTGCACGCCCTATTTGCATTTGATCTGTGGGACCGGCTTTAGCCGGGAAAGGGCAGGTAAGACCGATGCATTTCTCTTGTCGGTCAGATTGTCTTCCCGGCTAAAGCCGGTCCCACCTGAGCGCAAGAGCCACGACAGAATCGCTCATCAGGTAGAATGCCCCACCCCACTGCCTTCGATCATCCTGCCATGTCCCAGTGCTCCCCAACACCTCGCCAATCAATCGCCATTATCGGCGGCGGCCCCGCCGGGTTGATGGCGGCCGAGGTATTGAGTCAGGCAGGCCTGCAGGTCGACGTCTACGACGGCATGCCCTCGGTGGGCCGCAAGTTCCTGCTGGCCGGGGTTGGCGGCATGAATATCACCCATTCCGAAGCCTATCCGGCCTTTCTTTCACGCTATGCCGAGCGCGCGCCCCAGGTTGCCCCGTGGCTGCGCAGCTTTGGCGCCGAGGCGTTGTGCCAGTGGATTCATGAACTGGGCATCCAGACCTTTGTCGGCAGTTCCGGACGGGTCTTTCCTGCCGATATGAAGGCCGCACCGCTGCTGCGCGCCTGGCTCAAACGCCTGCGTGACGCCGGAGTCGCTATTCACACCCGGCATCGCTGGCTGGGCTGGAACGAGGACGGCAGCCTGCGCATTGTTCACGCCCACGGCGAACTGGCGATCAGGCCCGATGCGACCCTTTTAGCCTTGGGCGGCGCCAGTTGGGCACGCCTGGGTTCCGATGGCGCCTGGCTGCCATGGCTGCAACAACGCGCCGTCGAAGTATCACCTTTACAGCCAAGCAATTGCGGGTTCGAAGTGACCGGCTGGAGCGAACTGCTGCGCAGCAAATTCCCCGGGGCACCGCTGAAGAACGTTGCCATTGGCCTGCAAGGCCAGACGCTGCGCCTGGGCGAATGCGTCATCACCGAAACCGGCATCGAAGGCAGCCTGATCTACGCCCTGTCGGCGCCGATTCGCGAACAGATCAACCGAGAAGGTGTCTCAACCATCAGCATCGACCTGCTGCCGAACAAGCCCTTGAGCGCCGTCGAGAAAGCCCTGAATAAACCCCGTGGCTCGCGCTCCATGGCCAAGCACCTGCATAGTCAGTTGGGGATCGACGGCATCAAGGCCGCGCTGCTGCGCGAACTGGCCGACGCCACCACCTTCAGCGACCCGACGCGCCTGGCCCAGGCCATCAAGGCCCTGCCCCTGACACTGGTCAGGACACGGCCGCTGGACGAGGCCATCAGCACTGCCGGCGGCGTCAGCTTCGCCGCCCTTGACGAGCGCCTGATGCTGAAAAAGCTGCCGGGCGTGTTCTGCGCCGGGGAAATGCTCGACTGGGAAGCACCGACTGGCGGTTATCTGCTGACGGGCTGTTTTGCCAGTGGACGGATGGCGGGGCTGGGCGTGGCAGAGTGGTTGCACGGGCTAACAACGACTTGAATGGCGGGAATCATTGTGGGAGCGGATTCATCCGCGAAGGCGGCATTCCAGGCGATAAAAGTGCATTGGATGTACTGGCCTCTTCGCGAATGAATTCGCTCCCACAGTAGCGCGTGCATATCGTCGGATCTGTGGGAGCGGCTTCATCCGCGAAGGGGCTGTTCTGGCTTTACAGCAAACATAGAATCTCCCACAGATTCGTGCCTGACGGATATTTCAGCGCAGTTCCATCAAGGCTTGCGCTTACGCGGCCCGGTATTGAATACCGGCACCTTGCGTACTGGCTTGGCCACCGGGGCCTGAGGCTCGGTTTCGCCGCTGTCGACCCATTTACCGAGGTTGCGCTTGCCGCCACCGCCGGTCTTGGGCTTTTTCGGTTTCTTCGGCTTTTTCAGGATCTGCCCGCTGGCATCGGTGGCCGGCACGCGGTGTTCAGGCTCGAAATCCTGCTCTTCTTCGCGCTTGAGAGTCTGGCGGGTCAGCACTTCAATGGCCGCCAGCAACTCCACCTCATCGGCACACACCAGGGAAATCGCTTCCCCGGTCAAACCGGCGCGACCGGTACGGCCAATACGGTGCACGTAGTCTTCAGCGACGATCGGCAGATCAAAGTTGACCACGGTCGGCAGGTCGTCGATATCCAGGCCGCGAGCGGCGACGTCGGTGGCGACCAGAATCTGTACTTCTCGCAGCTTGAAGCGATCCAGGGCACGCTGACGAGTGGCCTGAGGCTTGTCACCGTGAATGCCGTCGGCGTTGATACCCAGGCCCTGCAAGCGCTCGACCAGTTGATCGACGCCGTTGCGGGTCTTGGCGAATACCAGCACCTGGCTCCAGCGCAGGCGCTTGAGCAGGTGGATGAACAGCTCGGGCTTGCGCTTTTTGTCCACCGGCACGACCCACTGCTTGACCGACGCCGCCGCCACGTTGCGCGGGCTGACCTCGATGCTCAGGGGGTTGTCGAGCATCAGGGTTGCCAGCTGGCGAATGGCGTCGGAGAACGTCGCCGAAAACAGCAGGGTCTGGCGTTTCTTCGGCAATGCGGCGTAAACACTGCGCAGCTCTTCGGAAAAACCCAGGTCCAGCATGCGGTCGGCTTCGTCGAGGATCAGGGTCTCGACCTGATTGAACTTGACCGCGTTCTGCCGGTGCAGGTCCAGCAGACGGCCGGGAGTGGCCACGAGCACATCGACCCCACGGCGCAGTTTCATCATCTGCGGATTGATACTGACCCCGCCGTAGACGGCGTAAGTGCTCAGGGGCAGGTGTTCGGCGTACTGACGGATGGCTTCATGGACCTGCTCGGCCAGCTCCCGGGTCGGCACCAGAATCAACGACCGCACCGAGTTGGCGGCCACTTTCGGCCCTTCCATGGTCAGGCGTTGCAGCAGCGGCAAGGCGAAACCGGCGGTCTTGCCGGTGCCGGTCTGGGCTGCGGCCATCAGGTCACGCCCGGCCAGGACCGGTGGAATGGCCTGGGTCTGAACAGGAGTCGGAGTCTGGTAGCCGAGCGCATCGAGGGCGCGCAGCAGAGGGTCGATCAGGCCGAGGGAGGCGAAAGTCATGGTAATACCGTCAGGAAAATTCAGCGCATTGAAGCAATGGGCCGCAGTTTACCCTGTCTGGCCCTCCCCCGCCCGCCTCAGACAGTCTTGGGTTTGCGCCACTGGGGCAGGCCGATCAGCACCACAGCGCTGATGATCACCGTCATCGCGACACTTTCCGCCATACCGATATGCTCGTCGGCAAAGACGATGCCCAACAGCACCGCTACCACCGGGTTGACGTAGGCATAGCTGGTGGCCGCCGCCGGACGCACGTTTTTCAGCAGGTACATGTAGGCGCTGAACGCGACGATGGAGCCGAATACCACCAGATAGGCCAGCGCCGCCCAACCGGCCAGCCCCGGCGATTGCGCCATGTGCTCGCCCGTGAGCGCGCTGCCCGCCAGCATCACCACCCCGGCAACGATCATTTCCGCCGCACTGGCCATGGGCCCGGCGGGCAGCGGCAGATAGCGGCTCCAGACAGAACCGAAAGCCCAGGTCGCCGCCGCGAAGATCACCAGTGCTGCGCCATAGGGGCTGGCTTGCAGGTTGGAACCGAGGTTGAGCAGGATCATGCCGACCAGGCCGAGCAGAATCCCCGCCCATTCCAGCCCGGTATTGCGATGCCCCCAGAACAGTCCGCAAATCAGGGTGAACAGCGGCACCACCGCCACCGACAACGCGGCGACGCCGGAAGCGACCCCGGCATGCTCGGCCAGACTGACACCACCATTGCCGCAGACCAGCAGCAGAAAGCCGATCATCCCCGCCGCACGCCACTGCTGCCAAGTGGGCGAAGGCACGCCGCGAAAGCGCAATACGGCGTACATCAGGGTTCCGGCGATAGTGAAGCGCGACCCGGCCAACAACAGCGGCGGCCAGGTCTCGATACCAATGCGGATGACCAGATAGGTCGATCCCCAGATCACGTACAGGGCAAAAAAGGCACCGATAAGCAGCAAGGGAAAGCGACGGACAGAAGGCATGAAAGGCTCGGATCAAAAGTTATTTTTATAGGGAGAACGAAAACAACTGACAGTGGGACCGGCTTTAGCCCACACATGATTAGATTCCCAGGGTTCATGCGCCACGATGGCGCTTGAGCGTTTCCCGAATCTTCGCCGCCGGGACTTTTTGCAGGGAACACAGCAACGGATGGGACACCTCGCTCAAACCGTGAGTCTGGCGCAACTGCAGGGCCAGATGGCCGATCAGGTTGGCGGCCATTTCCGCATCAGCCATGGCCCGGTGCGCCTTGCCGGTATCGGGCAGGCCGGCAAAACGGGTCAGGGTGCCGAGTTTGTGGTTGGGCGCTTCCGGCATCAGACGGCGGGCCAGCAGCATGGAACAGGCAAAGGCCTGCACGCGCTGGCGCTGGATGCGGGCCAGTTCGTCGTCCCAGAACTTCTGGTCGAATGAGGCGTTGTGCGCCACCAGCGGGGTAACGCCGACGAACTCGGCCACTTCCTGCATGACCTGAGCGGCAGGCGGTGCGCTGCGCAGCATGGCGTTGCTGATACCGGTCAGGCTCTCGATAAAGCCGGGGATGCGCACACCGGCATTCATCAGGCTCTGGTAACGCTCGACGATGCGCCCCTGTTCCATGATCACCACGGCGATTTCCGTCGCCCGGCAGCCCATGTTCGGGGACATGCCCGTGGTTTCAAAGTCGATGACCGCAATACGTTCCAACACGGGGTAAAACCTTCCTGGCAGGCAGATACGAGGGCGACGCGAACGTCAGTTTTTCAGCAACAACGCGCCTTCGATGGGCACATAACGGCTGGCGGCGCGGATCAATGAGTTGGCGGTCAGACCCGGTACGCCGTAAGCCACGGCTTCGACGCCATGCTTGGCGATGATGCGTTCGAGCAACATGTCGAAATCACCATCGCCGGAGGCCAGCACCACTTCATCGACCTGAGGCGCGACGTCCATGATATCGATGGTTATGCCCACATCCCAGTCGCCCTTGGCCGAGCCGTCGCTGCGCTGGATATAGGGTTTGAGCTTGACGGTAAATCCCAGGTTGCGAAGGATTTGCTGGAACTGCTGCTGTTTACTGTCGCCACGGTCGATGGCGTAGGCATAGGCTTCGACTATCTGGCCGCGCTGACTGATATCAGCCCAGAGCGCCGCATAGTTGAAGTGACAGCCATAGGCCTGGCGCACGGTGTAATACAGGTTTTGTACATCGGCAAATACCGCAATCTTCTTCACCGCACATCCTCATGAAGCAGGATCCCGGAGCGGAATCGACGCCCAGTATGCCAGTTTGAGGATGTTGCAGGAGATTGATGATGCCATCGGGGAAACACCGAGAGCGAATTGTGGGAGCGAATTCATTCGCGAAAAGGCCATTACATCCACTGCATTTCTATCGACTGGAATGCCGCCTTCGCGGATGAATCCGCTCCCACAACCATTCACCTCGAATCAGGAACTCAGACAAACGAATCGTCATCATCCATAAAGCCGCCGCCGTCATTGCTGTCGTAGCCACTGTCGGCAAAGCCACCGCCATTGCCGCCGCCCCACGAGTCGTTGTTGCTGACCCGCTGGCTCTCATCGCCCCAACCGCCGCCACCGTTGCCAAAGCCACCGTCGCTGGCCTGACTCGGTTGTTGCTCGATGATTTCAACAATCTCCTGAGGCTGACTGTTGTGGTGGAACAGACTGCTGATGCCTTCAGCCAGCATCACACCACCGGCCACGCCCGCTGCGGTTTTCAGTGCACCACCAAGAAAGCCGCTGCCAAAAGGCGCAGCCGGGGCCTGCTGTTGCGGCGGAGGCGCAGCGTAGTTGGCTTGTGGTGGTGGGCTCGCCGGACCGTCGCGCCAGCCGCCGGACGACGGTTGTGGCGCAGGGGCTTGCGGCTGCGACGAACCGCCACCGAAGAGGCTCGACAGGAAACCACCGCTCTGTGCCGGCGCAGGCTGGGCCTGGGCACGGGCCTGCTGCAATTGCGCCTGCAAATCACGGATCTGCTGATTGAGCTTATTGACCGCCACTTCCTGCACCAGGATCGCCTGGGTCATGTAATACGGGGCAGCGGGCTGTTGGCTGAGATGCTCCTTGATCCGCGCTTCCGCTTGGGCGTCCCGGGGGGCTGAGGCGGCTTCGGCACTTTTCAGTTTCGAGAAAAGACCATCGATCAGGGTTTGCTCTTCGCTATTCATGGCGACCTCGTTAGATTGCCGTTGGAAATCGTCGCAGGGTCAAAATGGCCCTGTGTACCCGGGGTAATGGGGCCGTAGCATTGCCTTTCAATAGATTAAATAAAAAGTTAAGAAGGCTCTGACTCAAGGGTCGTTGTCCTTGGTTCGACACAGGCCATGGGCTAAAGTGTCCAGCTGCTTTTTTATAGTCTTTGACCGGAAGCCCATGAACCCGCTGAACGTTATTCGTGACGCCCTGTATTTTTCCCGGCGCAACCTGGCCAGCATCATCATGCTCTGCCTGCCACTGGTCGCCCTCGAAGCCCTGACCAAGGAAGTGCTCGACAGCACGGTGTCGGACAACACCGCCAGCGTGTATGAAGTGCTGATCGGCCTGCTGTTCTATCCGCTGTACACCGGCGCCCTGATCCTCTTTCTCGATGCCCGCAGCCACGGCGATACGCCGCGCAAACGCGACCTGCTGGCACTGGCCCTGCGTCTGTGGCCGACCTTCGCGCTGCTGTCGGCCATGAGCACCCTGATGATCATGGCCGGGCTTTCGCTGTTTATCCTTCCCGGCGTGTGGATCATGGTCAAACTGGCCTTCGCCGAGTACCTGCTGGTGCTGCGGGGCCTGACACCACTGGCCGCCATGCGCCAGAGCGCAGTGCTGACCAAAGGTTATTTCGTACAGATCCTGGCCTGCCTGCTATGCGTTTATCTGCCCCTGATACTACTGGGGCGCTTCAGCCTGATGATCCTGCCGGACCCGCAGAACGCCGTGGTCACCCTGGCTATCGACAGCATCAGCAGCTTCCTGCAGCTGTTCACCAGCGTGGTGATGTTCCGTCTGTTCATGTTGGTCACCGAGCCACCGGTCAACGCCTGAGGGCTGTCATCGTGGCCTGACTGGGCTATGCTCGGGCCACCAATAGTCTGCCAACAGCCTTGAGCCGATGCCCCGACTACACCGCTACGCCCTGCTTGTTCTGCTATTGCTCGGCCTGTCCGGGGCGGCAATCTACAGCCTGACCTGGCACCCTGCCGACCGCGAAAAACTGCCGGTCAGTTGCAATGCCGAGACGCAGGCGCCGCCGCTGGTGCCGGGGCAGGCGCTGAAAGTCATGACCTGGAACATCCAGTACCTGGGCGGCAAGCGTTACGTATTCTGGTACGACCTGGCCGACGGCAGCGGCACCGACGAGCGCCCTACCCCGGAAGACACCGCCTACAACCTCGACGAAGTGGCCAGGGTCATTCGCGACGAGCAGCCGGATATCGTCCTGCTGCAGGAGGTCAACGACGGCGCCAAGAACACTGACTACCAGAACCAGCTGGCCCTGCTGCAGGAGCGGGTCGTCGATCTATATCCGTGCAGCACCGAAGCCTTCTACTGGAAGGCCGACTTCGTACCGAACCGCCACATCATGGGCAGCGTCGGCATGAAACTGGCGACCCTGAGCCGTTACCACATCGACCACGCCGAGCGCCTGCAGCTGCCGATTCTCTCCGCCGACCCGATCAGCCGCCAGTTCCGCCCCAAACGTGCCCTGTTGGTGAGCTACCTGCCCTTGGGCGATGGTCGTGAACTGGCGGTGATCAACACCCACCTGAACACCTTCACCCTCGACGACGACACGCCGCTGCGGCAGATCCAGATGACCGCAGGCCTGCTCGACAAACTGGAAAGCAGCGGCACGCCCTGGCTGATCGGCGGCGACTTCAACCAGTTGCCCCTGGGCCAATACAAGCGCCTGCCCCTGGAACAACGCCGCCGTTACTCGGCCGACAGCGACCTGCACCTGCTCTGGGACAAATACCCGATGATCCCCAGCAACGACGAAGCCAGCGGCATCGACCGCGAACAATGGCTGACCCACTTCCCCAACGATCCACGGGTCGACGGCCCCGATCGAACCCTGGACTACCTGTTCTACAGCCCGTTGCTCAAGCGCATCGACGCCAGGGTGAGGCGCGATGACACCTTATTGATATCCAATCATTTGCCGGTGGTTGCGCGGTTTTTGTTGCCGGGAACGCCGTAACCAGGAGCAAATCCTGTGGGAGCGAATTCATTCGCGAAGAGGCCAGTACACTCAATGCATCTGTACCTCTGAAATCCCGCTTTCGCGAATGAATTGGCTCTGTCTGCATTAAGTGTTGCGTACGAGGCATCGCGAATTATGTGGGAGCGGATTCATCCGCGAAAATGTCGTGATTGTGCACACTTCTTCGCGGATAAATCCGCTCCCACAACACCTACACCTCATTAGAACCGATGGCGATGCAACTGCCTGAATCGGCCAGGTAAATCGCTGGCCGCAACACCTGACGCAGACAGAGCGAATGAATTCGCACACAGAGTTTCGCGTATTCAACAGGTTTGGCGTTGTTTGATATGAGCGTGTTTACCGCGCGAAAAGGCTAGCTCTTACGCGGCTTGATCCGCGCCGTCGCTTCCGCCACCAGCGGATCATCCGGCCAGCAATGCTTGAGATAGAGCCCTTTCAGGTCTTTCTTGACCTCGGCATAGGTCGTGCGCCAGAAGCTGGCCAGGTCCTGAGTGACTTGTGCCAGGCGGGTAGATCCAACACTCGCCGCCCAGAAGCGCTGAAGCCATCGCTCAGGGATGCTCTCCTACCGTTACCGAACCCTGGGATATGTCGTGAGCGCCATTAGACAGACCGTTATTCTTGAGAGTTCTCCAGCTTAAAATAGTGCTTAGTTACAACAGCAACCGCCGCCGTTCCCGCCACAGCCCGAGGTTTTCTTACTCGCTACGCTTTCCACTGTCGCCAGTTGCGCTGGATAGCCCGCGTTCTCCAAGGCTGCAAGCAGCGCATGGCTGTCTGAATCGCCGCTGACCTTCACCCGTCCGGCTTGTAGATCCACTGTGACGTCACTGACTCCTTCGAGTGGGCGCAGCGCTTCAGTGACATGTTTGACACATGAGCCACAGCTCATGCCCTGAACTTGCAGTTCAACAGCTTTCATTGGTGACTCCTCACAACAAAGTGGATCATGGAAAGACTGACGCATGAGGCCTTTCTGCGGCGTTGGCTTATCCTCAACCTTGCCGCCATGGCAAGGTCAAGCGGTCGTTTTCACTCATTCAGTGGAAGCCTGGCGCAGACGCAAGGCGTTGAATACTACCGACGCCGAGCTCACGCTCATGGCCAGTGCGGCAATGAGCGGTGACAGAAGGTGACCGGTAAGTGGAAAGAGCAAGCCGGCAGCCAGTGGGATCCCCATGGCGTTGTAAAGGAAGGCGAAGGTCAGGTTCTGGTGCATATTTCTCACCGTTGCGACTGACAGGCTGCGAGCACGCAGGATACCGAGCAGATCCCCCTTGACCAGGGTGACCTGAGCGCTGTTCATCGCCACGTCCGTGCCAGTGCCCATGGCGATACCCACATCAGCGCGAGCCAGTGCGGGGGCATCATTAATGCCGTCGCCGGCCATCGCCACCCGGTGTCCGGCTTGTTGCAGAGAGGCCACCAGACGTTCTTTATCTTGCGGTTTGACCTCGCCGTGAACCTCCTCGATGCCCAACTGGCGAGCTACCGAGCGAGCAGTCGTAAGGCCGTCGCCGGTGGCCATGATGACCCTGACGCCATCCGCCTGCAGACGCTCGACGGCCAGCTTCGTGGTGGGTTTGACGGGGTCGGCAACAGCCAGCAAACCCGCCAGGGCACCATCGACTGCCAGGTACATGATGCTTGTACCGTCGCCGCGTAGCTTCTCGGCATGTACTTGCAAGCTCTTGGTGGAAACGCCCGCCTCTTGCATCAACGCGGTATTGCCTAGCATCAGGCGGCGCCCCTCCACCTGACCGCTTACGCCGATACCTGAGGCTGACTCGAAGGTTTCAGGTGCCACCAGTTTTAGCCCAGCGGCACGAGCCTGCTCAACGATGGCGTGGGCCAATGGATGCTCACTGCCCTGATCGAGACTTGCGGCCAGGCGCAACACTTCATCCTGACTAAATCCGGGTACTGCCTCGACGCTATGGAACGCTGGTCGACCTTCAGTGAGGGTGCCAGTTTTGTCGACTATCAAGATGTCTATCTTGCGCAGGTTTTCGATGGCGGCGGCATCGCGAAACAATACGCCGCTGCCAGCCGCCTTGCCGGTGGCAACCATGACTGACATCGGTGTCGCCAGGCCAAGGGCACAGGGACAGGCGATGATCATGACCGCGACAGCGTTGATCAGTCCGAACACCCAACTTGGCTCAGGCCCCCACAGCCCCCAGCCGAGTAGAGTCAGCGCGGCGATAGCAATCACAACGATCACGAAGTAACTGGCAATCACGTCTGCCAGCCGCTGCATCGGCGCTTTTGAGCGCTGTGCCTGCACAACCATCTGCACAATCTGTGCGAGCAGGGTCGCAGACCCTACCTTCTGCGCCTGCATCACCAGACTGCCGTGAATGTTGAGGGTGGCTCCGATCAGCGCGTCTCCGGCCCTTTTCATTATCGGTATTGGCTCGCCGGTGAGCATCGACTCATCTACAGCGCTTTCGCCTTGCAACACCTGGCCGTCGACAGGCACTTTTTCGCCCGGACGCACACGTAATGTGTCGCCGCTGTGTACGTGTGTCAGTGGGATGTCTTCTTCCGTGCCGTCGGCATTGATCCGACGGGCAGTTTTTGGGGCCAGTCCAAGCAGCGATTTGATGGCAGCCGAGGTTTGCGAGCGCGCCTTGAGCTCAAGCATCTGGCCGAGAAGGGTCAGTGAGATGATCACAGCCGCCGCTTCGAAGTACACGCCGATGCGGCCCTCCATCATGAAGTTGCCGGGGAATAGATCGGGGGTCAGGGTGGCCACGACGCTATAAAGGAAAGCCGCCGCTGTGCCGAGGCCGATCAGCGTCCACATATTCGGACTTCGCTGAATCACCGAACGCACACCGCGAACATAAAACGGCCAGCCCGCCCAAAGCACGACGGGGGTAGCCAATCCCAGTTCGACCCAGTTTTGCGTGGTGCCGTGGAACAGCACCAGCGCATGGCCACCCATAGCCAGCACGGTTACGACCACTGTCAGTGGCAGAGTCCACCAAAAGCGCCGGGTGAAATCCTTAAGCTCGGGGTTGTCATCCTCCTCTAATTCGGGGATCACCGGCTCTAAGGTCATGCCGCACTTAGGGCAGACGCCGGGGCCGATCTGGCGAATTTCCGGATGCATGGGGCATGTGTATTCAGCGGCACCCGTTACCGGTTCTGCTGTTGTCTGATGGACTTGTTCAATTTTCAGTTGAGACATTCGATAACGTTCGGGCGCTGCCCTGAAGGTCGTTTGGCATTTCTGGCTGCAGAACCGGTAGTTTTGTCCCTCATACTCCGTGCTGAACTGGCTGTCGTTACTGACGGTCATGCCACATACCGGATCATGGGAGCCGGTGGGTTGGGGGTCAGACTTCTGTATTGGCTCGCGCCCTTGACGAAGCTCAGGGGTGTGCATTAGCTAACTCCTGTTCGCATCCTTGGTTGAGGCCGAGGTTTCACCGTGATGACTGTGACCACCGTGGTGGTGTCCGAAAAAATGCATCAGCGGGCACAACAGCAAAATCATGTAAGGCAATAAGCCCAGCATATGGCCGTAGTGTTCTCTTGCCAGATAGAACAACACGATCACCAGCAGCATACCCAGCGCTATGCTGGGCTTGCGCCTCCAAAAAGTTGGAGAGCTATTAGCGGAATGTGGTGAATTCATCATGGATCTGTACTCCTGAGGGAGTGCTGTCTAGTGATACGTCGCAAAGGTGCAACGAGCGGCAGTTTTTACCTTTGGCATATTGGCTAAAGTAAAACCGTCGCTGCATTGCCTACAGGCTCGTGCGCGTCACTTGCTCATCGGCATGTTCATCATGCTCGATTGCTGATCCATCATTTTCATCATCATGCTCATCATTCCCATATCCATGCCGTCTTTGTTGTCGGTCATGCCCATGCCATGACAGTTCTTCTGCATCATGGACATGCTGTCCTTCATCGTCTTCATGCTCTCCTGCATGGCGGCGTGTCGTTCGGCAGGGGTCTTGGCTGCGGCTGCCTTTTCGTGTGCAGCCTGCATTTTTTGCATTTGCTCGGTCATGACATTGTTTTGCATCGGCGTAGCTGTTTCGCCCGTCTGGCCGGGCACGTTCTGCCCTTGCTCCGGGTGATGCTCATCGACTGCCGAGGCGATGAGTGGGCTGCTCATGAGCAGGGTGGCGAGGATAATTTTCAATGAGACATGCATGGCAATCTCCAAAGGGTGAGGACAACTCAGGTAATACCAAGCCGCACCAGGCAGGCGCAGTCAGACAATGCGCCGAAGATCGGCGCGCAGAAGGTCGGATTAATCGTTGAAACGGACGAAAATCAGGCGGGCAGGCGGTCTGGCCGGTACAGGGCGTCGTAATGCAAGAAAGGCAAAAGCGCAGGGATTGGCGAGAAACAAAATCAGCAGCGCAGGGGGCAGTAACAGAAACGTCCAACTGAACAGATCAAATGTTTGAAGATGGAACGAAGGACTTACAGCTATCGCGGCATCGGCACAGTGCTGAAGGCAGCCGAGGTCAAGGGCGTCGTGGCTTTCGTGATCTTGCGCAGTGTTCAGTGAGACATGCGTTGTAGCCGGATTGTGGCTGGGCTGTGCCAGACATCCCTGGGTCGCTGCCACACCAAACGCTAACACCCACAGCACGATGGCGAGGCGTATGAACGCTGGTTGACGATGGCGAAACCAGAACATGGAGAATCTCCGGTACTGATTAGCAAGTTCGATTTATCAACATACAGCACATCGAAGTGCCACGATTGATCCACATCAATTTATGCCGCCGGCTGTCGGTTCGTGGTGCGGTCAAATTTTATGACGTACGTCGATCTTTCAGATGTTGAGTTTCTCCGTGTGCTGACAAAAGTGTAATCACCGGCTAAGCGTGCTGACAGGTGCGTCCCCTCATCATCCTCATCGAGCTGACGCTCAAACTCTCTGGTTTCATCGAGAGTCAATTCCTTGAACGAGATGCACCATGAAAGCAACCAACGTTGTGATTCTTACACTCAGTTTGGCTATATCGTCCCTGGCCTTGGCCGAAGGTGGCGGCGACCGTGCGGTTGAGCGCATGGAACGAGCTCGCGAGACGGCAATGGCCACCACCAAGCCCGTCCCACAAGTGCAAGAGGAAATTGCACAGGAAAAGCCCACGGCTGAAGAGCAGAAGCATCAATGCTGAACCACCCAGCTTACGGAAATGTAATCACCCCGTTTGCTGGCTTACGGCATCTAACGATGTATCAAGCGCACTAGTTATCCAAAGCGTGAACCCTCGGGAGCACGCCAACGTGCGTGCACCTGACATCCGACTGACAGGACATGAATCGGTATGCATTCCAAAACCTCTCGGCGCACCTTTGTGAAAGGTCTCACCGCAGGCGGGATTCTCGGTGGCCTGGGGCTTTGGCAGACGCCTATATGGGCGGCACCTCGCTTGGGCGAAACCAATGTCCTGTCAGGCACAGAGTTCGACCTCTTTATCGGAGAAACACCGGTAAATATCACTGGAAATGCCCGGACAGCCATGACGATCAATGGTGGACTTCCCGGGCCTCAGCTGCGCTGGCGTGAGGGCGATACCGTGACCTTGCGGGTCAAGAACCGCCTCAAGGATATGACATCAATCCACTGGCACGGGATTATTCTCCCCGCGAATATGGACGGCGTGCCGGGCCTTAGTTTCCATGGGATTGAGCCTAACGGCACGTATGTCTATCAATTCAAGGTCAAGCAAAACGGAACATATTGGTATCACAGTCACTCCGGCTTCCAAGAACAAGTAGGTGTATACGGCCCATTGGTAATCGACGCGAAAGAGCTCGAGCCATTTGAGTATGACCGTGACTACGTGGTGATGCTTACCGATTGGACGGATGAAGATCCTGCTTCGCTGATGAAAACATTGAAGAAGCAGTCTGATTACTACAACACCCACAAGCGAACAGTCAGTGACTTTATCCATGACGTCGCTGACAAGGGTTGGTCAGCAAGCGTCGCTGACCGCAAAATGTGGGCGGAAATGAAAATGAATCCCACGGACATTGCAGACGTCAGTGGTGCGACATATACCTACTTGATGAACGGCCATTCTCCGAACTCCAACTGGACAGGCACATTCAAACCCGGCGAGAAGCTCAGATTGAGGTTCATCAATGGTTCAGCCATGAGCTACTTTGATGTCCGTATTCCGGGTTTGAAGATGACTGTTGTGGCTGCCGATGGCCAGTATGTTAAGCCGGTGAGCGTGGACGAGTTCAGGATCGCCACTGCCGAGACTTTCGATGTGATTGTCGAACCCACCCAGGACGCCTACACACTGTTTGCGCAGTCGATGGATCGGTCGGGATACGCCAGAGGCACCTTGGCCGTCCGGTCTGGAATGACTGCTGCGGTACCTGAGCTTGACCCTCGTCCTCTCGTCACCATGGCCGACATGGGTATGGCGGGTATGGATCATGGCGCGATGCCTGATATGGGCGATATGGCCGGAATGGATCACGGCAAGATGGCCGAAATGAGCAATGGCTCAATGGAAGGCATGTCTGGGATGGACGGCGGCTCTATGGAAGGTATGAACCATGACGCTATGCAAAGCATGTCCGGCATGGGCAACATGGCGGGAATGGATCACGGCAAAATGTTCATGGGCGGTATGGGTGGTAAGGGGGAAATGCAATCGCACCCAGCCACAGAATCCAACAATCCTCTCGTCGATATGCAGGCAATGTCGACCTCGCCAAAGCTCGATGATCCTGGCATGGGCCTTCGCGATAATGGTCGAAAGGTGCTGACGTATTCTGATCTTAAGAGCGCGTTTGAAGATCCGGATGGTCGTGAGCCAAGTCGAACTATCGAACTGCACTTGACCGGGCATATGGAGAAGTTCTCCTGGTCGTTCAACGGTGTGAAGTTTTCGGACGCCGAGCCAGTAAAGTTGAAGTATGGCGAGCGAGTCCGGATCGTCCTGGTCAACGACACGATGATGACTCACCCCATCCACTTGCATGGCATGTGGAGCGACCTGGAAGATGAAAACGGACAATTCCTTGTCCGCAAACACACCATTGATATGCCTCCAGGGTCAAAGCGCAGCTACCGGGTGACAGCCGATTCGCTGGGACGCTGGGCCTATCACTGCCATCTCCTGTACCACATGGAGATGGGGATGTTCCGCGAAGTGCGTGTAGAGGAATAAGGAATCGACTATGAGCAATTTCTTTTGCGGGACTCGCATGCACTCAGCTTTATTTACGGTCGCCCTAACCGCTGGTTTTGCCTTGCCGGCAGCTGCAGGACCAGATCAGGGTACGGAAGGCGGGCAAATGCAGACAATGGATCACAGTCAAATACAGGGTATGAAGCCCGCAAAGCAACCACAAACCCAAAGCCGGACTCCGATACCGCCGCTAACCGATGCCGACAGAGCCGCAGTCTATAAGTCCCCAGGTGGTCACGCGGTTCATGACGCTGCCCTCAACTCACTTTTTATATTTGAGAAGTTGGAGTGGCAGGATACTGACGAGGGAAGCGCACTGAACTGGGAAGCCCAAGGTTGGATAGGGGGAGATGTTGACCGTCTATGGTTGCGTACCGAAGGCGAGCGTACCAATGGGAAGACTGAAAAAGCTGAGATCCAGACTCTGTGGGGGCACTCGGTTAGTCCTTGGTGGGATCTAGTCGGTGGAGTTCGTCAAGATTTCAAACCCGAAGACCCTCAAACGTGGGCGGCTTTTGGCATCCAGGGTTTGGCGCTCTACAATTTCGAGGCCCAGGCTACTGCTTATCTGGGTGAAGGTGGCCAGACCGCAGCGCGTCTCGAAGGGGACTACGACATTCTTCTAACCAATAAGCTGATTTTGCAACCAACGGCAGAATTCAATTTCTACGGAAAAAACGATCCTGAGCGTGGCGTGGGTTCAGGACTGTCTGAAAGTGAGGTGGGTTTGCGGCTTCGGTACGAAATACGCCCAGAATTCGCACCTTACGTGGGTGTGACTTGGAATCGGGCTTATGGGAAGACCGCAGACTATGCGCGCGAGGAAGGCGAAGACGTTAACGACGCGCGCTTAGTGCTCGGCGTCCGTGTCTGGTTCTAAATAAAAGTTAGCGATACCAAATAATTATCTAACCTCATTACAACAGCTACGCGCTGTGAGGAGCCTTGCATGTCTGTATTTAAGTCCTGTGTTGTGGCCGTCGCTCTTTCAATCACGTTTCTGCTCAGTGCAGTCGCTCAAGCTCACCCGAAATTGTTGTCTTCTACTCCGGCTGAAGGTGAAAGCAAGTCAGCCCCAGCGAAAATTGAACTGCATTTTTCAGAGAACTTGGTTACTCAATTTTCCGGAGCCAAGTTAATCATGACTGACATGCCAGGCATGCCAAACTCACCTATGGGTGTAAAGGCCAGCGTAGCGGGCGGAAGTGATCCTAAAACAATGGTTGTAACACCGGTATCGCCACTTACAACAGGAACTTATAAAGTGGAGTGGCGAGCGGTATCGTCTGATACTCATCCGATTACTGGCAGCGTCACTTTCAAAGTAAAATAAGTATGAGTGACTCAATTAACGTAGCACTGCGCCTAGCGCTGTATCTGGATCTGATGCTTCTGTTCGGTCTTGCGATATTTGGCCTATACAGTTTTCGAGGAAAAGAGCGTGCATCGGGGGCAGTGTTGCATTTTGGGTCGTTACTGCCTTGCACCGCCGTTGCAGGAATGCTGTTGTCCGTCGCGGCTTTCGTTGTCATGACGAAAAACATGAGCGGCGCATCCGATTGGGCGGAGCTGCGACCTCACCTGGAAATGATGGTGTACGAAACTGAGGTTGGCTACACCTGGGTGACGCGCATGATCTCGCTAGCGGTGGTGATATTTGTCGGAAGCCAGAGCAAGCGATGGCCAACGGGCAGTCTCTGGGTTTCCACCTTGGCTGGCAGTATCGCCTTGGCGACCCTCCCATGGACGGGGCATGGGGCTATGGATGAAGGTACTCGGCGGTTCTGGCATTTTACCGCTGATATTCTTCATCTACTTGCGGCTGGCGGCTGGATCGGAGCTCTCGCAGCATTTGGTTTGATGCTGAGTATTAGGGGAGCAAATTCAGAGCAACTGGTACGAGTACTATCGCGAGCGCTCAGGGGATTCGAAACAGCGGGCGCCTTCATTGTCAGTATGATCATAGTTACTGGCGTCGCTAATTATCTCTTTATTGTCGGGCCGACAGTAATCGAGGTCGTAACCAGCACCTATGGCGTCCTCCTACTCGTGAAGATCCTGCTTTTCGTGGGCATGATCGGGCTAGCCACCCTCAATCGTTTCTACCTAAGTCCTTCACTAGAGCGCTCTGTGGTCGATGGTGATTATTCTCGTGCGGTAACTGCTTTGAGAAAAAGCGTGGTGATCGAATCGACTTGTGCTGTCGTCATCATTTGCCTAGTCGCTTGGCTAGGGACATTGAGCCCCTCAATCGAGATGGCTCAAGGGTGACCCAGGAGCCAGATCCGAGCGGCCCCACGGGCGCTCAGACCTGAGCAACGATTATCTGCTGGTGGGGTAGTCAGCGAGCACTTCTTGCGCACCTGCCTTGGTGAGCCCCAAGACTTGGTAAGGTTGATGATTCTGGCCGTAGTCCATACCAGGAGAGCCTGCAGGCATGCCTGGCACTGCAATTCCTGCGAGGTCTGGACGACCACTCAGCTTTTTGATGTCATCGGCCGGGACATGACCCTCTACGAATTTGCCGCCAATTACGGCCGTATGGCATGAAGCGAGTGCCGGTGGCACGCCTAAGCTCTGCTTGACAGCACTCATATTGCTTTCCACGTGATCGATCACCTTGAATCCGTTCGATTCCAGGTGCTTGACCCAGTCCTTGCAGCAACCGCAGTTTGCGTCTCGATGTACATCAATGGTGAGCGGCGTAGCTGCCTGCGCGACACCAAAAATCACAAAAACCAGAGCCAGCGATAGCTTTCGTTTGAACATTTGACGCACCTCGTCACGTTTTAGTGGGCGGTTGCCTATATAGCCTGGCTATAGGCCATGAGTCGTGCTTCCGCATGGTTGGAAGGTAGGTTAAGCGTAAAAAGCTCAGATCGCCGGTTACATTTTTGTAAGCTACCGACTAGCTCCTCTCGGCTTCGCACGGGCCGTCGCCTCGGCAACTAATGGATCTTCGGGCCAATAGTGTTTTGGGTATCTGCCTTTAAGATCCTTCTTCACTTCAACGTAGGTGCTGCGCCAGAAATTGGCGAGATCCTGAGTGATCTGCACAGGCCTGCGGGCCGGCGACAAGAGATGCAAAACCAGCGGCTGCCTGCCCTGGGCTATGCGTGGGGTTTCTGCCAGGCCAAAAAGCTCCTGCAACCGCACAGCCAGGATGGGTGGATGCTGCGAGTAGTCGATGCGAATGCTCGAGCCGGAAGGCACATGGATCGTCTGAGGTGCCTGAGCCTCCAGTTCTTGTGGAAGTGGCCAAGGCAGGAGATTTCTGACTATCGAAGACAGATCCAACTGGCTGAAGTGGCTGAGCCTGGTGACTTTGCCCAGATACGGCGTAAGCCACTTTTCCAGTGTCTCCAAGAGGTTGGTATCGCCGAGATCAGGCCATTTGCTGGTGGACTGGCCGCTCTGGATATCCAGCTGACGCAGCAGATCGACCCGCGCCTGCCACTGACGCAACTCCGGAGTCCATGGAAGGAGTTCGATCCCCTTACGCCGAACCAGATTGACCAGCGCGAGCGAACGAGCCTGCTCATCCAGGCTTGGCAGAGGCGCTGTGGAAAGTACCAACTGCCCAACCTTCAACTGCCGCTCAGCCTTGAGCACACCTTCCCTTTCATCCCAATCAACCTCATCGACAGACCTCACAAGGTCAGCCAGCTCGCCGTCGAACAGGGCCGGATCAAGGTCACTCGCCAGGTAGATCCGCTCCTCACGCTGACCTTGCCGGCTACCCAGGTCGGCCACGACCAGCCACTCGTGATTGGTGAGAGCATCGGGCTCTGAGAACACGGCAGCCCGCCCGTTGGAGAGACGGTACTCAGATACGCTTGCACGCCTCTGGAGACCGATTCGGTCAGGGTAGGCGAATGTCAGCAGGCACCCTACCCATCTTGGGTGATCGGGCTCGCTTACGGGGCTGGAAGCCCTTCCACGTAGTAGGGTTCGATACTGCCGAGCAGACTGCTTCACCCGCTGGAAGGAGCCACCGCCTCGACGTGAATGTTGCTCGCCTGACAATGCACTCAGCCTGGTGTGAAGATCGGCACCCGCTCCGCGCAGAATGTCCTTCTCACCCAACAGCGCCGCGATGTTGCACGCCAGGTCATCCAACCCCATCGCATTGCCTTTGATGAGCATGTGAGCGATCCGTGGATGCGCTGGAAGCTCGCTCATGGCCGATCCGTGTGGTGTGAGTAGCCCGGCATCGTCGAGAGCCCCCAAGCGCTTCAGCAGGTCTCTGGCTTGGGCGAAGGGGGCGGATGGAGGTTGATCGAGCCAGGTCATCTCCTCGGGATTCATTCCCCACCGGGCCAACTGCAGCGCTAGAGCTGCTAGATCTGCCTGCAAGATTTCAGGGGTACTGTAGCCAGCCATTTGCTCGTGCTGCGACTCAGACCACAGGCGATAGCAGACACCTGGCTCCAATCGCCCTGCCCGCCCCACTCGCTGAATAGCGCCGGCCTTCGAGATACGCTGCGTATCGAGTCGGGTCATCCCGCTGCGAGGATCGAACTTCGGCACTCGTTCAAGACCACTGTCCACCACTACCCTGACGCCTTCGATGGTCAAGCTGGTCTCGGCGATGTTCGTGGCCAGTACGATCTTCCGGGAGCCTGCGGGTGCCGGGTCTATCGCGGCTCGCTGCGCGTTCAGGTCGAGGTCACCGTACAGCGGGCATACGATCACGTCTGGGCGACTGCTCAAGTGCTCCTTGAGAGCCTCTGCAACCCGCCGAATCTCTGCCTGCCCAGGAAGGAAAACAAGGATGCTTCCAGGCTGTTCTTCGATGGCGGCCAAGCAGGTGTCCGTTACTCGCGCATCGATTCGCTCGCCCGGCTGACAGGGGCTACCCCAAATCATTGAGACCGGATACATCCGCCCTTCACTGATGACCACAGGCGCATCATTCAGCATCTTTGCAAGCCGAGCACCTTCCAACGTTGCGGACATCAAAAGCAGCTTCAATGGCGGCTCATCACGCAGCAGTTCACGACTACTCAGGCACAGAGCCAGCGCAAGGTCGGAGTCGAGGTTTCGCAGGTGGTATTCATCGAAGATGACCACACCCACACCATCCAGCGCAGGATCATCTTGTAGCCGGCGAGCCAGGATACCTTCTGTGACCACTTCAATCCGGGTGCGCGGGCCTACCTTGCTTTCAAGACGAATGCGGTATCCGACAGTCTCACCAACCTTCTCACCCAGTTCACTCGCTAACCGCTCAGCAGCCGCCCGAGCAGCCAATCGGCGAGGCTCGAGCATCAGGATCTTCTGGTCACCAAGCCAAGGTTCGTTCAGCAGCGCCAGAGGCACGCGGGTGGTCTTGCCGGCGCCGGGTGGCGCTTCCAGTACGGCTTCATGGCGCGTCGCCAGGGCGTCACGCAACTGCGGTATAACGGCGTCAATGGGTAGGGAAATCATGCAGACTCCAGGGCTGGCCGCAGAGTATACGAGGCCTGATTGATCACTCCCAGAACTGCTGCAATCGCCGGCGCCTATCGAACAACGCACAACCCACCCAGTCACGAAAACTCTGTGGGAGCGAATTCATTCGCGAAAGCGGTATTTCAGGCGATACAAATTTGTCGGATGTGCCGGCCTGTTCGCGAATAAATTCGCTCCTACAGGATTTGCTCCCAGCCCCTCTCAAGGATTTACTGCTCGACAGCGCGGTGTCGAAGACGAGCCGGGACTTTCTACGGAGTCGCTTGAACAACGGGCAATCGCCCATAGTCTTAACCTTGCTTGTATATTGGCGTTCTTTCGTTCATCAGGAGCTTTTCATGCGCATTCAATCCCGTGTCCTCGGCGGCGTACTGGTCGCCACCCTGCTCGCTCAACTGACCGCTTGCGGCAGCATTTTCTACCCTGAGCGCCGTGGCCAGATCGACGGCCATATCGACCCGGCAATTGCCGCGCTCGACGCCATCGGCCTGCTTTTCTATATCATTCCCGGCCTGATCGCCTTCGGCATCGACTTCACCACCGGCGCCATCTATTTCCCCAACAACCAAACGTCCCAGGTCGATCCGCAAAAACTGCAGCCGGCCATCAATGCCGACGGCAGCGTCGATAACGTCAAATTGCAGGCCATCCTGAAAACCGAGCTGGGCCGTTCTCTGCCGTTGGACGACCCGCGTCTGATCCAGCACAAGGGCAGCGTGCAACAACTGGCGATGTTCGGTCTGTCGCCCTCGGCCTGAGCCTTATAAGGAAGCGTCATGAGCACCAGCCCTGAACACGCCCGCCTGCTGCGTCTGGCAACCCGGGCTTCCCTGGCCGTGGCCAGCATTCTGATCGTGGCCAAGGCCGTAGCCTGGTGGCTGAGCGGGTCGGTCAGCCTGTTGGCCGGATTGACCGACTCGATGCTCGATGGCGCCGCCTCGTTTCTCAATCTGCTGGCGGTGCACTATGCCCTGCGCCCGGCCGACGACGATCACCGCTACGGGCACGGCAAGGCCGAAGCGCTGTCGGGCATGGCTCAAGCGCTATTCATTGCGGTGAGTGCCTTCCTGATCGGCTTCCAGGCCATCGAACGCATCCAGCATCCAGAGCCGATGTCCGCTCCCGGGCTGGGTATCCTGGTGATTCTGCTGTCTCTGGCCCTGACTGCGGCGCTTCTGGTCCTGCAGCATCGGGTCGTCAAGGAAACCGGCTCGGCGGCCGTGCGCGCCGATTCTCTGCACTACCGCTCCGATATGCTGCTCAATCTCAGCATCCTCTGCGCTCTGGTGCTGGCCTGGTTTGGCTGGCAGCAACTGGATGCCTGGTTCGGCCTGGGAATTGCCGCGTATATTCTCTGGAGCGCGGTTCAGATCGCCAGGGAAACCGTGTCAGTGCTGATGGACCAGGAACTGCCGCTGGATGTCAGTGCGCGCATGGTGGAACTGGCGTGCAGCGTGCCCGGCGTACTCGGCGCTCATGACGTGCGCACGCGCATCTCGGGGAGCCACTGGTTCGTGCAGTTGCATCTGGAGTTGCCGGGGGATCTGACTTTGTCGGTGGCTCACGGTCTGTGCGACCTCGCCGCTGAAGCGATCAACCGCGAATACCCGAAGGCCGAAGTGCTGGTGCACGCCGACCCTCAAGAAGTGGTGATCAAAGCCGCCGTCAGTTGAAGTTGACGCTGTAACCGCGCTTGAGCAGGCAGTCGGTCATTGAGCGACGGTAGGCGTCAATCAGGCTCGGGTCCGGTTGGTAGGTGACATTGGCCGGATCGAGGCCGGTCTGTTGCACGGACAGGCTGTAGCACTCATAGCGGTCCTGGCCCATCTGCTCCTGACTCTGGCCGTTGACGGTGGAGAACTGCGGGTCGTATTGCGTTCCCGGCTGCTGCCCCTGTTGCACAGTCTGCTGTTGGATTTGCTGTGGCGCTGGCGCATAGCCCTGATCGACATTGGCCGGCGGGGTGGCCACAACATAGTCCTGGGTATCGGGCTGATAGGCGTAGTAGGTACCGGCGGCGAGGAACAGCAGCGCGCCGCCGACCCAGACTTCGCTGGCATAGGACGGCAGGCTGCGCACCCGTACGCCATAGGGCGGGGTGACTACGACATAGCGCGGACCTTGCGGGCGATACCAGTAGCCGCCGGAGTAGAAGTAATCCTGGCCGCGATACGGAATACGTGAATAGCCGCCCGGCACCCGGTCGATCTCGTAACCCGGCCGGTACTGCGGGCCTGGTCCCCAGCCATTGCCATGGCCATCAGGGCGCCCTGGCCAGCGGTCATTGGGCCGATAGTTATTGTTGTTGCGCGGGATATCGCGGTAGTAACCCTCGCGCGGCGGCTGGGTCTGCCAGGCTTCGCGCGGGCCACCCTGGATCGGCAGGTTGTTCTGACGCTGCTGCGCCTGCTGGCGTTCGATCTGACGCTGCTGATTCTGCTGTTCCTGGATCTGCCGCTCTTGATTACGCTGGTTCTGCTGAATCTGCTGCTGTTGCTGGCGTTCAACCTGACGCTGCTGATTCTGTTGTTCCTGAATCTGGCGCTGCTGGTTTTGCTGATTCTGTTGGATCTGCTGCTGTTGCTGACGCTCGACCTGGCGTTGCTGATTCTGTTGCTGCTGAATCTGCCGCTCCTGGTTTTGCTGAACCTGTTGGACTTGCTGCTGTTGCTGACGCTCGACGTTGCGCTGCTGATTCTGTTGTTGCTGCATTTGCTGTTGCTGCTGGCGCTGCACGTTGTTGTTTTGCTCGCGACGCTCGTTGGAGCCACGCAGTTGATCCTGGCGATGCGAATTGTCCTGCTCGTCCGCCATCGCCTGAACGCTGATGCCCAGACACAACAGAGTCACACCTGCCAACTGCCAGATGCCCGTTTTCATGCTTTCCTCACTGCCACGCGACAATAGATAAGAATTCGACTGCACTTTGCGCGCGTCGTTCGCCGCACTCTATCAGGCCGTACAGGCTTCACGCACAAGAAACGCGCGCAAAGAAAAAGGGGGCCACGTCTGGCCCCCTTTGGGAATTTCGTCCTGGCTCAACGCTTCTGGCGTCGGCTCACCTCATGCCGTCTTCTGGACAGTATGTAGCCCGGTAACCTGCCTGACCCTGTTGGGTCAGTGGTTGCAGCCGGCCTGATTCGGCGAGCCGCGCTGGACGCTGTGTCCGGGCAGTGATTCTGTGAAAAAGAATAGGCTTTCGGATGCGGCAGGGGATTGCGAATATTGCTCAATGAAATAGCGCTTGCGCAATTTTTACCTAAAGATGAATAATTCAGCGCAATCGAACGAATAAAGGGGAATCCCGTGAGCAAGCTCGACAGATATGACTTGAGCATTTTGGCGGAATTGCAGCGTGATGCCCGCATTTCCAATCAGGAACTGGCCGAACGCATCGGCCTGTCGCCTTCACCCTGCTCACGCCGGGTCAAGCAGCTGGAGGACGACGGCTACATTGTCCGCCAGGTCGCGCTGCTGGATCGCAAGAAGCTCGGCCTGAGCCTGACAGCCTACGTGCTGATCGGCATGGACCGCCACACGCCGGAGCGTTTCGAGCACTTCGAACAGCAAATCCGCAACCTGCCCCAGGTGCTGGAATGCAGCCTGGTCACTGGAATGGACGCCGACTATCAACTCAAGGTGGTGGTAGCGGACATGGATCACTATCAAAAACTGCTGCTTGGCCACCTGACCCGCATCGAAGGTGTGACCAGCGTACGTTCGAGCTTTGTGCTCAATCAAGTGCTGGCGAGTACGGAATTGCCGTTGACGCACCTGCGTACGTGAGGACCTTTGTGGGACCGGCTTTAGCCTGGAAGAGGCCGGTACATCCAACACATATCCAAGGTATTCAACACCGCCTTCCCGGCTAAAGCCGGTCCCACAGGCTCAATAGCAGATGAGCGCACCCTGCGTACATCGGCCGCAGGTACCGATTACCAGCGAGCGCCTATACTTGCCGCGCATTTTGCCAGCGGAGATGGGTGATGGATCCTGCGGTTTTCGAAGAATGGATGATGACCATCCTGGTCACGGTCCTGATCGGCTTCATGGGTTTTATCGTCTGGGACCTGGCGAAGAAGTCCAAGGCGGGCAAGTTCGGCACGTTTATCCTGTTCTTCGCCCTGGGTCTGGGGGTGTTCGCCTTCGTCATCAAAAGCGTGGTGATTGCTTATATTGAGTCCGGCCACTGATTACAGCTTCGCCGGCACTTCCCGCCACTGCCCCTGATCCAGCCCTTCGATACTCCAGTCGCCGATTCTGACCCGCACCAACCGCAGCGTTGGCAAGCCCACGGCAGCGGTCATGCGCCGCACCTGACGGTTACGCCCTTCCTTGATGATCAATTCCAGCCAACTGGTCGGCACGCTCTTGCGAAAACGTACCGGCGGATTGCGCGGCCACAGTTCGGGCTCGTCCAGCTGCCGGGCTTGAGCGGGCAAGGTCGGGCCGTCGTTCAGCTCGACGCCATCGCGCAGCTGCTGAAGCTGCTGCTCGCTCGGCTCGCCCTCGACCTGCACCCAATAGGTCTTGGCCAGTTTGTGCTTCGGATCGGCAATCCGTGCCTGAAGCTGGCCATCATTGGTCAGCAGCAACAGCCCTTCGCTGTCCCGATCCAGGCGTCCGGCCGGGTAGATGCCGGGGATCTCGATAAAATCCTTCAGGGTCGCCCGCCCTTCACCGTCACTGAATTGCGTCAGCACATCGAAAGGCTTGTTGAACAGGATCAATCGGGGTTCGGCAGGCGGTGCCTTGGCGACGCGGCGAGGTGCGGCGGCAACAGGGCGACGAGGAGCAGGACGTTGGGTGCGGGACATGGAGGTTTCAGATCATTGCAAACTAAAGAGGGCCACTGTAGTGGCCCTCTGCGTAGCTGGCAATTTCCAGCGGGCAATCAACGGAATGGCGGCTCGTCGAAACTGCGCAGTTTGCGTGAGTGCAGGGAGTTCAGTTGCGCGCGCAACAGGTCCAGGGCTGCGATGCCGATCTTCAAGTGCTGGCTGACCGCACGCTCGTAGAAGGCGTTGGCCGAACCCGGCAGTTTGATTTCGCTGTGCAGCGGCTTGTCCGAAACGCAGAGCAAGGTGCCATAAGGCACGCGCAGGCGGTAACCCTGGGCGGCGATGGTGCCGCTTTCCATATCCACGGCCACGGCACGGGACAGGTTGATCAACGGGCGTTCCTGGGCCCAGCGCAGCTCCCAGTTACGGTCGTCGTAGGTCAGTACGGTGCCAGTGCGCAGGCGTTTTTTCAGCTCGTCGCCGCGTTCGCCGGTGATCTGCGCTGCCGACTCCTGCAAGGCCATTTGCACTTCGGCCAGGGCTGGAATCGGAATATTCGGCGGCAGGACCCGATCGAGAATGCCGTCGCGACGCATGTAGGCGTGGGCCAGCACGTAGTCGCCGATAGTCTGGGATTGGCGCAGGCCGCCGCAGTGGCCAATCATCAGCCAGCAGTGCGGACGCAGCACGGCCAGGTGGTCGGTGATGTTCTTGGCGTTGGAAGGGCCGACGCCGATGTTCACCAGCGTCACCCCGTGACCGTCTTCGGCAATCAGGTGATAAGCCGGCATCTGATAGCGGTGCCAGACCACGCTGGCGACGATGGCCTGGGCCTCGCCATTGTCCATGCTCTTGTCGACCACGACGTTGCCCGGCAGGACCATGCGGATAAAGCGCGGATCTTCACGCAACTGCTCCAGGCCATGAAGAATGAACTGGTCAACGTAACGGTGATAGTTGGTCAGCAGAATCCACGGCTGCACATGGCGCCAGTCGCTGCCGGTGTAATGCACCAGGCGACGCAGGGAGAAATCCACCCGGGCGGCGTCAAACAGGGCCAGGGGCAAAGGGTCGGTATTGGCCCAGTCATGCAGGCCGTCGGCGATGCCATCGGTGGCGGCGGACAGGTCGGTGCTGGGGAAAACCCGCGCCAGGGCAGCGGCAGTAACGCCGGAGCCAGCCAGTTCATCACCCTGCTCGACCACGTACGGGTACGGAATATTCTGCTCGCTGACGCCGACTTCGACCGTGACGGTGAAGTCATTCATCAACGGGCGCAGCTGTTCCAGCAGGTATTTGCGGAAGGCTGCCGGATGAGTCACGGTAACGCTGTAAGTGCCGGGCAGTTGCACCTTGGCGTAGGCTCGGGTGGTCAGGGGCACTTCGCCATGAGCCACGTAGGTCAGACGCAATTCAGGATAACGAAACAGCGCGCGCTGCTCGGCATCGGGCTCGACGCGGTCTTTCAGGTAACGCTTGAGGGCCTGGCTCAGCGCCTTGGTCCCACGGTCATGCAGCTCGGCAAGCCGGTCCACGGCTTGCTCGGCGGTTTCAACGACAACAAAAGCTTCGGTCACGTTACGCATCCTGTCTGATCTTGCAGGTCATCATCATGCCACCTGCGGCGAAGCCCGCGCCACCAGCGCTTCGACATCGACACCTCGTGGCAATGCGCCATACACCCGTCCGCCCTCCCCCAGGCGTCCGGCAATAAACCCGTCACTGACGCTGGCCTCCCCGGCTTCCAGGAGCAATTTGGCCTGCAAGGCCAGGGCGATATCTTCCGTCAGTTGGCGAGCGCGGTACTGGATATCGCCGGTGTCCTTGAATGCGGCCTTCAACTGGCCGATATGCGCGGCCAGGCGTCGGTCGCCGTGACCATCACCCAGTTCATCGAAAAGGGCGTCCAGCACGCCGGGCTCCTTGGACAAGGCGCGCAGTACATCAAGGCATTGCACATTGCCGGAGCCCTCCCAGGTTGAATTGACCGGTGCCTCGCGATACAGCCGGGGCAGGATGCTGTCTTCAACGTAACCGGCGCCGCCCATGCACTCGGCGGCTTCGTTGATCATGGCCGGCGCCCGTTTGCAGATCCAGTACTTGCCCACCGCCGTGACCAGCCGGGTAAACCGCGCTTCATGGGAGTCATCCAGATGATCCAGCGCCCGGCCCATGCGCAGGCTCAGGGCCAGAGCGGCTTCGCTTTCCAGGGCCAGATCGGCGAGTACGTTCTGCATCAAGGGCTGTTCGCTGAGCAGACGCCCGCCGACCTGGCGATGGGCGCAATGATGGGTAGCCTGGGTCAGGGCCTGACGCATCAGGGCGCTGGAGCCGACCATGCAGTCGAAGCGGGTCATGGCGACCATCTCGATGATGGTCGGCACGCCGCGGCCTTCTTCGCCGATCATCCAGGCCAGGGCTCCGCGGAACTCCACCTCGCTGGAGGCGTTGGACCAGTTGCCCAGTTTGTTTTTCAGGCGCTGGATATAGAATTCATTACGGCTGCCGTCGGGGCGATGGCGCGGCAGCAGGAAGCAGGTCAGGCCCTTGTCGGTCTGAGCCAGGGTAAGGAAGGCATCGCACATGGGCGCCGAGCAGAACCATTTGTGCCCGACCAGTTCATAGGCTTGCCCCGGCCCGCCCGCGCCCACCGGCCAGGCCTTGGTGGTGTTGGCGCGGACATCGGTGCCGCCCTGTTTTTCGGTCATGGCCATGCCGATGGTGGCGCCGCCCTTCTGTTCGATACCGACATTACGCGGGTCGTATTCGCGAGCGAGGATCTTCGGCAGCCAGATCTCGGCCAGGTCCGGCTGCAGGCGCAGGGCCGGGAC
Source organism: Pseudomonas sp. Pseusp88 (assembly GCF_047303955.1). Lineage (NCBI taxonomy): Bacteria > Pseudomonadati > Pseudomonadota > Gammaproteobacteria > Pseudomonadales > Pseudomonadaceae > Pseudomonas > Pseudomonas sp. Pseusp88. The sequence goes on along the minus strand of NZ_JBGLYM010000006.1, from coordinate 257,281 downwards.
GCTGGCGAAAGTCATGGTCAGGGGGCAACCGCTGCCCGCCTCGGCCTGGCTATGCATATAGCTCATGGCAGCGCGGGCAACATGGGCGCCAGGCTGTGGATCGGTCCAGGGCAGGGACGGGATGCCATGTTCGATGGCCACTTTCATCAACTGGTGATAGGCCGGATGAAATTCGATCAGATCGATGCGATGGCCGTAGCGATCATGGCTGGCGAATACCGGTTTGTTCTGGTTAGCCAGAAACCCCGCTTCCATCAACGGCCCACCGGCCAAGGCACCATAGGCATCGATCCGCGAGCTCGCCCAACCGGCACCGAAACGCTGGGTCCAGGCCTGCAATGGCAGGTCGGCGCGCCACAGGTTCAGCCCATCCAGTGATGGCGGCTGGTTGGTGACTTCATGGGTTTCGGCGAACTGATGCAGGTTCATGGCGGTTCTCCCGGCTATTGCGCAAGAGTCGAAGTGAAGCACGGGCAGATGGCATTAAAAAGTGCCATTCAGGACGAAGTAGCGGGGGGTTATTCGCTCTCTCCCTCAGCACGCATTCCATGTAGGAGCCGGCTTGCTGGCGATGGCGTCAGATCAGGCAACAACCTTGTCGGCTCCAATATCGCAATCGCCAGCAAGCCGGCTCCCACAGTGAAAATAGCTTTTCAATTCAGGTAATTGCATTCTGTTTCAGGGGCACGTTCACATGCGTGCCGAACCTCAGCGGCAAGCGCAGGGTAAATCGACTGCCCTGCCCCGGAGTCGACTGATGGCTCAACTGCCCGCCCTGCAATTCGATCAGTTGCCGACAAATGGCCAGGCCGATGCCCAAACCACCGTGCTCCCGGGTCATGGAGCCGTCGACCTGGAAAAAACACTGATACAGGGTCGAGGCATGTTTGCAGTCGAAACCGATGCCGCTGTCGATCACATCAAGCAGCAGCCAGGCCTCACCGTTCGGCCCATATTCTGCACCCGCACGAAGTTGAATCGCACCTTCGCGGGTAAATTTGATCGCGTTATCCAGCAGACATTCCAGGCACTGACGCAGCCGGGCGGCGTCACCGAGCAGGTCATCGGGCAATTGGGCCTCCCGCGCGAAGAGCAGCGCCACGCCCTTGGCCTGGGCTGCGGGCAGGAACTGGCGATGCAATTGGGCGAACAGCCTCTCCAGAGAGAAAGGCCGCTGCTCGGCATGGAGCCGCCCGGCCTGCAATTCGGTAAGGGTAAGAATGCCGTTGATCATGCCCATCATGTCCTGGGCCGAACCGGCAGCTGTTTGCTGGTACTGGGCAAGTTCCTCGTTGAGCTCCAGCGTCTCCATCAATTCGAGGGAGCCAATCACGCCATTCATGGGGGTGCGCAGCTCATGGGTCAGGGTCGCGAGGAATTCGTCTTTAAGGCGGTTACTGGTGGCCAGTTCCAGGTTTAACTGCTCCAGGGCTTGTCCGGCTTCGAGCAGCGTCTGCGCCTGTTGCGCACGCATCAGATTGATCCGCGCTGCCAGAGCCAGGGACAGCAACGCCACTTCCAGGGCCGAACAGACCTGCCAGATGTACAGGGTAAACACGGTACTGGGCAGGCAGCCAATCAACATCAAGCCGTGGATCAGACTGCCCAGCAGAAAAATCGACCAGGCCACGACGAAATAACGCGCCAGGGACACGCCCTTTTTCAAGGCGACGATCCCGGCGGAAAGAATCACCATCGCGAAGCACATCACCAGCGCCGTGACGAGCCGCAAGGCAATGGTGCAGTCGGGTAACAACGACAGCAGCATCACGCCAACCGCAGCACCCATAACCAGACGTAACAGCCAATCGATCCATGTCCCCAGCCTGGTTGTCTGCAGGAAAGTGCGGGAGAACTGGCAAGCAAAGAACACCGAAGCCGCGACCAGAAACGGTGTTGCCGCATTGGTCCACCACGGGCTGTTCGGCCACAGAAACTCCACCCCGGTGCCGTTCACCGAGACCTGATAAAAGCCGAACGAGGCTATATACAGCAAGTAGTACAGGTAACTACGGTCACGCACGCCGAAGTAGATGAACAGGTTGTAGACCAACAGCCCGAACAGCACGCCATAACTCAGACCCCACACATAAATGCGCGCCGGCTGCGTTTCCAGGAAGGCGTGGCTGGACCACAGGTTGATCGGCACCTGGATCGACCCATGGCCGGCAACCCGCAAGTACAGGGTCATGGCCTCGCCGGGATGCAATGGCAGCGCGAACAGGTAACTGTTCTGCCTGATCTGCCGACTGGCAAACGGCAGCATATCGCCGGTGCGTACCGCCAGCTGCAACTGTCCGCTGGCGTCGGGCAGGTACAAGTCGACATAGTCCAGGGGCGGATAGGCCACATCCAGCAGCCAGTCACGGTGAACCGACAGGTTTTTGGGGCGATACAGCAGCTCGACTTTCAGCCAGAACGCCGAGCTGGAAAAACCGGCATTGAGGGCGTCAGCCTGCAGCGGCCGAAAAGCAGCCGCCAGGGCGGTGGAGCTGACCTCCTGGATCGAAGCCTGCCCGCCCGGGTCTTCCAGTACCTGCACGTCGGGGCCCAGCACCATCGTGCGGGTGTGCTCGTCGAACTCGACAGCAGCAGCCAGCAACGGCAGCCAGGCGACCAGGATTATCAGCAAATAGCGCATACGGCCCCAGCATGGCCTGCCTGATAACGCTGTTCGTCTTCCTGTCCTTATGAAGCGAAGCGACCGGCAGATTCCTGTTTTTGGAATAAGCGTCAAACAACCTGAATCAATGGCTGAGTGTGCCAAGGCCCCTCCAGGACCTGTCAGCTCAAAGCAATAGAACGTGCATCTTGCCGCTGGAAAAACGCGAAAGTTCAAGCATAGTCGCTCTACGAGCGAATCGCGTAATGTTTTGAGTTGTAATGGAAGGCTCTAGTCCGGCACTTTCAAGACCATCAAGCGACGACAAAGCCATTTTCGGTGCGATGAACGTCCGCTTTTCACGAAAAAAATCCATCGCCCCTCAGCGGCTCGGAAAAAGGTTTAGTGGTAAGCTCGCGCGCCATGACTATCTATAATTCCCGCCCCGTTGTCCTTTGCCTTTCCGGCCACGATCCCAGTGGTGGTGCCGGTCTGCAGGCAGATATCGAAGCCCTGCTCGCCCAGGGTTGCCATGCCGCTCCGGCGGTGACCGCCCTGACCGTGCAAGACACTGTCAATGTCAGCGACTTCCGCGTGCTGGATCGCGAGTGGGTGCTGGCCCAGGCCAATGCCGTGCTCAATGACTCCACCGTTGCGGCGGTCAAGCTGGGCATGCTCGGTTCCCTGGAAATGGTCGACACCGTCGTCGAACTGCTGCAGGCGCACCCGCATCTGCCGCTGGTCTGCGACCCGGTGCTGCGTGCCGGGGGCGGGGGCCGTCTGGGCAAGGATGAAGTCGGCTACGCCATGCGCGAGCGCCTGCTGCCGCTGTCGAAAATCGCCACGCCCAATCTGCCAGAAGCGCGGATTCTCGCCGACCTGCCGGAAGGTAGCGCAGATGAATGCGCGGCCAAACTGCTGCCATTTGTCGAGCACCTGCTGATCACCGGCGGCCACGGCGACGAGCAGGACATCCATAACCGCCTGTACAGCCGCGACGGCACAACCCGCACCTTTACCTGTCAGCGCCTGCCCGGCAGTTACCATGGTTCCGGCTGCACCCTGGCCAGTGCCCTGGCTGGCCGTCTGGCACTTGGACAAGATCTGGTCAGCGCCGTCGAGACGGCGCTGGACTACACTTGGCGGACGTTGCGAGACGCTGAACAGCTGGGCAAAGGGCAATTCGTGCCCCGTCGCCTGCCCCTGGATTTCTGCTCGTAACGCCACGTCATGAGGCACATTTATGAAACTACGTGGCCTGTATGCCATTACCGACAACCAATTGTTGGCTGGCAAATTCCTGTCTTACGTCAAGGCCGCCCTTGATGGCGGCGTCACTCTGCTGCAATACCGCGACAAGAGCGGCGATGATTCGCGCCGCTTGCGCGAGGCCAGCGAACTGCTCAAATTGTGCCAGCACTACAAGACACAGTTGATCATCAACGATGACGCCGAGCTGGCCGCCCGCCTGGGGGTTGGCGTGCACCTGGGGCAGACCGACGGCTCGCTGCCCGATGCCAGGGCGCTGCTCGGGCACAAGGCGATTGTCGGCGCCACCTGCCATGGCAAGCTGGAACTGGCCGAACGGGCCAAGGCCGATGGCGCCAGTTATGTCGCCTTCGGGCGCTTCTTCAATTCCCAGACCAAACCCGATGCCCCGGCCGTCCCCCTGGAATTGCTGGATCAGGTGCGAGCCAAAGTGCATCTGCCGATCGCGGTAATCGGTGGAATCACCCTGGATAACGCGCCGCAACTGGTTGCCCATGGCGCCGACCTGCTGGCCGTGGTGCATGGCCTGTTCGGCGCCGAGACGGCACAGGAAGTCACCAGCCGCGCAAGGGCCTTCAACGACCTGTGGCGAAAGTAGGGCTGAACGTGCCGGTCAGCCCCGGCTGACCAGTTCGAAGGCGAATTCAGCCATGCCTTTGTTATTCTCCAGCGCCAGCAGGGCACGCTTGCGCTCGACACCGCCGGCATAACCGGTGAGGTCGCCACTGGCGCCTATCACTCGATGGCAAGGCACGATGATCGAGATCGGGTTCTTGCCATTGGCTGTGCCGACCGCACGGGAATGCCCGGCGCTCAGGCCCATCTTCTTCGCCATCGCGCCATAGGACAGCAACTCGCCATAGGGAATCCGCGCCAGTTCGCGCCAGACCTGCTCCTGAAACGGCGTGCCGCGAAAGCGCAGGGGCAGCTCGAACGCCCGGCGCTCACCGGCAAAGAACTCGGCCAACTGCTCCTGGGCCATGCTGATCACTCGCGGCACACGTCCCACGTCGGTGACCAGGGCCAGCTCGGGGTAGTACTTCTGTCCGACGAAATACACCCCGGTCAGGGCGTCATCCTCGGCACGCAGGGCAATGTCGCCCAACGGACTTGCAACCAGATAGCCGGGAATCATTGCTTTGCCTCCTCGCGTAAACGCCATAAATGCACAGTGGCGTAGGCCCGCCAGGGCGCCCACTGACTGGCGTGTTCATTGAGTTGCGCGGCCGTGGCACACGCGAGATGTTTCTTCAGTACGGCATCGCCTTGCGGGAAGGCATTGGGCCAGCCCAACGCACGCATGGCGATGTATTGCACCGTCCATTCACCGATACCGCGGATATGCCGCAGGGCGTCCAGGGTTTCGTCCAGGGGCACCAACGGCTCAAGAACCACACGCCCTTCGGCGACCTCCCCGGCCACGGCAATGATCGCCTCCGCGCGAATTCGGATAAGGCCGGTGGTGATCAGCTCTTCGGCGTCGAGTGAGGCAAGTGTCTCAGCCGTCGCAAAAGCATGGGTCAGACCGTGAGGCGCATCCTCGATCGGCGTACCGAAGCGCTCGGCAATACGTCCCAGCACGACCCGCGCCCGGGCAACAGAAACCTGCTGACCGACCACCGCCCGTACCGCTATTTCAAATCCATCCACCGCCCCCGGCACGCGCATGCCTGGCAGGTCGGCGGACAACTCATGCAGATGGCCGTCCACCAGATCGGGTCGGCAACCGGTGTCGAACAAGCGCCGCAAACGTCCCAGCACCTGGACGATTGCGCTTTGCAGCGACGCAGAGACCGTAACCACCAGGGCATGACGTTGCGGCGCATGGCTGACGCTGACCCAGCCGTTCAAACGTTTGCCGCCTTGCTCGACCTCTATAGTGCGGGCATAACAGTTCTCGGCGATATGTTCGACCCCGGCGATGCAGCGATGGGCAAGAAAGGCCAACACACCGTCCCAGGTATAGGGCGGCCGGTAAGACAACTCGAAGCGCAGAGTCGATGCGCCGGGTACATGCACAGCCTTTTTCAGGCGCAGGGGGTTGAGCCCGTACTGCGCCTGAAACACATCATTGAAACGCCGTACGCTGCCAAATCCGGAGGCCAATGCCACTTCAGCCATGGACAGGCCGGTATCGGTCAGCAGACGCTTGGCAATCAACAGCCGCTGGGTTTGTACGTAGTCAAGCAGTGACACCCCGAACTCGGCCTCGAAGATCCGCCGCAGATGCCGGTCAGTAACACCGACACGTGCCGCCAGGGCGACCAGACTGCGGCCATTGAGAAAACCGTCCTCGATCAGCCGCGCCGCTGCCTGGGCCAGGCGACTGGACATATCGATCAGGCCATGACCGGGCGCCAGTTCCGGGCGGCAACGCAGGCACGGACGGAAACCGGCCTGTTCGGCGGCGGCAGCGCTGGCGTAGAAACTGCAATTGACCGCATTCGGTGCGCGCACCGGGCACATCGGGCGGCAATAGATGCCGGTCGATGACACTCCCATGAAAAACCAGCCGTCAAAACGGCGGTCACGGGCGACAAAAGCGGCGTAGCAGACTTCGGGATCGAGAGTGTTCATGGGCGAACTGTAATCCAGCACTCGAGGAAAGTCTGGCTGGATTCGGACATCTGGCTCGATAGGTTTCCACCACCATGGGCACGATGACAAAAATATGGAGCCTATGATGCGGGAGCGAATTCATTCGCGAAGACGGTTTCTCAAACGATACAAATTTGGCGGATGTACTGACCCCTTCGCGAATGAATTCGCCCACAACTCACTCCCGCAATATTCGCCCCTACAATTCGCGCCTATCAATCCATCCTGCGGCATTCTCACTCGGCAGGAGCTGCCCGGCATTTGTTATAGTGCCCCTCCTCTCGCCCCGCCGGGCGTAACCAGACTTTCCGGTTCACCAGCAGAGACCCGACCATGTCCCGTTCTGAAACCCTGTTCGCCAACGCCCAGAAACACATCCCCGGTGGCGTCAACTCGCCGGTTCGCGCCTTCAAGAGCGTGGGGGGTACGCCGCTGTTCTTCAAGCATGCGGTCGGGGCCTATGTCACTGATGAAGACGACAAGCGTTATGTCGACTACGTCGGTTCATGGGGGCCGATGATTCTCGGTCACAGCCATCCGGAAGTGCTGGACGCCGTGCGCAATCAGCTGGAACACGGTCTGTCATACGGCGCGCCAACGGCCATGGAAACCGAGATGGCCGACCTGGTCTGCTCCATCGTGCCGTCAATGGAAATGGTGCGCATGGTCAGCTCCGGCACCGAAGCGACCATGAGCGCCATCCGTCTGGCCCGCGGTTTCACTGGCCGCGACAGCATCATCAAGTTCGAAGGCTGCTACCACGGCCACTCCGACAGCCTGCTGGTCAAAGCCGGTTCCGGCGCCCTGACCCTGGGTGTACCCAGCTCGCCAGGCGTGCCTGCGGCCTTCGCCAAGCACACCCTGACCGTGCCGTTCAACGACCTCGACGCCGTCAGCGCCCTGTTGGCTGAAGTTGGCCAGGACGTGGCCTGCATCATCGTCGAGCCGGTAGCCGGCAACATGAACTGCGTACCGCCTGCGCCGGGCTACCTGCAAGGCCTGCGCGCCCTGTGTGATCAATACGGCGTGGTACTGATCTTCGACGAAGTGATGACGGGCTTTCGTGTCGCCCTCGGCGGCGCCCAGGCTTACTACGGGGTAACGCCGGACCTGAGCACCTTCGGCAAGATCATCGGCGGCGGCATGCCGGTGGGCTGCTTCGGCGGCAAGCGCGAAATCATGTCCCACATCGCCCCGCTGGGCCCGGTCTATCAGGCCGGTACGCTGTCGGGCAACCCCCTCGCCATGGCTGCTGGCCTGACGACCCTGCGCCTGATCAGCCGCCCGGGCTTCCATGACGAGCTGAGCGAATACACCCGGCGCCTGCTCGCCGGCCTGCAAGAGCGCGCCGATGCTGCCGGCATCCCGTTCGTGACAACCCAGGCGGGCGGCATGTTCGGCCTGTACTTCAGCGAAGCAAAGGCCATCGTCACCTTCGAAGACGTAATGACCAGCGATGCTGAACGCTTCAAGCGCTTCTTCCATTTGATGCTCGAAGGCGGCGTATACCTGGCGCCCAGCGCGTTCGAAGCTGGTTTCACGTCCATCGCCCATGGCGAAACCGAGCTGAAACTGACTCTGGATGCAGCCGAGAAGGCGTTTGCGGCGCTTAAATAAGGCTGGAAAACCTTGTAGGAGCTGCCGAAGGCTGCGATTGCGTTCCGTCATGAGAAGCGCATCGCAGCCTTCGGCAGCTCCTACAGGTAACCAATCATCAATGAAAACAGGCATTTCAAGCCCGTGCAGCAGAAAATCCGTAAAGACTTTGTAAGGTTGGCCCCGCTTATTTCATAATGCGCAGCCAGCACGTTTAGCTGGACGGGTACGCCCGCACCTTTTCAGAGGTATGTCGATTCCCATGAACCGCACCGGCCGCACCCTTGCATTGGGCTGCCTGTTGCTTATTCATCCCCTGCTGGCGAATGCAGGTGGCAACTCGTTGTTGATCCCAGCGGTGGGTCGCTGCACCCTCAATACCCAGCCGGACAACCTGCCGACGGCGCTGGCTGCCTGTCAGGAAGCCGCCAAGGCCGGGGATGCTCAGGCGCAATACGAGTTGGGTGAATTTTACTACGACGGTAAACACGCCCCTCGTGACCTGGCGCAAGCGCTCAATTACTTTGAGAAAGCCTCGCTGCAGGGGCATGCCCAGGCGCAGTACCAGCTTGGCCTGATGTTCTTCAAGGGTGAAGGTGTGCAGGCCAACAACGTCCAGGCCTATATCGTGCTGAAGATGGCGGCGGTCAACGGCTCCGAGGATGCCCTGGACAGCGCTGACGAAGTATCGTCGCACATGCGGCGCGACGAGCTGGAAGTGGCGACTCAGGTTCTGGGCCAGATTTTCCGCAACTACCTGCAAGAACTGCAGTCCGCCGAAGGTCGCTCGCCCTTCGCGCCCCTGCCTGATCCCAACAGCACGGCCCCGGCGCCTGGCGCTGCGGCACCGGCACTGGCACCGCAACTGTCGCCCCAGCAGAACTGAAGCCGGTTATTTCTCCGGCATCGGCATGGGGAATGGCATCACGTTACTGGTACCGCGCGCTTCGCTGATCTTCGGTGTGCCCATGCGCTCGACTTCGTCGATGCGCACGATCGAATGCATCGGCACAAAGCTGCGCACGACGCCTTCGAACTGCGCCTTGAGCTTTTCTTCGCTGGGATCAACCACAACGGTTGTGCGCTCGCCGAAGACGAATTCCTCCACCTCCAGAAACCCCCACAGATCACTTTGATAGATCTGCTTGGCGTACATCTCGAACACTTGTCCCTGATTGAGGAAAATCACCTTGTAGATTGGAGCTTCGCGTTTGGTCATGGCAGGCGGGTATTGTTCGGCACGGTAAAAAGAAGAGGCGAACTATATGCCCATTCGCCAGACGACGCTAGGAACCCGCAAGCGCCGTCCCTATAATGCGCGGTTCTTTGAATCACCTGATGATCACGCATGGCCAAGAAGCTTTATATCGAAACCCACGGTTGCCAGATGAACGAGTACGACAGCTCGCGCATGGTCGATCTGCTGGGCGAACATCAAGCCCTGGAAGTCACCGCTCGCGCGGAAGATGCCGACGTCATCCTGCTCAATACCTGCTCGATCCGCGAGCGCGCCCAGGATCGGGTCTACTCCCAACTGGGCCGCTGGCGTGAACTGAAACTGGCCAACCCGGAGATGGTGATCGCCGTGGGCGGTTGCGTGGCCAGCCAGGAAGGCGCGGCGATCCGTGATCGCGCGCCCTACGTGGACGTGGTGTTCGGCCCGCAGACCCTGCACCGCCTGCCGGAAATGATCGACGCTGCGCGGGTTACGCGCCTGCCCCAGGTCGATGTCTCGTTCCCGGAAATCGAAAAATTCGACCACCTGCCCGAGCCCCGCGTCGATGGCCCGAGCGCCTATGTCTCGGTCATGGAAGGTTGCAGCAAGTACTGCACTTTCTGCGTGGTGCCCTATACCCGCGGTGAAGAAGTCAGCCGGCCGTTCGACGATGTCATTACCGAGGTCATTCACCTGGCCGAGCACGGCGTGCGGGAAGTGACGCTGCTGGGGCAGAACGTCAACGGCTATCGCGGTACCACGGCCGACGGCCGTCAGGCTGATCTGGCGGACCTGATCCGCGTCGTGGCTGCCATCGACGGTATCGACCGCATCCGCTACACCACCTCGCACCCGCTGGAGTTCTCCGACAGCCTGATCCAGGCCCATGCCGAAGTCCCGGAACTGGTCAAACACCTGCACCTGCCGGTCCAATCGGGCTCGGACCGCGTGCTGGCGGCGATGAAACGCAACCACACCACCCTCGAATACAAGTCCAAGCTGCGCAAGCTCCGGGCTGCCGTGCCGGGCATCAGTATCAGTTCGGACTTCATCGTCGGCTTCCCCGGCGAAACCGAGAAAGACTTCGACAACACCATGAAGCTGATCCAGGACGTGGGTTTCGACTTCTCGTTCTCCTTCGTCTACAGCCCGCGCCCAGGCACTCCGGCGGCCGATCTGAAGGATGACACCCCGGAATCGCTGAAAAAAGAGCGCCTGGCCGCCTTGCAGCACCGCCTTAATCAGCAGGGCTTCGAGATCAGCCGACAAATGGTCGGCAGCACCCAGCGCATCCTGGTCACCGATTACTCGAAAAAAGACCCAGGCGAACTGCAGGGACGCACGGAAAACAACCGCATCGTCAACTTCCGCTGCGATAACCCGAAGCTGATCGGCCAGTTCGTCGACGTGCACATCGATGACGCGCAACCCCACTCCCTGCGCGGCTCGCTGCTGATGTAAAGCCCGGAAGGTGCAAGCTCTGATGAGTTTTAAACACGTCAGAGCTTTCGCACATACCTTACCGGGGTTATCCTTCGGTCCATATCCATTGCCGTCGGGCGGCTAAAAACAACCTTGAACGCACCCATAGAACCTCATCATTTCATCCTCGAACCCTTCGAGGCCCATCGCTTCGCCAATCTGTGCGGGCAATTCGACGAGCATCTGCGCTTGATCGAGCAACGCCTGGAAATTGAGATCCGCAACCGCGGCAATCAATTCGAACTGATCGGCACGCGCCAGAACACCACTTCAGCCGAGAACCTGCTGCGCCGTCTCTATCGCGAGACCAAGGGCACCGAGCTGTCTCCGGACATGGTTCACCTGTTCCTGCAGGAGTCCGGCGTCGAAGGCCTGGATAACCATCCGGCCGCCCAACCCGGCGTGGCGCTGCGCACCAAGAAAGGCATGATTCGCCCTCGCGGCTTGAATCAGCAGCGCTATGTGAAGGAAATCCTCGGCAACGACATCAACTTCGGCATCGGTCCGGCAGGTACTGGCAAGACGTATCTGGCAGTAGCCTGTGCGGTGGATGCCCTGGAGCGCGAGCAGATCCGTCGCATCCTGTTGGTGCGTCCGGCGGTCGAGGCGGGCGAAAAGCTCGGCTTCCTGCCCGGCGACCTGGCGCAGAAAATCGACCCGTACCTGCGCCCGCTCTACGACGCGCTGTACGAAATGCTCGGCTTCGAATACGTGGCCAAGCTGATCGAGAAGCAGGTGATCGAAGTTGCGCCCCTGGCCTACATGCGCGGTCGCACCCTTAATAACAGCTTCATCATTCTCGACGAGAGTCAGAACACCACCGTCGAGCAGATGAAAATGTTCCTGACCCGTATCGGCTTCGGCTCAACCGCCGTGATCACCGGCGACATCACTCAGGTCGACCTGCCCAAGGGCACCAAGTCGGGCCTGAATCATGTCATCGAGGTGCTCAAGGACGTGCCGGGCATCAGCTTCACACACTTCAAGCCCAAGGATGTGGTGCGCCACCCCTTGGTGCAGCGCATCGTCGAGGCTTACGAGCGTTACGAAGGGCGTGTCAGCGACGAGCCCAATGCGTTCAACCGGGACACACGCCGCGATGCTTGAGCTGGATCTGCAAATCGCCAGCGACGCTGCTGCCCCCACCGAAGCCCAGTTTCGCCAGTGGTGCGAAATGGGCCTGCGTGCCCGCAGTGCCGACTCGGAGCTGACCATTCGTCTGGTCGACGAGGCCGAAGGTCGCGAGCTGAACAACACCTGGCGACACAAGGACTACGCGACCAACGTGCTGTCCTTCCCCGCCGACGTTCCTGATGATCTGCTGGATATCCCGTTGCTTGGCGATCTGGTCATCTGCGTGCCCGTTGTCGCACGGGAAGCCGCCGAGCAGGGCAAGGCGCTGGACGCCCACTGGGCTCACCTGGTCATTCACGGCTGTCTGCATCTGTTGGGTTTCGACCATATCGACGATGAAGAAGCCGAAGAAATGGAAGCACTGGAACGAGAGTTGCTTGCTGAGTTGGGCTATCCGGATCCTTATGCCGACGACGAAAGCGACGACCACCCCCATTCAGAAACACCAAGCAAGGACCACGAGTAAGGGCTATGAGCGAAGACCGATCGAGCAACGGGCAAAAGTCATGGCTGGGTAAACTGACCCAGGCTTTTGCCCACGAGCCGAAAAACCGCCAGGAGCTGCTTGAGCTGCTGCGTGAAGCCCATCAGAACAAATTGCTGGACAGCGAAGCCCTCGCCATCGTCGAAGGCGCTATCCAGGTGGCCGACCTGCAAGTACGCGACATCATGGTGCCGCGCTCGCAGATGATCAGCATCAAGGCCAGCCAGACGCCCCGCGAATTCCTGCCGGCGGTCATCGACGCAGCGCACTCGCGCTACCCGGTGATCGGCGAGAGCCACGATGACGTACTCGGCGTGCTCCTGGCCAAGGACCTGTTGCCCCTGATCCTCAAGCCCGACGGCGATAGAGACGACATCAAGAAGCTGCTGCGCCCGGCGACTTTCGTGCCCGAGTCCAAGCGTCTCAACGTGTTGCTGCGCGAATTCCGCGCAAACCACAATCACATGGCCATCGTCATTGATGAATATGGTGGTGTAGCCGGGCTTGTGACCATTGAAGATGTGCTTGAACAGATCGTCGGCGATATCGAAGACGAGCATGACGTCGAAGAAGACAGCTACATCAAGCCACTGCCCAGCGGCGATTTCCTGATCAAGGCGCTGACGCCCATCGAGAACTTCAACGAGTTCTTCGACAGCGAATTCTCCGACGATGAGTTCGATACCGTTGGCGGCCTGGTCATGAATGCCTTCGGCCACTTGCCCAAACGTAACGAAATCACCGAAATCGGTGCGTATCGTTTCCGCATCCTGAGTGCTGACAGCCGTCGCATTCACTTGCTGCGCCTGAGTCCGATCTCGCGCTCTTAAGCTTTTCAGGGCCTGTTAAGTTTCATCTGCCAAGGAACGTAGTACATGCATTGGATCACCCGCCCCGGCTGGCCCGGTAACCTGCTGGCCATGGCGGCTGGTGGCCTGACCACCCTGGCCCTGGCCCCGTTCAATATCTGGCCATTGGCGTTGGTGGCACTGATCGTGTTCTACCTTGGCCTGCGCGACCTGAGTTCGCGCCAGGCTCTGTGGCGCGGCTGGTGCTACGGTTTCGGCCTGTTCGGCGCGGGCACCAGCTGGATCTACGTCAGTATCCATACCTACGGCGATGCCCCGGTGCTGCTGGCCGGGTTCCTGATGCTGCTGTTCACGGCGTCCATTGCCTGGTTCTTCGCCCTGCCGGCGTGGCTCTGGGCGCGCTGGATCCGCCGCAGTGAGGCGCCCCTGGCCGACGCCCTGGCCTTTGCCGCCTTGTGGTTTGCTCAGGAAATGTTCCGCGGCTGGTTCCTCACCGGCTTTCCCTGGCTGTACTCCGGCTACAGCCAACTGGACGGCCCGCTGTCCGGTCTGGCGCCCATGGGCGGCATGTGGCTGATTTCCTTCTGCCTGGCCCTGACCGCCGCCCTGCTGTGCAACCTGTGGCGTCTGCGCGAACGCAAGTCGTTCCTGGCGGCGGGCGTGGTCCTGCTGCTGGCCCCCTGGGTGCTGGGTCTGGCGTTGAAAAACCATGCCTGGACTTCCCCGTCCGGCACACCGCTGAAAGTCGCGGCAATCCAGGGCAACGTCGCCCAGAGCATGAAATGGGACCCGCAGCAGCTCAATGCCCAGTTAGCCCTGTACCGTGACCTGACCTTCACCGGCAAACCCGTGGACCTGATTGTCTGGCCGGAAACCGCCGTGCCGGTGCTCAAGGAGTCCGCCGAGGGCTTCCTGTCGGTCATGGGCCGATTCGCCGCCGATCGTCATGCTGCGCTGATCACCGGCGTGCCGATCCGCCAGAAAGGCGGGCGCGGCGAATATCGCTACTACAACGGCATCACGGTAGTCGGTGAAGGCGACGGCACCTATCTGAAACAGAAACTGGTGCCCTTCGGTGAGTACGTGCCCTTGCAGGATCTGCTGCGTGGCCTGATCAGCTTCTTCGATCTGCCGATGTCCGACTTCGCCCGCGGGCCCGCCGATCAGGCGCTGCTCCAGGCCAAGGGCTATCAGATTGCCCCGTTCATTTGCTACGAGGTGGTCTACCCCGAGTTTGCCGCCAGCCTGGCGAAAAACAGCGATTTGCTGCTGACGGTGAGCAACGATACTTGGTTCGGCACTTCCATCGGCCCGCTGCAACACTTGCAGATGGCGCAGATGCGCGCCCTGGAGGCCGGACGCTGGATGATCCGCGCCACCAACAACGGCGTAACCGGGCTGATCAACCCTTTCGGCCAGATCACCGAGCAAATCCCGCAGTTCGAAGAAGGCGTGCTCTACGGCGAAGTAACGCCCATGCACCAGCTGACCCCGTACCTGCGCTGGCGCTCCTGGCCGTTGCTGATCCTCAGCGGGTTGATCTTCGCCTGGGCACTGGTGGCAAGCCGGATTGCCAAGACGGTTTAACCATCGCGGCATGCAACCCTGCGCGGTGAACTCAGGACGCATGCGGGACCGGCTTTAGCCGGGAAAGCAAAGGCAAGATCGACACATTTCTGTCGTCCATACCCTTGTCTTCCCGGCTAAAGCCGGTCCCACAGAACTCACAACGCCCTTCAGCGATAAATCAACGGATAAACCACCATCCCCGCCGCTTCGTTGAGCAACTGCCCGCTATTGGCGAATTCCTGAGCCTCGGGCAGCCAGCCACCGAACAGCCTGCCATTGTCGGCACTGAGAAACCCCACCGGCGCGCCAATCACGCTAAACCCGGCCTTCTCGAAACACCAGAGCGCACGTGGCATGTGCGCGGCCTGAGTCACCACGACCACTCGTTTGAACCCCAGAGGCTGCAGCACTGCAGCGCTCATCGTGGCGTTTTCCCAGGTCGTGCGGCTTAACCCTTCCTGCCAGCGTACCGGCGTACCGAAGTCCTGACTCAGGGACTTGGCCATGATCGCCGCCTCACTGGGTGGCTCGCCGTAGTGCAGCCCGCCGGTGGTGAGGATCGGCAGGCCCGAATCCTTCGCTAACCGTGCCGCAAAGCGCATCCGCTCCAGAGCGCCGCCCGTGGGAATGTCTTCGCCCCAGGTCGGGTCATTGCGCTCGCGCCCCGAGCCCAGCACCACAATCGCGTCAGCGCGCCGGGCCAGGGTTGTCCACTCGCCGACGGGCAGCGGTGGGACCGTCTCGACCTTCCCCGCCGCCCACTGGACCACAACCGGCAGGCTCATCAACCACAGCCCGCCCAACCCCAGGGCAAAGCAGCCAGCCGCCAGACGCGGGCGTGAGCGCCGCAGGAACAAGGCCAGCAACAGCAACAGAAAAAGCCCGCCAGGGGGCAGAAGCAGGGTCTTGAGCAGGTATCGAACAGGCATCAGGCATCTCCATGGATGCCCGAAGCCTAGAAGGATTGACGCTAAGCAACAATGCTTATTGAGGCAGGCTCGCAGCCCGCGAAAGGTTAACGCTTGAGATTGGAACCCGAACTGTAACGCTTGGCCTTGGCTGCCGCCTGCGCACGCCGTTGATCGGCCAGCCAGAAGACCTTGGCAGATCGCTGCGGTAAGGCAGGCGACACCATGGTTTCACGCGGCCGTTCTTTGGCAATGTCGCCGGCCGCCATGACATCCTTTTCAAGATAGGCCTCGATCAATTCGAACTCGGCCCGGCTCAAGCCTCGCAATTCCACGACAGCGGGCGACTCATCACGCAGTCGAAACGCTGTTTTTGCTGTCTCCAGAGCCAACCCCAGACGATTGATCAAGCTTTCGTACAGCTCAGGGTTTGTTACTGTGTGCTGCCACTCTGTCATCCGCTCACCTCGTCGAAGATAAGACATACCCTCGACATATGAGCTTAGCGCTGCCCGCAAAACCTACGTGATGCCGCGACAGACGGCGGCGCAGGGGCTTGCAACAGCAATCAGGGTTTCCCTCGATAGTCGGCGCTCATGTATGCTACGGCGCTTCCTGTCATTCCACTTCCGCTCACTTGAGCCCGAACGCACCGCACAGGCAGTTTTCAATGTCCGGCAAGCGGTGCCGACCAGACTCGGCGAAGCCATGAAGAGGTCAAGGGTCAACAATCTTTAGTCAAAAGTAGCCATGCACGAACTCTATCAGCCCCGCGAAATCGAAGCCGCCGCCCAAACATTCTGGGAAGAGCAAAAGTCTTTTGAAGTCAGTGAACAGCCAGGCAAGGACACGTACTACTGCCTGTCGATGTTTCCTTACCCCAGCGGCAAGCTACACATGGGCCACGTGCGCAACTACACCATCGGTGACGTGATCGCGCGCTACCAGCGCATGCAGGGCAAGAACGTCCTGCAACCCATGGGTTGGGACGCCTTCGGCATGCCGGCGGAGAACGCCGCGATGAAGAACAACGTCGCCCCGGCCAAGTGGACCTACGAAAACATCGCCTATATGAAAGCCCAGCTCAAAAGCCTGGGTCTGGCGATCGACTGGTCCCGCGAAGTCACTACCTGCAAGCCGGATTACTACCGCTGGGAACAATGGCTGTTCACTCGACTGTTCGAAAAGGGCGTGATCTATCGCAAGAACGGCACCGTCAACTGGGACCCGGTCGACCAGACCGTCCTGGCCAACGAGCAGGTTATCGACGGTCGTGGCTGGCGTTCGGGCGCGGTAATCGAAAAACGCGAAATCCCGATGTACTACTTCAAGATCACCGCTTATGCCGATGAGCTGCTGTCGAGCCTCGACGAGCTGCCGGGATGGCCTGAACAGGTCAAGACCATGCAGCGCAACTGGATCGGCAAGTCCCGCGGCATGGAAGTACAGTTCCCGTACGACCAGGCCTCGATCGGCGAAGCCGGTGCCCTGAAAGTCTTCACGACTCGTCCGGATACCCTGATGGGCGCAACCTATGTCGCCGTGGCTGCCGAGCACCCGCTGGCGACCCTGGCTGCGACCAACAATCCTGAGCTGCAAGCATTCATTCATGAATGCAAGAGCGGCAGCGTCGCCGAAGCCGACGTCGCCACCCAGGAAAAGAAAGGCCTGCCGACTTCGCTGTTCGTCGAGCACCCGCTGACCGGCGAGAAACTGCCGGTATGGGTCGCCAACTACGTGCTCATGCACTATGGCGACGGCGCGGTGATGGCGGTTCCGGCTCACGACGAGCGCGATTTCGAGTTCGCCACCAAGTACAACCTGCCGATCAAGTCCGTGGTCCGCACCAGTGCCGGTGACGAGAACCCGGCGCCGTGGCAGGCTGCCTATGGCGAGCACGGCCAGCTGATCAACTCAGGCGAGTTCGACGGCCTGGACTTCGCCGGTGCCTTCGACGCCATGGAAGTGGCGCTGATCAAGAAAAACCTCGGCCAGTCCCGCACACAGTTCCGCCTGCGCGACTGGGGCATCAGCCGTCAACGCTACTGGGGCTGCCCGATCCCGATCATCCATTGCGACAGCTGTGGTGACGTACCGGTCCCTGAGGACCAGTTGCCCGTCAAGCTGCCGGAAGACGTAGTGCCGGACGGCGCCGGGTCGCCCCTGGCGCGCATGCCCGAGTTCTACGAGTGCACCTGCCCGAAATGCGGCGCAGCGGCCAAGCGTGAAACCGACACCATGGACACCTTCGTTGAGTCGTCCTGGTATTTCGCCCGCTATGCCTCGCCTCACTACGAAGGCGGCATGGTCGATCCGAAAGCGGCCAACCACTGGCTGCCGGTCGATCAGTACATCGGCGGCATCGAACACGCGATCCTGCACCTGCTGTACGCGCGCTTCTTCCACAAGCTGATGCGCGACGAGGGCCTGGTCACTTCGAACGAGCCGTTCAAGAACCTGCTGACCCAGGGCATGGTTATCGCCGAGACCTACTACCGTCTTGAAGCCAATGGCAGCAAGACCTGGTTCAACCCGGCCGATGTCGAGCTGGAGCGGGACAGCAAGGCCAAGATCATCGGCGCCAAACTGATCAGCGACGGCCTGCCGGTGGAGATCGGCGGCACCGAGAAGATGGCCAAGTCGAAGAACAACGGTGTCGATCCTCAATCGATGATTGACCAGTACGGCGCTGATACCTGCCGCCTGTTCATGATGTTCGCCTCGCCGCCTGACATGAGCCTGGAATGGTCCGACTCCGGCGTCGAAGGCTCGCACCGCTTCCTCAAGCGCGTCTGGCGTCTGGCCCAGGCCCACGTCAGCGCCGGTCTGCCGGGCACCCTGGACAAGGCGGCACTGAGCGATGAACAGAAGGCCATCCGCCGTTCGATTCACCTGGCGGTCAAGCAAGCCGGTCAGGATGTCGGGCAGAATCACAAATTCAACACCGCCATCGCCCAGGTGATGACGCTGATGAACGTGCTGGAAAAAGCCCCGCAGGCCACCTCCCAGGACCGCGCCCTGTTGCAGGAAGGCCTGGAAACCGTGGCCTTGCTGCTGGCTCCGATTACACCGCACATCTGCCATGAGCTGTGGAACGCCCTGGGCCATGCCGACCCGATCATCGACGCCGGCTGGCCGGTGCTCGACGAAACCGCATTGGTTCAGGACAGCCTGCAACTGGTGGTACAGGTCAACGGCAAGCTGCGCGGCCAGATCGAAATGCCTGCCAGCGCCAGCCGCGAAGAAGTCGAAGCGGCTGCACGCACCAATGAAAACGTCCTGCGCTTCCTCGATGGCCTGACGATCCGCAAAGTGATCGTGGTCCCTGGCAAGCTGGTCAATATCGTCGCAAGTTGATGGGATCGGGCGCCCGGCCGACCGGGCGCCGAACATACTGCCAAGGGTCGCGAAGCCGGCCCAAACGGATTCAAGGGGAGCATCAAATGATCAAACGCAACTTGCTGGTTATCGGCCTCGCCGTTGTGCTGAGCGCCTGTGGTTTCCAGCTGCGTGGCACTGGATCGACCGAGATCACGCTCAAGGAGCTGGATCTGTCGGCGCGTGACGCATACGGCGATACCGTCAACCTGCTGCGTCGGGTACTGCAAGGCAGCGGCGTGAAGATCTACACCGGCGCCGAATACAAGCTGATCCTGGTCAGCGAGCCGGAAACCCAGCGCACCGCCAGCTACTCGGGCTCGGCGCGTTCGGCCGAATACGCCCTGACCTCGACGCTGAACTACGAGCTCCATGGCTTCAAGGATCGCCTGCTGGTCTCCGACCATGTGCAAGTGGAAAAAATCTACGTGCATGACGGCAACAACCTGATCGGCTCCGACCAGGAAGCCAACCAGATCCGTGGCGAAATGCGCAACGAGCTGGTACAGAAAATGGTCGTTCAATTGCAACAGCTGACCCCGGAGCGCCTGCAGACCCTGCAACAGCGCGCCGATGACGTGGCCCGTGCCGAAGCAGAAGCTCTGGAAAAGGCGCAGAAAGTTCGCGACGAGACGCCACAGCAGTCGCCTCTTGAAATCCCGTCCAAGTAAGGGCTCGGGGGCCGGTTCGCCGGCCCCCGCCTCGTCTGACCGATGAAACTCGCCCCCGCACAACTCGGCAAACACCTGCAAGGCACCTTGGCACCGGTCTATGTGATCAGTGGCGATGACCCGTTGCTGTGCCAGGAAGCCGCCGACGCCATTCGTACCGCCGCCCGCCAGCAAGGCTTCGACGAACGCCAGGTATTCAGCGCCGACGCCAGTTTCGACTGGGGCACGCTGTTGCAGGCGGGTGCCAGCATGTCGCTGTTCGCTGAACGGCGCCTGCTGGAACTGCGCCTGCCGTCGGGCAAACCCGGCGACAAGGGCGCGGCAGCCCTAATGGAATACTGCGCCCGGCCTGCCGAAGACACCCTGCTGCTGATCAGCTTGCCAAAACTCGATGGCAGCGCGCAGAAGACCAAGTGGGGCAAGGCGCTGGTCGAAGGCGAGCAGACTCAGTTCGTGCAGATCTGGCCGGTGGATATCGGTCAGTTGCCGCAGTGGATTCGCCAGCGTCTTTCACAATCCGGCCTGACTGCCAGCCAGGACGCAGTCGAGCTGATTGCCGCCCGGGTCGAGGGCAACCTGCTGGCCGCCGCCCAGGAAATCGAAAAGCTCAAGCTGATGGCCGAAGACGGGCAGATTACCGTCGAGACCGTGCAGGCCGCAGTGGCCGACAGCGCGCGATTCGATGTCTTCGGCCTGACCGACGCCGTGCTCAATGGCGAAGCGGCGCATGCCCTGCGCATGCTCGAGGGCCTGCGCGGCGAAGGGGTTGAGACCCCGGTGATTCTCTGGGCCCTGACCCGTGAACTGCGGGTATTGGCCAACCTGGCCATGCAGTTCAGCCAGGGCGTGCCCCTGGACAAAGCCTTCAGCTCCGCCCGCCCGCCGATCTGGGACAAGCGCAAGCCGCTGATGAGCAAAGCCCTGCAACGCCTCTCGGCCAAGCGCTGGAACCAATTGCTGGTGGATGCCCAGCAGATCGACGCGCAGATCAAGGGCCAGGCTCCGGGTTCGCCGTGGAGCAGCCTGAGCCGCCTGGTGCTGCTGATGGCCGGACAGCGGTTGTCCCTGACCTGACCTGCAGGACCGCCTTTAGCCGGGTAAGGGTCAGTACATTCACTATATTTCTTTCGTCTGGAACGAAGCCTTCCCGGCTAAAGCCGGTCCCACAAGGACGTCCTCCTCGCCTTGACGCCATAGCACACATCTATTAGACACAAGCGCCTCTGTATCCGATGATTGCCGCCGCATCACCCACCTGCAGAGAGAGCATCCGCCATGAGCAAGCCAAAAAAACGGCCGAACAAGGCCAAGTCCATCGTCGCCCAGCCCCTGTTCCGCAGCCGACAGGAACAACCCGCCAAGGGCAAAGGCAGCTACCGCCGCGAAGCCTTCCAGTCTAAAAGCTGGGAGGCTTCTGACTTTCTGGCGGCCTGAAAAGCGACGAAACGCCGCTCAGGGCCCTTTCCACGGGCAGCCGTGTTAAGGTCTGCACCTATCGGCAATCCCTTGGACCCCAGCATGCCCTCTTGTTTTTCCCGTCGTTGGCCAATACGCCAGCTGTTCGCTGCTTCCAGCCTCGTCGTTCTGGTCGCCTGCGCTGAAAAACCCACTGCCGCTGTCGCTACACCGCTCCCGACGTTGCCTACTGCGCAACCCGCCCTGCCGGTTTTGCCGGTCACGCCAATGCCCAACAGCGCGCCGGACACCGCCCTCGATTTCACCCCCACGATCAGCTTTGCCGACTGGCAAGCGGGTTTTCGTGTGGATGCACTGAAAGCGGGTATTCGTGCCGATCTGTTCGACCGCGCGTTTGCCGGAGTAACCCCGGACATGAGCGTGGTCAAAGCCGACCGCAGCCAACCCGAATTCACCCGGCCAGTGTGGGAATACCTGGACGGCGCCATCTCGCCGGTACGCGTGCGTAAAGGCCAGGCCCTGCTCGCGCAATACGCTGACGTGCTGCAAGGCATCGAGCAGCGTTATGGCGTTGATCGCCAGGCACTGGTGGCGGTATGGGGCATGGAAAGCAGCTTCGGCCAGTTCCAGGGCACGCAATACGTGATTCGCTCCCTGGCAACCCTGGCCTATGAAGGCCGCCGTCGCGCGTTCGCCCAGGACCAGTTGCTGGCCGCCTTGCAGATCCTGCAACACGGCGATATCCAGCCGGAGCAGATGCTCGGCTCATGGGGTGGCGCCATGGGCCAGACCCAGTTCATCCCTACCACCTACAATACCCACGCCGTGGACTTTGACGGCGACGGTCGCCGCGACATCTGGAACACCCCGGCCGATGCCCTGGCCTCAACTGCCCACTATCTGCAAAGCAACGGCTGGCAGACCGGCCAGCCTTGGGGTTTTGAAGTGCAATTGGCTCAGGGCTTCGACTATGCCCTGGCCGATGCGTCGACCCGCAAGAGCGTCGCCGAATGGCAGCAGCTGGGTTTGAAGCTGCCCAATGGCGCGCCCCTGCCCGTGGGCTCTCTGCAACAGCAGGCGGCACTGGTGCTGCCCGCAGGTTATCGAGGCCCGGCGTTCCTGGTCCTGGATAACTTCCGTGCCATTCTCAAGTACAACAACTCGACCTCCTACGCCCTGGCAATCAGTCTGTTGGCCGAGCGCTTCAAGGGGGGTGGCTACATCCAGGGCGAATGGCCACGTGGCGACATGCCTCTGAGCCGCACAGAGCGCATCGAGCTGCAAACCCTGCTCTCCACCCGTCAGTACGACGCAGGCACCCCTGACGGCATTATCGGCGCCAATACGCGCAAGGCAATCCGCAGCTACCAGCAATCCCTGGGCTGGCCAGCCGATGGTTATCCGACCCATGAGTTGCTCGACAAGCTGCGCCAGCCTTGAGGTGGTAATACCTGTGCAGACCGTGTGGGACCGGCTTCAGCCGGGAAGAGGCCGAGACATTCGATAAACATCTATCGCCTGACAGACCGCCTTCCCGGCTAAAGCCGGTCCCACCTCAGCCAAGGCAATAAAAAACGGGCCGGATAGTGATATCCGGCCCGTTTTTTTTACTGCCTCAACTCAGGATCAGAGCGACGCCTTGGCGATCTTGGCCTGTTCGTCGGCGTGGTACGAGGAACGCACCAGCGGCCCCGACGCGACGTTCTTGAAGCCCATCTTGTAGCCTTCCTCGGCGAACCAGGCGAAAGTGTCCGGGTGCACGAAGCGCTGCACCGGCAAGTGGTTGCGCGACGGTTGCAGGTACTGGCCCAGGGTCAGCATGTCGATGTCGTGTTCGCGCATGCGCTTCATGACTTCGATGACTTCCTCGTCGGTTTCGCCCAGACCCAGCATCAGGCCGGATTTGGTCGGCACGTGAGGCACCATCTGCTTGAAGCGTTGCAGCAGGGTCAGCGACCATTGGTAGTCCGAGCCAGGGCGCGCGGCCTTGTACAGGCGCGGCACAGTTTCCAGGTTGTGGTTGAACACATCCGGTGGCTCGGCAGCGGTGATTTCCAGGGCGACGTCCATGCGGCCACGGTAGTCAGGGACCAGGGTCTCCAGCTGCACATTTGGCGACAGAGCGCGGATTTCACGGATGCAGTCGGCGAAGTGCTGGGCGCCGCCGTCGCGCAGGTCGTCGCGGTCCACCGAAGTGATGACCACGTACTTCAGACGCAGGTCAGCGATGGCGATGGCCAGGTTCTTCGGCTCATCCACATCCAGAGCTTTCGGGCGACCGTGGCCGACGTCGCAGAACGGGCAGCGACGAGTGCAGATATCACCCATGATCATGAAGGTCGCGGTGCCGCCGGAGAAGCACTCGCCCAGGTTCGGGCAGGACGCTTCTTCGCAGACGCTGTGCAGCTTGTGCTTGCGCAGCAGTTGCTTGACGCGGTCTACCTCGGGGGAAACCGGGATGCGCACGCGAATCCAGTCCGGTTTCTTCGGCAGGTCAACGGTCGGAATGATCTTCACCGGGATACGCGCAACCTTCTCGGCACCGCGCAGCTTTACACCGGCCTCGACTTTCGGGCGGGGCGCACGGTCAGAGACATCGAGCGTCGGGATCAGGGTTTGCACAGCACTTTGCGCAGTATCAGTAGCAGTAGTCATATCAGTCGATTCCGCCCGTTAGGGTCGTCTGCTCAGCATAGTCGAGGTGTTTGACGAGCTGCGCGCGCAGCCGGGCACTTACCTCGGCAAATTCAATCGGGCCTGCATGGTCGCGCAGCTGGGTCATGGCCAGCCCCGCATAGCCGCAGGGATTAATCCGTCGAAATGGCTCAAGGTCCATATCCACGTTCAGTGCCAGCCCGTGGAAGGAACAGCCATTGCGAATCCGCAGTCCCAGGGACGCGATTTTCGCTCCGTCGACATACACACCCGGCGCATCAGGCTTGGCGAAGGCGTTGACGCCATAATCAGCCAACAACCCGATCAGGCTGCGCTCGATCCGGCTGACCAGATCACGCACACCAAAACCCAGGCGTCTTACATCCAGCATCAGGTAGGCAACCAGTTGCCCAGGCCCATGATAGGTCACTTGGCCACCTCGATCGACCTGTACGATCGGAATATTGCCAGGCAACAAAACATGTTCCGGTTTGCCCGACTGCCCCTGGGTGAAAACCGGCGGGTGCTGTACCAGCCAGACTTCATCGGCGGTGTCGCGGCCACGCTCGCTGGTAAATCGCTGCATGGCCTGCCACGCGGGCTCGTAGTCCAGCAGGCCGAGCTCACGAAAGCCCAGGACAGCATCGGCCATCAGAGCACCATGTGTACGATACCCGTAGCGCGCAGGGCACTATTGATATCACGCAGTTGGTCTTCGCCAGTAGCGATGATGTGCAGTTGGACCGTAGTGTACTTGCCGTTGCTGCTCTGGCGTTCGGCCATGGTCGTGATATCGAGCTTGGCATGCTTGCCAAGGATCTCGATGACCATGTCCTTGAACCCCACAGTCGTATCACCGATCACCTTGATCGGGTAGTCGTTGCAGGGAAACTCGATTTTGTGCGACTTGACGTCTGGCTCTGTCATGGCAGTAAAGGTCTCACAAGCCGTGAAGACGGACGCGCCCGCCCTGGATAAGGGCGGGCGCGCAGTGCGGCATTGCTTACTGGATAAAATCAGTTGAACAAGCCGAAGAAGAACAGGCGGATGCTATCCCACACGCGGCGGAAAATGCCACCTTGCTCGACACCTTCGAGGGCGATCAGGTTGGCACTGTGTACCACTTTATCGTCCATTTTCACTTCCACTTTACCGATCACGTCGCCCTTGGCGATAGGCGCAACCAGCTGCGGGTTCATGCTCATGCTGGCGGTCAGCTTCTTCATCTCGCCTTTAGGCATGGTCATGGTCAGATCTTCAGCCAGGCCAGCCTTGACCTGACGCTCGGTACCTTTCCAGACGGTGGCCTGGGCCAGTTCGGTGCCCTTCTGGTAGAAGCTCTGGGTTTCGAAGAAGCGGAAACCGTAAGTCAGCAGCTTCTGGGTCTCGGCGGCACGGGCCTGTTCGCTGTTGGTACCGAAGACCACGGCGATCAAGCGCATGCCGTCACGTACAGCGGAGGACACCATGCAGTAGCCGGCTTCCTCGGTGTGACCGGTTTTCAGGCCGTCGACGGTCTTGTCGCGCCACAGCAGCAGGTTGCGGTTAGGCTGCTTGATGCCGTTCCAGAAGAATTCCTTCTGCGAGTAGATCGCATAGTGCGCCGGATCTTCGTGGATGATCGCCCGGGCCAGACGCGCCATGTCGTGAGCCGACGAGTAGTGGTCCGGGTTCGGCAGACCGGTCGGGTTCATGAAGTGACTGTTGGTCATGCCCAGGTCGCCGGCCGTCTTGTTCATCATGTCGGCAAACGCATCTTCGCTACCGGCGATGTGCTCGGAGACCGCGACGCTGGCGTCGTTGCCGGACTGGATGATAATGCCGTGCAGCAGGTCGCTGACGCTCACCTGGCTGCCCACCTTGAGGAACATCCGCGAACCACCGGTACGCCAGGCGTTCTCGCTGATGGTCACCGGATCGTTCTCGCCGATCTGGCCACGACGGATTTCCAGGGTCGCGATGTAGGCGGTCATCAGTTTGGTCAGGCTGGCCGGGGCCAGGCGCTGGTCGCCATTGTTCTCGACCAGGACGTTGCCGCTGTTGGCATCCATCAGCACATAGGCCTTGGCTGCCAGTTGCGGGGCGGAAGGCGTCATCTGCTCGGCAGCCCAGGCGGCCGGGGTGATGATCAGCGGTACAAGCAGGCAAAGGCGTTTTGCAAAGGTGGTGATGTTCATCCGTCTCTCGAAAATGCTAATGGGCAAACATGCCCTCTCGGGCAAAGCTGATCAGGTCGGTGAGAGCGTCGGCGCTCCGCCGCGACCTGCGGCGCCAGGCTATTACCCTGGCTGACAAGACCTCCTGTTCGACAGGCGATCCTGTGAACAGTTGCCTGTGACGCTTGCTCTTATGGCAACTCATGTCGGACAGACAACCGTAAAACCTTCAATTACTCCGCAGGAATCACGCTGGCCTGGCCCAGATTGGCCGCCCGGACGCTGTTCTGCAGCTGCTGGGCCTCACCCGGCGTGCCGACTGGCCCCATCCGAACCCGGTAGAGCGTCTGCTGATTGCGTGCTATGGAACTCACGAATACTGGCGCTTGCACCATCGCGCTCAATTTCGACCTCAGGAGTTCCGCAGCGTCCGGATTGGCGAAAGCGCCCACCTGGACTAACAGACCAGATTGCGGTCCTGAACCGTTTTTTTTTGCGTCGATCTGGATGGGTACGGCCGGTGCTGCGTGCTGTTGAGGCGGCGGCGTGTACTGTTCAATGGTGCCGGTCGAGGCAGTCAGGGCCGGTGCGGCCGCCTGGGCCGTTACCTGCGGCTGATCAACCAACAGCGGCGCCGGTTGACCACGCTGAGCCCACCACTCCTGCGGATCGATCCCCTCGACCTTGACCCTCGCCGTGCCGATTTCGGCATAACCGAGTTTCTTCGCCGCCGCGTAGGACAGGTCGATGATGCGGTCGGAGTAGAACGGACCACGGTCGTTGACCCGCAGAATCACGCTACGGTTGTTGTCCAGGTTGGTGACACGGACATAACTGGGCAGCGGCAGGGTCTTGTGCGCCGCGCTCATGCCATACAGGTCATACACCTCGCCATTGGCGGTGTTCTGGCCATGAAACTTGGTGCCGTACCAGGAAGCCGTGCCCGAAGCCACATAACGCTTGGAATCGCTCAACGGGAAATAGGTCTTGCCCAGTACCGTGTACGGGTTGGCCTTGTACGGGCCGTTATGCAGGGTCGGCGTGGCATCGGGGATGCGCGAGACATCGACATCCCACCACGGCGCACCGTCCTTGTGGGCACGGTTGATATCCAGGCCCGGTTTCGAGCGGATGGCATTGCCCTGCTGTGGCGAACGATTGGTCGTAGAGGTGCAGCTGACAACCAAAAGGCCCAGTGCTGCGTAGGCCAAAACCTTGATTGATGTGCGCATCGACAATGATCGCATTACTTGACGCCCCGAGCTTGAACCAGCAAATCAGAGAGCTGATGCACGGCCATGGCGTACATCACGCTGCGGTTATATCGCGTAATCGCGTAGAAATTCTTCAGACCCATCCAGTATTCCGGGCCACTGTCGCCATCCAGGCGAAACGCGGTGACCGGCAGGTCGTCGCGCAGCGCATCATGACTCGCCCAGCCCAGGGCTCGCAACTCCCCAACGGTCTTTACAGGTTCAATACCGGGGCTCAGGCCCTCTTCGGCGCGGTCGCCGCGTATGGTAGCGCGACTGACCACCGGTTCGCCCGCAACCCAGCCATGTTGCTTGAAATAGCTGGCGACGCTGCCAATGGCGTCATCGGGATCGCTCCAGATATTAATGTGGCCATCGCCGTCGAAATCCACTGCGTAGGCGCGAAAACTGCTCGGCATGAACTGCGGCAGGCCCATGGCACCGGCGTAGGACCCCTTGATGGTCAGAGGGTCGACCTGTTGCTCACGGGCCAGCAGCAGGAACTCGCGCAGCTCCTTGCGGAAGAAGTCGGCTCGTGGCGGATAGTCGAAGCTAAGGGTCGACAGTGCGTCCATCACCCGATAGTTACCGGTGTTGCGGCCGAAAAAGGTCTCGACGCCGATAATGGCCACGATCACCTGGGCCGGAACGCCATATTCCTGTTCGGCACGGGCCAGGGAGGCCTCGTGCTGACGCCAGAAATCCACACCACGGGCAACCCGGGCACTGGTGAGGAACATCGGAGCGTAGTCCTTCCACGTCTTGACCCGCTCGGCCGGACGGGAAATCGCGTCGAGAATCGCCTGTTTGCGCTCGACCTCGCGGAACACATCGATCAGTTGTTCGCCGGCAAAGCCGTAGTCGCGGGTCATTTCACCGACAAACTGGGCCACCTTGGGCGAACCTTCGTAATCCCCGGCCGCTGCGTCCTGCGC
Source organism: Pseudomonas sp. Pseusp88 (assembly GCF_047303955.1). Taxonomy (NCBI): domain Bacteria; kingdom Pseudomonadati; phylum Pseudomonadota; class Gammaproteobacteria; order Pseudomonadales; family Pseudomonadaceae; genus Pseudomonas; species Pseudomonas sp. Pseusp88. The sequence goes on along the minus strand of NZ_JBGLYM010000006.1, from coordinate 229,150 downwards.
AGGGCCAAGAATGCCGACCAGGCCGACCAGAGGGGCAAACCGAGCCGCCCGGTTGAGCATTTCCCGCATTGAATTCTTCACCTTAATCAAACCTGTGCGATCCATTTTCGATGTGTATGGATCGACATCAAAACCCCAAACGCTGACAGCAGTGTCACCAGCGAAGTTCCTCCATAGCTAATGAAGGGCAAGGGCACGCCCACCACCGGTAGCAGGCCACTGACCATACCGATGTTGACGAAAACGTAAACAAAAAACGTCATGGTCAGGCTGCCGGCAAGCAATTTTCCGAACAGCGTCTGGGCCTGGGCGGTAATCATCAGACCGCGACCTATGAGCATTACGTAGATCACCAGCAGTGCGCAGATACCGACCAGACCGAACTCCTCGCCCAATACCGCAATGATGAAGTCGGTATGACTTTCCGGGAGAAAATCCAGGTGCGACTGGGTACCCAGCAGCCAGCCCTTGCCGAAAACCCCGCCCGAACCGATGGCCGCCTTGGACTGGATGATGTTCCAGCCGGTCCCCAGCGGGTCGCTTTCCGGGTCGAGGAAGGTCAGGATCCGCTGCTTCTGGTAGTCATGCATGATGAAGAACCACATTCCCACAGCCACCGGCACCGCAGCAGCGATTACGCTGATGATCCAGCGCCAGCGCAGGCCGGCCATGAACAGCACGAAGGTCCCGGACGCCAGAATCAGCAGCGATGTGCCCAGATCAGGCTGACGTACAATCAGGATGAACGGCACGCCGATCAGCCCCAGGCTCAGCACTACATGCTTGAGATGGGGGGGCAAGGTGCGCTTGGACAGGTACCAGGCGATGGTCGCCGGCATGATGATCTTGAGGAATTCCGAAGGCTGGAAGCGAATCACCCCGGGAATATTGATCCAGCGCGTCGCCCCCATGGCGTTGTGGCCCATGACGTCCACCACCACCAGCAACAGTACACCGATCACATACAGGACCGGCACCCAGCGCGCCATGAAACGCGGCTCGAGCTGAGCGATGGTGACCATCGCTATCAGACCGATACCGAAGGAACTGGCCTGCTTGATCAGCAAGTCCCAGTTCTTGCCGCTGGCAGAATACAGAACGAACAGGCTACCCGCCGCCAGGGTAAGCAGCAGGATCAACAGCGGGCCATCGAGATGGATGCGCTGCAGGAAGGTCGCGCGACGACGCATCACGTCATCGCTGGACAGGATGCGATCGAAATTACTCTTCACGGGCCGCAGCCTCCGGATTGGCAGAGCTGGCGTACTCAGGCTTGAGCAAGCCGTCCGGGCCCAGCAACCAGGCATCCATTACCTGGCGGACCACGGGTGCAGCAACGCCGGAACCGGCCTCGCCGTTCTCCAGCATCACTGCAACGACGATTTTCGGTGCATCGGCCGGGGCGAAGCCGACGAACAGGGCGTGGTCGCGATGGCGTTCCTGAACCTTGGAGCGGTCGTACTTCTCACCCTGTTTGATAGCCACGACCTGGGCCGTGCCACTCTTGCCGGCAATCCGGTATTGCGCTCCGATGGACGCCTTGCGCGCAGTACCGCGGGCGCCGTGCATTACCTGTTGCATGCCGTGATTGACCTTGTCCCATGACGTTGGATCATGCAGGACCACGTTAGGCATAGGATTCGGATCAACCGGGGGCACCCCGTCGATGGTCTTGGCCAGGTGCGGCCGGTTCCAGATGCCCTTGTTGGCCACCAGGGTCGTGGCCTGGGCCAGTTGCAGCGGTGTGACCTGCATATAGCCCTGGCCGATCCCGAGGATCAGGGTTTCGCCGGGGAACCAGGCCTGGCGCCGGGTAATGCGCTTCCAGTCCCGGGACGGCATCAGGCCGGGAGACTCTTCGAACATGTCCAGCGAGACCTTCTGACCGATACCGAACTTGTTCATGTAGCTGGCAAGGCGGTCAATGCCCAGCTTGTGGGCCAGATCGTAGAAATAGGTGTCGTTGGAACGCATGATCGCGGTGTCCAGATCCACATAGCCGTCGCCGGTGCGGTTCCAGTTGCGATATTTGTGATCGTAGTTGGGCAGCATGTAGTAACCGGGGTCGAACACCCGGGTCTGGGCCGTGACCACTCCGCTGTCGAGGCCGGCTATCGCCACCACCGGCTTGATTGTCGAGCCGGGCGGATACAGGCCGCGCAGCACGCGGTTGAACAGCGGCCGGTCAATGGAATCACGCAGCTCGGCGTAGGCCTTGAAACTGATCCCGGTGACAAACAGGTTGGGATCGAAGCTGGGTGCACTGACCATGGCCAATACCTCGCCAGTAGCCGGATCCATGGCCACTACGGCGCCGCGCCGCCCGTCCAGGGCCTTCTCGGCGGCTTCCTGCAACTTGATGTCCAGGCTCAGCACAATGTCCTTGCCGGGCACCGGATCGGTGCGCTTGAGCACCCGCAGCACGCGGCCACGGGCGTTGGTCTCGACTTCCTCGTAACCGACCTGGCCGTGCAGCTCGTCTTCGTAGAAGCGCTCTACGCCGGTCTTGCCGATATGATGGGTACCGCTGTAGTTGACCGGATCGAGACTTTTCAGCTCTTTCTCGGCAATGCGCCCCATATAGCCGACGGAATGGGCGAAATGCGCCCCCTGCGGGTAATGCCGGACCAGTTGCGCCACTACCTCGACGCCGGGAAGGCGGAACTGATTGACGGCGATGCGGGCGATCTGCTCCTCCGTCAGCTCGAACAGGATCGGCACGGGCTCGAAGGGCCGACGCCCCTGCTTCATGCGCTTCTCGAAAATGATCCGGTCGTCCGGCGTCAGGTCCAGTACCTGAACGATAGTGTCCAACACCTGAGCCCAGTCGCCGGAGCGCTCGCGGGTCATGCTCAGACTGAAACTGGGCCGATTGTCCGCGATCACCACGCCGTTGCGGTCGTAGATCAGGCCACGGCTGGGCGGAATCGGCTGCACATGCACCCGATTGTTCTCCGACAGCGTGGAGTGGTAGTCGTACTGGATGACCTGGAGGAAATACAGCCGCGCAATCAGCACGCAGACCAGCACCACCACGGCCACAGCACCGACCACGACCCGGCCGCGCACCAGACGGGCGTCTTTCTCATGGTCTTTCAGGCGGATCGGCTGGGACATTTAGGCGAGGTACGCAGGCTATTTGTGGTAAGGGTGCCCGGACAGAACGGTCCAGGCGCGGTAGATCTGTTCGCCAATCAGAATACGTACCAGCGGATGCGGCAAGGTCAGCGGCGACAACGACCAGCGCTGTTCACTACGGGCACAGACTTCCGGCGCCAGCCCCTCGGGGCCGCCGACCATCAGGTTGACCGTACGCGAATCCAGGCGCCAGCGATCGAGTTCCGCCGCCAGTTGCTCGGTGCTCCAGGGCTTGCCGTTGACTTCCAGCGTGACGATCCGCTCCCCCGGCTGCACCTTGGCCAGCATGGCTTCACCTTCCTGACGGATCAGGCGGGCCACGTCGGCGTTCTTGCCACGGGTATTGAGCGGAATTTCCACCAGGTCCAGTGCCAGCTCGGATGGCAGACGCTTGGCATATTCATGCCAGCCTTCTTCCACCCACTTGGGCATGCGGGAGCCGACGGCGATCAGACGCAGTCGCACGGTCGTATGCCTTATTCGTTACCAGGTGTGTGATGCGCGCCGCTGGCTGCACGGCTTTGCTCGGCACCTTGCCACAGGCGTTCCAGGTCGTAGAACTGACGTGCTGCGGCGGTCATCATGTGCACGATCACGTCGCCCAGATCCAGCAGTACCCAGTCGCTTTCGCCCTTGCCTTCTTCGCCCAGAGGCTGTGCGCCCTTGGCCTTGACGTTTTCGCGGACCTTGTCGAGCATCGCATTGATCTGGCGGTTCGAAGTACCGGTGGCGATGACCATGTAGTCGGTCAGGCTGTGCTTGTCCTTGACGTCGATGACCAGGATGTCCTGGGCCTTGACGTCTTCCAGAGCTGCTTTGGTCAGTTCAACCAGCTCTTCGCCGGAAACGGAGATTTTTTGCTTTGTCATATAAAACTCATTCAACTCATTTATGTGGAAAGCCTGAACGCTAGTCGAAAAAGCGTACTCAGGTCGTCCCATCAGTGTTCGGCGCACGGTACAGCCCGTGTGCATCGATGTAGGCCAGTACCGCGTCTGGCACCAGAAAACGTACCGACTTACCGCTGGCCAGCAGTTGGCGGATCTGGGTGGCAGACACCGAAAGCGGCGTCTGCCAGACGAATGTAATGTGTCCGCCCGGCCCTTTAAGGGCCTTCGGATCGCTGACGGCGCGCGCCGCCAGCAGGTTGCGCATGGCGTCGGGCGACTCGCTGTCGGCGTCCGGGCGCTGCAGCACCACGATATGGCAGTGCTCCAGCAGGGCTTCCCAACGATGCCAGGTCGGCAGCCCGCAAAAGGCATCCCAACCCAGCAACAGGAATAACTGGTCCTCTGCGGCCAACTCGGCCCGCATCGATTCCAGGGTGTCGATGGTGTACGACGGCTTGTCGCGACGCAGCTCGCGATCATCCACCGTCAGCGGTGCAACCCCGGCGACTGCGCACTGGACCATCGCCAGACGGTCCTGCGCCGAAACGCTGGGGGTATCGCGATGGGGTGGCCGGGCGCTGGGCGTCAGGCGCAACTCATCGAGTTCAAGCAGGGCAGCCACTTCCAGCGCGCCCCGCAGGTGTCCGATATGCACCGGATCAAAGGTGCCACCGAGCATGCCAATGCGTCGGGGCTTTCCGGGCTCGCTCAAGTCAGGCTGGCTCCTGTCCGCGCAACTGCTGGCCATCGCCAATGACGATGTACTTCTCGCAGGTCAGGCCTTCCAGCCCTACCGGGCCGCGGGCGTGCAGCTTATCAGTAGAAATGCCGATCTCGGCACCCAGACCGTATTCGAAGCCATCGGCGAAGCTGGTCGGAGCGTTGATCATCACCGAACTGGAGTCGACTTCAGCCATGAAACGGCGAGTCTGGCCCTGATGGTCGGAAACAATGGCATCACTGTGGTGCGACCCATAGTGATTGATATGTTCGATAGCCTGGTCCAGACCGGTCACGATACGGATCGACAGGATCGCGTCCAGATACTCGGTGTGCCAGTCTTCCTCTGTGGCCGCAATGACATCGATTATGTCCCGGGTACGCTCGCAACCGCGCAGTTCGACGCCTTTTTCGCGGAACTGGGCCGCCATCTGCGGCAGGAAATCCGGCGCAATGGTCTGGTCCACCAGCAGGGTTTCCATCGCCCCGCAGATACCGTAGCGGTAGGTCTTGGCGTTGAAACAGATACGCTGGGCGCTGCTCAGGTCGGCATGGGCGCTGACGTAGACATGGCAGATGCCATCCAGATGCTTGATTACCGGCACCCGGGCGTCGCGACTGACCCGTTCGATCAGGCCCTTGCCGCCTCGCGGGACAATCACGTCGACGTATTCAGGCATGGTGATCAGCGCGCCGACCGCCGCGCGATCGGTGGTTTCGACCACCTGTACCACCGCAGGCGGCAGACCGGCTTCAGCCAGGCCGCGCTCGATGCACGCAGCAATGGCACGATTGGAATGGATGGCCTCGGATCCGCCACGCAGGATGGTGGCGTTACCCGATTTCAGGCACAGACTGGCGGCATCGATGGTTACGTTAGGACGCGACTCATAGATGATGCCAACCACACCCAGCGGTACGCGCATCTTGCCGACCTGAATACCGGACGGCTGGAAATTCATGTCACGGATCGAGCCGATGGGGTCTGGCAGATTCGCCACCTGACGCAGCCCTTCGATCATCTTGTCGATGCGTACGGGGGTCAGGCTCAGGCGTTCCAGCATCGCCGCTTCCAGACCATTGGCGCGACCGGCGGCCAGGTCCTGCTCGTTGGCGGCAGACAACTGCTCGCGGGCTGCATCCAGGGCGGCAGCGGTGGCGAGCAGGGCGCGGTTCTTCTGCGCGGTGCTGGCACGGCCGATGACACGGGAAGCCTCGCGGGCAGCACGGCCCAGGCGGGTCATGTAGTCAAGAACGGACTCAGTCATGGTCTCAGAGGTCTTGGCAAAGAGGAAAGCGGCTGATTATAGCTGTCAAGCGTGACTAACGACAGCGCAGACAGGCGGATGGTCGAAACAACTTGTAAAAGCATGTCGCAGCGCGATTCAGCTGCAATTAAGTCAGCCCTTGGTAAGATCGCGATCCCGTCCTCCCAGACAAAGACCGTCATGCCCACCGCCCTTCCCGATGCGTTCTTCAATCGCGATGCCCAGATCCTGGCCCGGGACCTGCTGGGCAAGGTCATCCGTCACAAGGTCGGCGAGCTGTGGCTGTCGGCCCGCATCATCGAAACCGAAGCCTATTACTGCGCCGAACGTGGCAGCCACGCCTCGCTGGGCTATACCGAGAAACGCAAAGCATTGTTTCTCGACGGTGGCCACATCTATATGTACTACGCCCGCGGAGGCGACTCGTTGAATTTCAGCGCCGAAGGGCCGGGCAATGCCGTGCTGATCAAATCCGCCTACCCCCGGGTCGACGCCCTGTCGGATGCCAATAGCCTGGCGCAGATGCGATTGAACAACCCCGATGCCAGTGGCGCGCTGCGTACGCCACAACGGCTGTGCGCCGGTCAGACCCTGCTGTGCAAGGCCCTGGGCCTGAAGGTGCCGGACTGGGACGCCCGGCGCTTCGACCTCGAACGGCTGTATGTCGAGGATGTCGGGCTCAAGCCCACAGGCATTATTCAGACCACACGCCTGGGCATCCCGGCAGGCCGTGACGAGCACCTGATGTATCGCTTCGTCGATGCCAGCCACGCAGCCTTCTGCACGCGGAACCCGCTGCGGCGCGGTCAGGTCGAAGGTCGCGACTACTTTTTAATCGATCAAGGAAACTGATCCATGGGGCCATGGCTCGACAGCATCACCACCTGGCTGGCGGCCAACCCTGCATGGCTGACCGTGGCGATTTTCCTGGTCTGCTTCACCGAATGCCTGGCCATTGCCGGGATCATCGTACCTGGCACTATCCTGCTGTTCGCCTTCGCGGCGCTGGCGGGCAATGGCGTGCTGCCCTTGCAGGAAGTCCTGTTGCTGGGCTTCCTCGGCGGCCTGACCGGCGACGTCGTGTCTTACTTTGTCGGCCGCTACTTCCACCAGAACATCCGCCGCCTGCCGGGCCTGCGCCATCATCCGGAATGGATCGGTGGCGCCGAGAGTTATTTCCAGCGTTACGGCATTGCCAGCCTGCTGGTCGGGCGTTTTATCGGGCCGTTGCGCCCCATGCTGCCCATGGTCGCTGGCATGTTCGACATGCCTTTCCCACGCTTTATCGGCGTCAGCATGATTGCAGCAGCAGGCTGGGCCATGGTCTACCTGATTCCCGGCTGGGCCGCCGGGGCTGCCGTACGCTTGCCGCTGCCGGAGGGTTTCTGGACCCAGGCGGCGGTTGTCGGTGCCGGCCTGGCGGTTTTGCTGGGCCTGAGCATTCAGGCAAGCCTGCGTAACAAGCGCTACTCCACGCCGCTGATTGCCCTGATCAGCCTGATTTTGCTGCTGGCGGTATTCCTCGGCTGGCCTTACCTGCCCCAATTCGACCAGGGCCTGATGACCCTGGTGCAGGAGCACCGCAGCGATGTTGCACAGATGTTCGTGGTGATTGTGACCCGTCTGGGCGACTTTCGTACCCAGTTCGTCGCCGGTGCCCTGCTGGTGGCAGCCCTGGCCATGGCCCGGCAATGGCGCCACCTGCTGTTCGCCGCCGGCGCCACTATCGGTGCAGCAGCGTGCAACGGGGCAATGAAAATGCATTTTGCCCGGGCCCGGCCGGAGGTGCTGCTTGAGCCGCTGACGACCTACAGCATGCCCAGCGGCCACTCTTCGGCGGCGTTCGCGCTGTTCATGAGTCTGGCGGTACTGGCCGGACGCGGCCAGCCGACCCGTCTGCGCCTGACCTGGCTGCTGCTGGGCTGCATTCCGGCGGCGTCAATTGCCATGTCTCGGGTCTATCTCGGTGTGCATTGGCCGACTGACGTACTGGCGGGGATGCTGCTGGCGTTCTTCACTTGTGCCACCAGCCTGGCCATCATCCAGCGCAAGGCTTCACTGCCGGCAATGCCCATTCGCGTCTGGTGGCTGATTCTGCCGCTGTTGCTGGCGCTGTTCGCTATCTGCGGCGCACTGGAACTGCCTCATGCGCTGGCGCGCTATCAGTACGAGGCTCAGGGCTGAAGATCGCCCTGCATCTCGTCGAGCAGTTCCTGGATAGCGTCAAGGCGCTCTTCGGGGTCGTCGATGCCCAGCAGGTCGACCTTGTCGTCCTCACTGAACGGCAGCAGGTAGGCCAGCTGATTGCTCAGCGACTGCTGGCCGCTGGCGTTGAGCCCCATATTCAGAGCCGCGACCATGGGATGCTCGGCCAGTGCAGTGAGCAACGCCAGCAGGTCGGCATCCTCTTCCTGTAGCGGCTGCTCTTCGGGCTCTTCAAGCCATTGCACCTGAGCGATCAGTGACTTGTCACGCTGCACCTGGGCACTGTGCACGCGAAAGCGCCGCCCGCCCATGACCCGGATACCCAGCAGGCCGTTGTCCTGCTGCTGGAAATCGGTGACCAGCGCCTCACAGCCAATCTGCGAGAAGCCTGCAGGCAATTCGCCCACTTCGCTGCCTTCGGTGATGCAGACCACGCCGAACCCTTCGCCCTGCTTCATGCAGCGGCCGATCATGTCCAGATAGCGCGCCTCGAACAATTGCAGATCGAGCACACACCCCGGAAACAACACAGCATTGAGTGGAAACAGCGGCAAAAGCGGCAACGTCATATACAAACCCTTAAACAAGCAAAGACACGGTCAATGGCAGAAACAACGCCGTGGCGACCCCCATCAGGCTCATCGCCAGGGCGGCGAAGGCGCCACACTCCTCACCTTCCTGCAAGGCCACGGAAGTACCCACCGCATGAGCGGTCAGACCCAGCGCCATACCCCGTGCGGCATGGCTATGCACACCGGCCCAGGACAACAAGGCCGGGCCGAATATCGCGCCGATCACGCCGGTAATCAAGACGAACACCGCCGCCAGCGCTGCGACACCGCCCATCTGTTCGGCCACCAGCATGGCGATGGGTGACGTCACCGACTTGGGCGCCATGGTCATCAGGATCATGTGATTGGCCCCCAGAAGCCAGCCGATCAGCAGGCATAGCCCCGTGGCAAACACCCCACCCACCACCAGCGTAGTCAAAATGGGCCAGAATAACTGCCGAATGCGCCGCAGATTCAGATAGAGCGGCACGGCCAGCGCAACAGTCGCCGGCCCCAGTAGAATGCCGAGGATTTCCGTGCTCTTGCGGTACTCGGCGTATTCCAGCCCGCAACTGACCAGCATGATGATCACCACCGACATCGAGGCCAGCACCGGCTGAAAGAACACCCAACGGGTTTTCTCGTAGCAGGCCATCGCCAATTGATAGGCGCCCAGGGTCAGGGCGATGCCGAACAATGGATGATGGATCACCGACGCCCAGGCGCCCTGCCAGTCAAGATTCATGATGTTCAGCCCGGCGATCGATGAGTTTTTGCATGAGCCAGCCGACGAAGGTCAGGGAAATCACCAGAGACAGCACCAACGAGCCGACGATGGCCCAGAAGTTTTCCGCGATGGCGGTGGCATAAATCATGATGCCCACGGCAGGTGGCACCAGCAGCAGCGGCAGATAACGCAGCAGGCTGCTTGCCGCGACACTGACGGGCTCACTGACTTCTCCGCGCACCATCAGGTAGCCCAGCAGCAAGACCAGGCCAATGATCGGCCCCGGCAGAATCGACAAAAACAGGTGGTTCAGTGCAGTGCCCAGCAATTGGAACAGCACCAGCCAGGTAAGACCCCGTAGCAACATAAAAAGAACTCCGGCAAATTCGCGGCCCATTATAAGCACGCCCGCGCGCTGCCTATTGTTAGCCATTCGCATAGCCAAGCGACCTTGACCAACTGCCGTCCGCGTGCTGATCTTGGGTATCGCCCGCAACCGTCAAGCGGGCGTTCCAATAAAAACAAACGCACCCCATGGAGAGATCAATGCCCTACGTACCTGCAGCAGCGCTCAAGGACTATATCGGCAAGGAACTGGGATGTTCCGAATGGCTGACCATCGATCAGGAACGCATCAACCTGTTTGCCGAAGCCACCGGCGATCACCAGTTCATTCACGTTGACCCGGTCAAGGCCGCACAGACACCGTTTGGCGGCACCATCGCCCACGGTTTTCTGTCACTGTCGCTGATTCCGCAACTGATGGAGAACCTGCTGGTTCTGCCCGAAGGCCTGAAAATGGTGGTCAATTACGGCCTGGACAGCGTGCGCTTCATCCAGCCGGTGAAAGTTGACTCGCGCGTTCGTCTAAAAGTCGAGCTGACCGAAGTTACCGAGAAAAAGCCCGGCCAATGGCTGCTCAAAGCCACTGCAACACTGGAAATCGAAGGCCAGGACAAACCTGCGTTCATCGCTGAACCCCTCTCGTTGTGCTTCGTGTAACACCCTTAAAACACGAAACAGTCGGTTCTGACTGTTTCGTCCCTCTTCCTCGCTGCGGCATACTCCCCTCCGGCTGTGATTGAGCAACTGGCTCGATCGCGCCTGAATTACATTTTTCGGGATCCGACATGCGCGCGCTTGTTCCACTCGCTCTGACCCTTCTGATTGCTGCCTGTGGTGATGGCGAACCGCTATCCCCGCCTGACGCACGCCTGCCTGACGGTGGCCGCTATCGCGGCGACGTGGTCAATGGCCTGCTGCAAGGCAAGGGTCGGGTCGACTACCCCAATGGCAGTTGGTACGCCGGCCAGTTCCAGAATGGCCAGTGGCATGGTCAGGGCGAGTGGCATGCGAGCAACGGCGACATCTATAAGGGCAGCTTCCTCAACGGTCTGTTCGACGGCCAGGGCACCCTGACCACCGGCACCGGCAGTTACGTCGGCGGTTTCAAACAGGGCCGCCGCGATGGCGAAGGCACCCTCAAAGAACGCGGCCTGACCTACCGGGGCGCGTTCAAGGCCGACCAGTACGACGGCCTTGGTCGCCTGGAACTGGAGGACGGCAGTCAGTATCAGGGCCTGTTTGCCCATGGCAAGCCCAACGGCGAAGGCCAGCGCAGCGATGGCAGCGGTAATCAGTTCAGCGGCAAATTCGTCAACGGCCAGCTGGAAGGCAACGGCAACTTCAACAGCGCCGATGGCGACCAATACGCTGGCGGTTTCCACAACAACCAGCTCAATGGCAAAGGCCGCTACGAAAACAGCGACGGAGACGTCTGGGTCGGCCAGTTCAAGGATGGCGCGCTCAACGGCAAGGGCGAGTTGATCGGCGCAGATGGCAGCCACTACGTCGGCCAGTTCAATAACTGGCGCTATTCCGGCGAAGGCCGCCTGCAACTCGCCGATGGCAGCCTTTATATTGGCGAGTTCGATGACGATGCGTACGACGGCCAGGGTGTGCTGATCGGCGCTGACGGCAGCGTCCAGGGCGGCACTTGGGCCAACGGCCAGCGCGTGCGTGACGGCCTCGGCAAGCTGCTGCCTGACCCGTTGGAAGAAGGTATCCTGGCCCAAGGCCCGTTATTGGAAAAAGCCTTGGCCGCCGTGCCGGTGTCCACCCCGGCGGTGGAACTGTACAGTCTGGTGGTGGGGGGTGACGGCAAGCAGAGCGTGTTCATGCGCGAAGCGGACTACGTCAATAACCTGCTGGCCTCTCGCTTCGGCGCCACCGGCCAGATCACCCTGGTCAACCATCGCGATCATATGAGTGACCGGCCCATGGCCACCCGCGAGAACATCAGCCGCGCCATCCAGACCCTGGCCATGCGCACCGGCCCGGAAGACCTGGTGTTCATCTACCTGACCAGCCACGGTACCCACGACCATCAACTGGTTCTCGACCAGCCGCGTCTGGAATTGGCCGACCTGCCCGCCAACGACCTGGCCGCCGTCATGGCCCCGCTGAAGAACCGCGACAAGGTCATAGTGATCTCGGCCTGCTACTCCGGTGGTTTCATTCCAGCCCTCAAAGACGAACGCACTGCGGTGATCACTGCGTCCCGGGCTGACCGCGTTTCCTTCGGCTGCTCCGAAGAAGCCGACTTCACCTACTTTGGCGACGCACTATTCGCCAAGGCGCTGGTCGAAACAGATGACCTGCAACAAGCGTTCAATGAAGCCAGGGCCGAGGTGGCCAAGCGCGAGATCGCCGACAACTTTGAAGCGTCCGAACCGCAGATCTGGGCGCCAAAAGGCGTAATCGCGCACTGGCAGTTGCTGCGCAAGACCCAGGCTGAACGGGCCCTGAACACAACAACGATGGTGCGCAAGGAAGCGAAAAACACCGCGAGTCACTAAGGCGCCGAAAGTCTAAGATGTAACGCAAGGAGAATGCCTATGTACTTGACGCCACAATATATCCTGCTCGCAGGAGCCACTGGTCTGACCGGTGAACATCTGCTCGACCGCCTGCTCAGCGAACCCACGGTCAGCCGCGTGCTGGCCCCGACCCGTCGCCCCCTGGCCGAGCACTCTCACCTGGAAAACCCCGTTGGCGAACTGGCCGACCTGCTGCCCGGGTTGCACGGCCAGGTCGATATCGCCTTCTGCTGCCTGGGCAGTACCATCAAGCAGGCCGGTTCACAGGAAGCCTTTCGCGCCATCGATCTGGATATGGTCGTGGCCTTCGGCAAACGCGCCCGCGAACTGGGTGCACGGCATCTGTTGGTGATCAGCGCGGTGAACGCCGATCCTGAATCCAGCGTGTTCTACAGCCAGGTCAAAGGTGAAATGGAAAAGGCGCTCAAGGATCAGGACTGGCCGCAACTGACCATCGCCCGCCCCTCACTACTGATCGGCAACCGTAGCGAAACTCGCTGGGCCGAACAGCTGGCTGCGCCCATCGCCAAACTGATTCCCGGCAAGTACGGCGCCATCGAAGCCTGCCATCTTGCCCGGGCGCTGTGGCGCCTGGCGCTGGAAGAACAGGAAGGCGTGCGGATTGTCGAGTCGGATGAGTTGCGCAGGTTGGGGAAATAAATTCGCTTCGTGCAGGAAAATGCAGGAGCGAATTCATTCGCGAAAGCGGTATTCCAGACGATAGAAGTGCATCGGACATACCGGCCTCTTCGCCAATAAATTCGCTCCCACAGAGTTTGCCTTACATCACATCCGGCACAACAATACAGTGAGTTACAACCCCCCACTCGCCTGAAACCCCACCCCCAACACCGTCAGCAACGACAATGGCAGCAGCAAGGTATCGAGCAGGGCGCTCGCCGGCAGGTCCAGAGCCGGGTAGCGTGGGGCTTCGGCGCCAAAACGGTCCTTGGCACAGCAACCGCCCTGCAAGGCATACAGATCCAGGCGCGTGCCCGAGTAAACCACTGGCGCTCCCGGTTTGGCCGCATCCAGGGTGCTGACGCTGGCGCAACCCGCCGTCGTCAGCATCAGCGCGGCCAGCAACAGCCTATTCATCGGTGCCGAAATGGCGCTCGCCCCAGCGCGGCAGCATGTCCTGAGGGATATTCAGCAGGTTGAGCACCCGGGCGACAACGAAGTCGATCAGGTCATCGATGGTCTGCGGCTGGTGATAAAAGCCGGGGGATGCCGGCAGGATCACTGCGCCCATATTCGACAGCTTGAGCATGTTTTCCAGATGAATACTGGAATACGGCGCCTCGCGAGGCACCAGAATCAGCTGGCGGCGCTCCTTGAGGGTGACATCCGCCGCTCGCTCGATCAGGTTATTGCAGGCACCCGTGGCAATCGCCGACAGCGTACCGGTAGAACAAGGCACCACCACCATGGCCGCTGGCGAACCGGAGCCGGAGGCCACCGGCGACATCCAGTCATCGCGGCCATACACACGAATCTGCCCCGGTGCCGCGCCCGTATACTCGGTGAGGAAGGCCTGCATCATGCTCGACTTGGGCGGCAGGCGGACGTCAGTCTCGGTGGCCATGACCAACTGCGCCGCCTTGGAAATGAGGAAGTGCACTTCGCGATCTTCCCGCACCAGGCAGTCGAGCAGGCGCAGGCCGTACTGTGCCCCCGATGCGCCGGTCATGGCCAGGGTGATGCGCTCGGGACCGTTCATGCCAATCATTGCAGCGCCTCGGCCAGCTTGCCGTGCAGGCCGCCGAAGCCGCCGTTGCTCATGATAACCACGTGAGTCCCCGGCTGCGCCTGGCTTTTAACCCGGGCAATGATCGCCTCCAGAGAGTCGCAGACCACCGCAGGCACCGAGCAAAGCGCCGCCGTGGCGCCCAGATCCCAGCCCAGATTGGCCGGGGCATACCAGACCACCTGATCAGCCTGCTGCACACTTTGCGGCAAGCCATCGCGATGGGCGCCGAGCTTCATGGAATTGGAGCGCGGCTCGATGATCGCAATCAGCGGTGCATCGCCGATCTTCTTGCGCAGGCCATCCAGAGTCGTGGCAATGGCCGTCGGGTGATGGGCGAAGTCGTCGTAAATGGTGATGCCGTGTACTTCGGCGACCTTCTCCATACGCCGTTTGACGCTCTTGAAAGCGCTCAGGGCTTCGATACCCAATGCCGCCACGACACCGACATGCCGCGCCGCTGCCAGGGTCGCCAGGGCGTTGGCGACGTTATGCTGACCGGTCATGTCCCACTCGACCGTGCCTTGCACCTGACCATCGAACAGCACTTCAAAGCGCGAGCCGTCTTCGCTGAGCAGGCGCGCCTGCCACTGGCCGCCTTGACCGGTGGTTTGTACCGGGGTCCAGCAACCCATCTGAATGACTCGCGCCAGCGCGGGCTCAGTGGTCGGATGAATTACCAGGCCTTCGCTCGGAATGGTCCGTACCAAATGGTGGAATTGCCGCTCGATCGCTGGCAGATCCGGGAAGATGTCCGCATGATCGAACTCAAGATTATTAAGGATCGCTGTGCGCGGACGGTAGTGGACGAACTTGGAGCGCTTGTCGAAGAAGGCGCTGTCGTACTCATCAGCCTCGACCACGAAGAACGGCGTACCGCCGAGACGGGCCGACACCGCGAAGTTCTGCGGCACGCCGCCGATCAGGAAGCCGGGGCTCATACCCGCATGCTCCAGCACCCAGGCCAGCATGCTGCTGGTGGTGGTCTTGCCGTGAGTACCGGCGACGGCCAGCACCCAGCGCCCTTGCAGGACATGATCGGCCAGCCACTGTGGGCCGGAAACGTAGGGCAGGCCCTTGTTCAGCACGTATTCCACCGCCGGGTTGCCACGGGACAGGGCATTGCCGATGACCACCAGGTCCGGCGCCGGATCGAGCTGGGCGGCATCGTAGCCCTGGGTCAGCTCAATGCCCTGCGCCTGCAACTGTGTGCTCATGGGCGGATAGACGTTGGCGTCGGAGCCGGTGACTTTATGGCCCAACTCTTTGGCGAGCACCGCCAGCGAACCCATGAACGTGCCGCAAATACCGAGGATATGAATATGCATGACCAACCCCTGAAAACATGGGCGCAGGTTAGCAGAAATCGCTCCCCGATCGTCGCCTCAACGCTCGATCCCATGCTTGCGCAGCTTGCGGTACAAGGTATTGCGGCTGATGCCAAGCTCACGGGCGCAATGGGTCATGTGCCAGCGCTGGCTCTCCAGTACCGCGAGCAAGGCGCTGCGCTCGGCCTCCTCGAGAGGGCTGTCACTCGCTGCGGCGCATACCGGAGCAACGCGGTCCTGACGAATATTTGCGGGGAGATCATCCAGACCAATGCGACCGTCCTCGCTCAAGGCAGTCAAGGTGCGCAGTACGGTACGCAACTGCCGGACATTACCCGGCCAGTTGAAACTCAGCAGCGCCTGCCGTGCCGGATCGTCGAGGCTGACCACCTGCCCGCGCGCTTCCTGCGCCAGCAGAAAATCCAGCAACCCGGACTTGTCACTGCGCTCGCGCAGCGGTGGCAAGGCAACTTCAAGGCCATTGAGACGGTAATAAAGGTCTTCGCGAAAACTGCCATCGCCGACCCGCTCGAGCAAATTACGGTGGGTCGCGCTGATAATACGTACATCCACCGCCTGGGCTTCGCCGCCGATAGGCACCACCATACGCTCCTCGAGTACCCGCAACAGGCGGGTCTGCAACGC
Organism: Pseudomonas sp. Pseusp88; assembly: GCF_047303955.1. Classification (NCBI taxonomy): domain Bacteria; kingdom Pseudomonadati; phylum Pseudomonadota; class Gammaproteobacteria; order Pseudomonadales; family Pseudomonadaceae; genus Pseudomonas; species Pseudomonas sp. Pseusp88. Next base: position 213,052 of record NZ_JBGLYM010000006.1, on the reverse strand, counting down.
CAGTGGCATATCGCCAATCTCATCGAGAAACAGCGTGCCACCGTCGGCCTGCTGCAACTTGCCGCGCATGCCCTCCTTGCGTGCACCGGTAAAACTGCCGCCGCGATAACCGAACAGCTCGCTCTCGATCAGGCTTTCCGGGATGGCCGCACAGTTGAGCGCAACGAAGGGTTTGTCGTTGCGCAGGCTGGCTTGATGCACTGCCTTGGCGAAGGCTTCCTTGCCTGAACCGGTTTCGCCATTGACCAACAGCGGCACATCTCGCTCAAACACCCGCAGTGAGCGGCGAAACGCCGTTTGCAGGGCGGCGTCTTCCAGGCAAATACCAATCGGAGGACGGACGGGAGCCAGCACTGGCTTGGCCAGAATTGGCGCATAGGCCGCAGGCGCAGTGGCAGCCGGAGCGCGCAGGGAAGCATGGAAGCCGCGACCGTCGCGAGTCCGCAAAGCCCAACAGGCCAGGGCCTCGGCACTGGCGCGGGACAGCAGTTGATCCAGTGAACAGTCGAAGTAACGCTCCACCGACTGGCCCAGCACATGGCTGCGCCCCAGGCCGAGCAGATTGATAGCGCTCTGATTCAGCGCGGTGATCCGCCCCTCCCCGTCGAACGCCAGCAGCCCTTCGCTGAACAGCCCCACGGACTCGGCCTGGAGGTGGAAACGCAGCAGCCACTGATCGTCACAGTGGCTGAGGAAATAACTGCTTTCAATCACCTTGGCCGACAGATTGACCAGAGCCATGGTGTGGAACTGACTCTGCCGGGAAACATCCTGACGTGCCGACGATACATCCAGGACTGCCAGCAGATCGCCGTGGGGATCGAACACCGGGCTGGCTGAGCAGGTCAGGCCAGTATGACGGCCACGAAAGTGCTCGTCGCGATGAATGGTCAGGGACTGACGCTCCACCAGGCAGGTACCGATGCCATTAGTGCCCTCGCACGCCTCGCTCCAGTCGGCGCCCAGCCACAGCCCGGCGCGCTCGAAAATACCGCGCTCGGCAGGTGCGGTCACACAGTTGAGAATGACCCCGCGGGCATCGGTCAGCAGCACGGCGTGGCCGCCGGACAACTGCTGATGCAGGCTGGTCATCTCGCCTCCGGCTATCTGCAGGACCTGATGCAGCCGCCCGCGGCTTTCCAGCACGCGTTCATGTTCGAGCACGGTGGGAGCATTGGCGTGAGCGGGGTCGAGGTGATAGTCCTCCAGGCAGCGCAGCCAGGAGCGGGCAATCGAAGGATCGCTACCGGGGCCGGTCACATGGGCCTTGCCCTGGGCAACCGTGAGGACTTGCTGAGCGTGGCGGGTCAGGTGATTGCTGTGCACTTTTTATTATTCTCCCGAGGAGTTGCCGCCCAGCATCCTCCACGGCGCCGCGCATTGCAATGTGCGCTGACCGATGAGTCACAGGCTGTGCCATTAACGGTACAAAGTGTCACCGATGGCTGTGTCAGGCTCGCGACAACGCTGTGCTCATGCAGCCGCGACAGTCGATAAAACCCTTGAAAATACGGCTGTTCCCGGCAGTGGCCCGGCCTTTGCTCTACGCTTTGGCAAGCGCCAATTGCGCGTAGTCGTACCGCTATGCCTCAGCTATCCCCCTTAAACAATAAGAATCAGGAGATATCAACATGCGTTATGCCCATCCCGGCACTGAAGGCTCCCTCGTTACCTTCAAGACCCAGTACGGCAACTACATCGGCGGCGAATTCGTTGCGCCGGTCAAAGGCCAGTACTTCGAGAACACCTCTCCGGTCAACGGCAAGCTGATTGCGCAATTTCCTCGCTCTACTGCCGAAGACGTCGAAAAAGCCCTCGATGCCGCCCATGCTGCGGCCGAGGCCTGGGGCCAGACCTCCGTCCAGGCGCGTTCGCTGGTCCTGCTGAAAATCGCCGACCGCATCGAAGCCAACCTGGAACTACTGGCCATCACCGAGACCTGGGACAACGGCAAGGCCGTGCGTGAAACCCTCAACGCCGATATCCCCCTGGCCGTTGACCATTTCCGCTACTTCGCTGGCGTATTGCGCGCCCAGGAAGGCAGCGCCGCAGAAATCGACGGCAACACTGTGGCCTATCACATTCACGAGCCACTGGGCGTGGTCGGCCAGATCATCCCGTGGAACTTTCCGCTGCTGATGGCCGCCTGGAAACTTGCGCCAGCCCTGGCTGCCGGCAACTGCATCGTGCTCAAACCCGCCGAGCAGACCCCGCTGGGCATCAGCGTGCTGATGGAACTGATCGGCGACCTGCTGCCACCGGGCGTGCTCAACGTCGTGCAAGGTTACGGCCGTGAAGCCGGCGAAGCCCTGGCCAGCAGCAAGCGCATCGCCAAGATCGCCTTTACCGGCTCGACCCCGGTCGGCTCGCACATCATGAAACTGGCGGCGGAAAACATCATCCCGTCCACCGTGGAACTGGGCGGCAAATCGCCGAACATCTTCTTCGAAGACATCATGAGCGCCGAACCCGAGTTCATCGAGAAAGCCGCTGAAGGCGTGGTACTGGCCTTCTTTAACCAGGGTGAAGTCTGCACCTGCCCGTCCCGCGCACTGGTTCAGGAATCCATCTACCCGCAGTTCATGGAAGCGGTGATGAAGAAGGTTCTGAAAATCAAACGCGGCGACCCGCTGGATACCGACACCATGGTCGGCGCCCAGGCCTCGCAGCAACAGTTCGACAAAATCCTTTCCTACCTGGAAATCGCTCAGGGCGAAGGTGCCGAGCTGTTGACCGGCGGCAAGGTCGAGAAACTGGAAGGCGACCTGGCAACCGGCTACTACATCCAGCCGACGCTGCTCAAAGGCAACAACAAGATGCGCGTGTTCCAGGAAGAAATCTTCGGCCCGGTGGTCAGCGTCACCACCTTCAAGGACGAAGCCGAAGCCGTGGCCATCGCCAACGACACTGAGTTCGGCCTGGGTGCCGGCCTGTGGACCCGCGACATCAACCGCGCCTGGCGCGTCGGTCGCGCCATCAAGGCCGGTCGTGTATGGACCAACTGCTACCACCTTTACCCGGCCCATGCCGCGTTCGGTGGCTACAAGAAGTCCGGCGTCGGCCGCGAAACCCACAAGATCGCGCTGGAACATTACCAACAGACCAAAAACCTGCTGGTGAGCTACGACACCAATCCGCTGGGCTTCTTCTGATAAGTCCTGCGGCTTGAAACCAATGGCTCCTTCGGGGGCCATTGTTATTTCTGACGCTCGCCGACGAAATCGGCGAGCTGCTCGCCGCGAAAATGGTGGTGATCCTGATCGGCGAACGCCCCGGCCTCAGTTCGCCGGACTGCCTGGGCCTGTATTTCACCTATGCTGCAAAAATCGGCCTGAGTTATGCCATGGCGGCACATCGCTTGCTTTACCTGATGCGCGAGGCTTGGCGCCGACAACTCTCCGGCGTGCACCTCAAGAATGAAGCGCAACCGTACACACTGGACAGCGCCACGCCCGCCGATGGCAGTCGTGGTAATTTCCTGCTCGCGGTGCCATCGGATCAAGCATTAGATTGCGCTTTCTAAAGCCATTGGGCAGCATCGCGAAAACGCCCACAGAGAAGTTGAGGCCCTACCATGCGGATCATTCAAGCCACGCTCGACCACCTGGACTTGCTGACCCCCCTGTTCGTCAAGTACCGCGAATTTTACGGCGAACTGCCTTATCCGGACTCGTCCCGCAGCTTCCTGGAAAAGCGCCTGCGCCGAGAAGAATCGGTGATCTATCTGGCCTTGCCGGACGATGACGACAACAAGCTGCTGGGCTTTTGCCAGTTGTACCCAAGCTATTCCTCGCTGTCGCTCAAACGAGTGTGGATTCTCAACGATATCTACGTCGCCGAAGACGCCCGCCGCCAACTGGTCGCCGATCACCTGATGAAGCAGGCCAAGAAAATGGCCAAGCAATCCCACGCCGTGCGCATGCGGGTCTCCACCAGTAGCAATAACGAAGTAGCACAAAAGGTCTATGAATCGATTGGTTTCAAGGAAGATACTCAATTCAAGAACTATGTGTTGCCGATCAATGAATGACGCCACTCTCTGAATGGGAATGAGTTTTTTGTAGATACTGGCGCGACACCACGTTATCGCGCAGCAAACACAGAACCAATGTGGGACCGGCTTTAGCCGGGAAGGCGTGGGCAGAATCGATATAGTTTCATCGTCTGCCATACCGTCTTCCCGGCAAAGCCGGTCCCACAGAAGTCTTACATTGCATTACACAATTACCGACCACCCCTTCACATATTCTCCCCCTATAATGTCGCCCACTTCCCTGTAGTACTTTCTCAGCGCACGGCCCGGTACGGGCTATCAACACAGGTGCCCCCTATGGATTTCAACCCCCTCGACCTTATCCTGCATCTCGATGTGTACCTCGACATGCTGGTCAACCAATACGGCACCTGGGTCTACGCGATCCTGTTTCTGGTGATCTTCTGCGAGACCGGCCTGGTAGTGACGCCCTTCCTGCCCGGCGACTCCCTGCTGTTCATCGCCGGCGCCGTGGCAGCTGGTGGCGGCATGGACCCGGTGCTGCTCGGCGGCCTGCTCATGCTGGCGGCGGTCCTGGGTGACAGCACCAACTACATCATCGGTCGTACCGCTGGCGAAAAATTGTTCAGCAACCCCAACTCGAAAATCTTCCGTCGCGACTACCTGACCCGCACCCACGAGTTCTACGACCGCCATGGCGGCAAGACCGTAACCCTGGCGCGCTTCCTGCCGATCATCCGCACCTTCGCGCCGTTCGTCGCCGGTGTCGGGCGCATGTCCTACCCGCGCTTCCTTGGCTTCAGCGTGCTGGGCTCGATACTCTGGGTCGGCAGCCTGGTCACCCTGGGCTACTTCTTCGGCAATATCCCGTTCATCAAGAAAAACCTGACCTTCCTGGTCCTGGCCATTATCCTCATATCGCTGCTGCCGATGATCATCGGCTTTATCCGCAGCCGTATGTCCCGCACCGCCGAAGCCCGTTAAGGCATGTGGTCGCTGCGCGACTGGCGGCGACGACGCACGCTGGCCAGACACCCCGTTGCCCCGCTACTGTGGCAACGGGTACGCGAACGTCTGCCGATCCTCGACGGCCTGAGCGCCGAACAGGACGGCTGGCTGCGTGACAGCAGCGTGCTGTTCCTTCACGCCAAACAACTCACCACCTTGCCCGGCGTCGAGCTGGACGACGAGCAACGCCTGTTCCTCGCCGCCCAGGCGCAACTGCCGCTGCTCAACCTTGGCGACCTCAACTGGTATCAGGGCTTTCATGAAATCGTCCTGTACCCGGACGACTTCCTCAGCCCCCAGCGCCACCGCGACACCAGCGGCATCGAACACGAATGGGATGGCGAACACAGCGGCGAAGCCTGGCTGCAAGGCCCGGTGATCCTGGCCTGGCCTGGCGTACTCAGCAGCGGCGGCTGGGACGGCTACAATCTGGTGATCCACGAGCTAGCGCACAAGCTCGACATGCTCAATGGCGACGCCAACGGCCTGCCGCCATTGCACCGAGATATGCGCACCAGCGACTGGGCTGACGCCATGCAAAGCGCCTACGACGACCTCAACCGCCAACTCGACCATGATCCCGACAGCGAAACGGCCATCGACCCCTACGCTGCGGAAAACCCGGCGGAATTCTTCGCCGTCACCAGCGAATACTTCTTCAGCGCCCCCGACTTGCTGATGACCGCTTATCCAGAGGTCTACGCCCAATTGAGCGCCTTCTATCGCCAGGACACCCTGGCCCGCCTGAACGCACTGCCCCGTAACCTCGACGCTACCAACGTCTAGGGACTAACGTCGCGCATGGCAACGCCCGTGGAATATGCCTATAATCCGGCCCACTTTTTGGCTTAATCAGCCGAAACCTGTCTGGTCAAACTAAGGGGGCAATGCCCAATGAGCTACAGCAAGATTCCGGCTGGCAAAGACCTGCCGAACGACATCTACGTCGCGATCGAAATTCCGGCCAACCACGCGCCGATCAAATACGAAATCGACAAAGAATCCGATTGCCTGTTCGTTGATCGCTTCATGGCCACCCCGATGTTCTACCCGGCCAACTATGGCTTCATCCCCAACACCCTGGCCGACGACGGTGACCCCCTCGACGTGTTGGTCGTGACTCCTTACCCGGTCACTCCAGGTTCGGTGATCCGCGCCCGTCCGGTCGGCATCCTGAACATGACCGACGACGGCGGCGGCGATGCCAAGGTTATCGCAGTACCACACGACAAACTGTCGCAACTGTATGTCGACGTCAAAGAGTACACCGACCTGCCGCCACTGCTGCTGGAGCAGATCAAGCACTTCTTCGAGAACTATAAGGATCTCGAAAAAGGCAAATGGGTGAAGATCGATGGTTGGGGCAACGCTGACGCCGCCCGCGCCGAGATCATGAAATCGGTAGCCGCCTACAAGGGCTGATACCCGCTACAAACCCTCGGAGCCGCTCGCCATGAGCGCTCCGAAGGTGCCATCCCCTCTGCATCACTTCTCCTCCTGTGTCTACACCAGACCAAAACCACGCGCATAACCCGGTTCCCGCATTGCCTGCAAAAAGGAAACAATGCACTTTCAATAAACAATTGTTGAAACTTGCAGCAGGACAACAAGCGCCTTAAACATCGCGTCCCATGCAGAAGGTGCGACGCCTTATCAAATTTAATTATTTACCACTCGCACCCTAATTACAGAAGCTTCCTACAATTTAGTAAAAACCATGTAGTCCCTTGCATCGAACTGCAACTTGATACCTCGCATATTTGAACGCCATGTTTATTTAAACAGCGCAAAGAGCCTCGTAAACTCCCACTCCATGAATACATCAGGTGATCGACTACGTGCCCTCCTGCGGGAGTGCCATCTCTCTGCAACGGACTTCGCCGCCAACCGCAAGGTCACGCCGCAACACGTGAACAACTGGTTCAAGCGTGGCATTCCATTGGCTCGTCTGGACGAGGTGGCTGAACTACTGACCGTCAACGCTCGCTGGCTGAAAACCGGAGAAGGCCCCAAGCATCCCAGCGAATCCGCCAACGAAAACACCGGCGGCGACAACGCGCACCTGCATCAAGGCCGAGGCCTGATGCGCGGCGACGCGGATATCCCACTCTATAAAGAACGCGACCCCAACTACCAACGCCAACCGGACGAAGAAGTGATAGTCCCCGTCCCCGGCAAAAAAATCCGCCTGCCGCAATACATCCTGCAGGCGATGAACATCGACATGGCCAACACCCTCTGCGTGCCCATGACCGGCCGCAATATGGCCGACAAGATCCAGGACGGCTCCCTGATCGGCATTGATCGCAGCCAGACCCGCGTTATCGATGGCGAAATGTACGCCGTGGAACACAGCGGCATGCTGCGCATCGCCTATCTTTACCGCCGCCCGGGCGGCGGCCTGCGCCTGCGCAGCCACAACCACCACGAATACCCCGACGAATACCTCAACGCCAAGCACCTGGAACAACAGCAACTACGCATCATCGGCTGGATTTTCTGGTGGTCCACCTTCAATCGCAGGCAGGAGGCGTCTTTCCCCTGATCGGTAACATTTCAGCACTGTCCATTAACGACAAACACCAGTATCATCCGCGCCACGTTTTACGCAGCCGCCACCCACACGGCGACGGCTGCGACAACGGGCATCAGTGATGCACCGATCCCGTCCAGACAGCGCCCGTCAGGGCACCCTTTGCAGGCGATTGCGGTTTACCAAAAATATTCCAAGATTGCCCACGAGAAGCCGGCCACAAGCCGGCTTTTTAATGCGCCACGGAAATCCATCAAGGCCCACGAACCCTATGATTTAGGGGCTCTAGACGTATTATCAGTCTATGGAGATCTACAGGCGACCATTGAAATCCGCCTCCAAAGTGTGGGTCAAGGTGTGGGTCGGTTGAGAGGTGAAGTGTGGGTAAGCTAACAAGCAAGACAGTGGAGTCACTGGCCTAAGCCGCAGAGCCTGGGAAGACCAACGACGGCGATGGGCTCTATTTTCAGGTATCAAAAAGCGGCGCCTCGAGCTGGATCTTCCGCTACAACCTCGAAGGCCGAAGCCGTGAAATGGAACTGGGCCCTTTCCCCACAGTATCCTTCAGCCAAGCCCGCCAACTAGCTGCGGACCAACGCAAAGTCCTCAACACTGGCACCGACCCACTCTCCGACCGCGACGCGCAGAGAGAATCGAAACGCGAAGCTGAACGACAGGCCTCCGCGCGCAGCGTTACGCTCAAAGACTTGGCAACACAGCACCAGCAAGCGCATGGCGCTGGCTGGTCAGACATATGACGTAAAGGCTGGCTACGCAAGCTCGAACTGTATGCCTTCCCCACCATTGGCCAACTCTCGGCTGATGCCATACAAACCGATCACGTCCTGAAGGTCTTGCGTCCTATTTGGGCAACCACGACCCGCACTGCCGACGAAGTACGCGGCCAGATAGAACAGATATTGGACGCCGCCAAAGCTCGCCGTCTGCGAGAAGGAGACAACCCGGCTCGCTGGCGTGGCCACTTGGATAATCTTCTGAGCAAAGCAGAAAAGAAAAAGGCCCGGCAGCGCCAGCATTTCCCGGCGATGCACTGGCGCGACCTGCCGCCGTTGATGAGCAAGCTAGCGGGGATACCCAGCCGCGACGCTGTGGCCACCCGCCTGCTCATTCTGACCGGCGCCAGATCTCACATGGTTCGCTTTGCCCAATGGTCCGAGTTTGATCTGGATAAGGCGATCTGGACGCTTCCTGGGGAGCGCATGAAGATGAAGAAGCCGTTCAGTATTCCTCTTCCCCTTGAGACGGTAGAGATGCTGAGAGGCATAGATCGCACTGACTCGGTTTATCTATTTCCTGGGCAGGGAAAAAGCGGTGTGATTCACGCCAATGCCGTACGTACGCTGCTGCATAAGCTTGGGCATGTTGACATTACTCGGCATGGCTTTCGTTCTACCTTTCGGGATTGGGCGAATGAGTGCACTCAGTTTCCGCGAGAGCTGTGTGAGCTGGCGCTTGCTCATGATGAGCGGGATCAGACCGAGGCGGCGTATTCGCGATCGTCCACTGCTTACGTTCGTACTATTCGCCAAGATACGCCTTTTGCACCCGCTCGTTATGCAGCAACTCATCCGCCTGCCCTTCCAGAGCAATGCGTCCGCCATCGATCACATAGGCGCGCTGGCAGGTTTGCAGGGCCAGTTTGGCGTTCTGCTCGACCAGCAACAGGGTCACTCCGCTCTTGACCACTTCGCGGATGGTCTCGAATATTTTCTGGACGATGATTGGTGCCAGCCCCATGGATGGTTCGTCCAACAACAGCAGCTTGGGCTTGCCCATCAGCGCCCTGGAAATCGCCAGCATTTGTTGCTCGCCCCCGGACATGGTGCCCGCCAGTTGAAAGGCGCGTTCCTTGAGTCGAGGGAAAATGCCGAACATGCGCTCGATGTCGGCCTCGATGGCGGTCTTGCCATCGGTACGGGAGAAGGCACCCATTTCCAGGTTTTCGTGGACCGTCAGCTTGGGGAAGATTCCCCGGCCTTCCGGCACCAGGGCCAGGCCTTCGCGGATCAGGTCATAGCTCTTGATCTTCGAATGCACCTTGCCGTCGAAGGTGATCTGCCCAACGGTCGGTGTCAGCAGCCCGGCCAGGGTCTTGAGGGTAGTGGTCTTGCCCGCGCCATTGGCGCCGATCAGGGCCACCATCTCGCCTTCGCCGACATGAAAGTTCAGCCCCTTGATCGCCTGGATGGCCCCGTAGGCCACTTTGAGATCCTGTACCTGAAGGATATTTTTCATGCCGTCTCCGAACCCAGATAAGCCTCGATCACCCGAGGATCTTTTTGCACCTGCGCAGGCAGGCCATCGGCGATCTTCCTGCCGAATTCCAGCACGGTGACGTGATCGCACAGGCCCATGACCAGTTTCACATCGTGTTCGATCAGCAGCACCGTCTTGCCGTCCGCCTTCATCTTGCACATCAGCTGGCGCAGCCCCTCGGTCTCCGAGGCGTTCATTCCCGCCGCAGGCTCATCCAGGGCCACCAAAAGCGGTTCGGTGGCCAGTGCCCGAGCGATTTCCAGACGGCGCTGATCACCGTAGGAAAGGTTCTTCGCCAGTTCGTCGGCAAAGCGGGCAATGCCGACATAATTGAGCCAGTAGCGCGCCGCCTCGTGGATCTCGCGCTCTTCCTGCACACAGCGACGGGTGCGCAGGATCGCACCGAACACCCCGCTTTGGGTGCGCACATGCCGGCCGATCATGACGTTTTCCAGGGCCGTCATATTGTGGAACAGGCGGATGTTCTGGAAGGTCCGGGAGATGCCTGCCTCCACCACCTTGTGCGGTTTGTTGATGCGCAATGGCTTGCCGTCAAAGGTCACCTTGCCTTCTTCAGCGCGATACAACCCAGTCAATACGTTGAACAGCGTGGTCTTGCCCGCGCCATTGGGACCCAGCAACCCGCGAATCTCGCCGCGCTTGATGCTCAGGTCTATCCCATGTAAAGCCTGGAGGCCTCCAAAAAACTTGCTGACCGAACGCAGCTCCAACAATACGTCGCTCATACCTTATTCGCCTCTTTCAATCCGAAACCGGCAGGTGCCGACTCCTGATGGCCAACCGTACTGTCCAGTGCCGGTGCGGGCACCAACGGTTCACTTTCGTCCTCATGCAGTTCGGCACGGCGCCGACTCGACGGCCATAGTCCTTCGGGACGGAAACGCATGACCAGGATCAGTGCCAGACCGAACACCAGCATGCGCAGGGTCGAAGCATCGAGGACGTTGCGCAGCACTTCGCGACTGATAAAGGTCACGTTGTCCAGCACATAGGGTTGTACCCAGTTGACCAGGTCGCGAAACACTTCCGGCATCACCGACAGGATCAGCGCCCCCAGCACCACGCCGCGAATCGAGCCCATGCCACCCAACACCACCATGGCCAGGACCATGATCGATTCCATCAGCGTGAAAGACTCCGGACTGACAAACCCCTGATAAGCCGAGAACAGCACACCGGAGACCCCGCCAAAGGTGGCACCCATGGCAAAGGCCAGCAGCTTGAGGTTGCGCTTGTTCAGACCCATGGCTTCGGCGGCCACTTCGTCCTCGCGCAAGGCCATCCAGGCGCGGCCGATGCGTGACACTTCCAGACGCTTGGAAAGGATGATCGCCATTACCACCACGGCGAGGAAGAACAGGTAATAGCTGATCACCGGCGACACCTGCAGGCCGAACAGGCTCCACTTGCTCTGCAAGCTCAGGATCGCGTGGGGCGCCTGGTCAGCGGCGTAGCTCCAGGCACCGCCGTCGATATGCAGCGGCGCGATGCCGGCAATGCCCTGGGGACCGTTGGTGATATTCACCGGTTGGTCCAGGTTATTCATAAAAATGCGGATAATTTCACCGAACCCCAGGGTGACGATGGCCAGGTAGTCGCCGCGCAGCTTGAGCACCGGCGCCCCGATCAGCACTCCGCAAAACGCCGCTACCACTGCCGATAACGGAATGATCACCCACAGCGGCCAGTTAAGTACCCCTTCAGCCAACCCCGCCAGGTTCAGGTGCGGCGAGGACAGCAAGGCGTAAAGGTAAGCGCCGATGGCATAGAACCCGATATAGCCCATGTCCAAAAGACCGGCGTAACCGATGACGATATTCAGGCCCAAAGCCAGTAACACATAGAGCATGGCAAAGCCGAGGATGCGCACCCAGGTCGGCCCGAGGAACGGAATGGCCTCGACCACAAAAGGCAGGGCGATGAACGCCAGGGCCAGCAAGGCATATTGAGCGTAAACATTATTGATAGTGTTTTTCATAGCAGCCTCTCCCTTAAGCGCGATCGGCCATGCGTTCGCCCATCAGGCCGTTGGGCCGGAACAGCAGGACCATGATCAGCACCATGAAGGCGAAGATGTCCTGATAGTTGGCGCCGAGAAACCCGCCAGTAAGCTGCCCGGTATAACCGGCCGCCAGAGATTCAATCAGGCCCAGCAACAGCCCCCCGGCCATGGCCCCGAACAGATTGCCGATGCCGCCCAGTACCGCTGCGGAAAACGCTTTGAGACCGAGCAACAACCCCATATAGGCGTCGGCCTGGCCGTAGTTGACGGCGCGCATGACCCCGGCGATGGCACCCAGAGAGGCACCGATGACAAAGGTGGCGGAGATCACCCGATTGATATTGATGCCCATCAGGCCGGCTACTTCCTGATTCTGCGCGGTGGCACGCATGGCCTTGCCCAGGCGGGTCTTGTCGACCAACAGCCACAGCGCCAACATGATCACCACCGAGATCAACATGATGCTCAACTGAATATTGGTGATGGTGGCGCCGAAGATATCGATGGGCTGGGTCTCGACCACTTCAGGGAAGGTCTTGTAGCCGCGCCCCCAGATCATCATCGCCAGGTTCTGCAGGAAAATCGAAATGCCGATAGCCAGAATCAGCGGGGTCAGACGTGGGGCCTTGCGCAGCGGACGGTAGGCAAATTTCTCCATCCCCTGAGCCATGAGCATGCACACCACCGCCGCAATCATGATGGCGAACAGCAGAGTCAACACGCCCGGCGCGAAGCCAAAACCGGCGAGCATGGTCAGCACGGAAATCGTCACCATTGCACCGACCATGACGATCTCACCGTGGGCGAAATTGATCAGGCCGATGATGCCGTAGACCATGGTGTAACCCAGGGCAACCAAGGCGTAGATACTGCCAAGCACCAGACCGTTGAGAACCTGCTGCAACAAGATATTAAGGTTGGCTTCCACTTGGTGAATCCTCAAAGCTGCGTCGTATCCACCAGCGCTGGCTGAGGACAGCGACGCGGTGACATTCATGGCAGATCAGATAAAAGTCTTTTCTTGTTGTTTGTCGCGGGCCTTGATGGCCCGCTTATAGTTTTTTGCGGATTGCCGATTGCTCAGTCGCGCTCGACCGACAGGGTTTTCCACTGGCCGCCTTCGAACTGGAAGATCGTCGCAGCGGCGTTTTTCAGGTTGCCATCGTCGTCGAAGGCGATGGTCCCGGTCACTCCGTCATAGCTGGAACTTTTCAGCACTGGCAGATAGGTCGCCGGGTTGACCGACTGGGCTTTGACCATGGCACTGATCGCAGTCCAGGTCGCGTCATAGGCCGCTGGCGAGGACTGCACTACGCCGACGCCATACTTGGCCTTGAGTTTCTGTTCGAAGGCCGCGCCCTTGGGCATGTCCTGCAGCGGGGTGCCGTAGTTCCAGGCATAGGTGCCTTCTGCGGCACTGCCGGCCATCTTCTTGAACTCATCGTTGGGCAGGTTGCCGATGTTCATGAACTTGGCTTTCAAGCCCAGGTTCTTCATCTGCTTGGCCATGGGGGCCGCCTGGTAATCCAGGGCGGCAAAAAACACCGCATCGACCTGCTGCGCTTTGGCGGTCGTGAGGATGGCGTTGAAGTCGGTGGCCTTGTCATTGGTGTATTCACGCACCACGACATTACCGCCAGCAGCCTTAACCGCCTTGTTCACTTCATCGGCCAGGCCCTGACCGTAAGCGGTACGGTCGTCGAAGATGGCGATACGCTTGGCCGCGAGCTTGTTGACCAGGTAGTTGCCGGCATAGCGGCCCAGGGTGGCGTCGTCGTTTACCACGCGAAACACCGATTTGATGCCCTGCCTGGTCAGCGCCGGATTGGTGGCCGAAGGCGAGATCTGCGGGATACCGGCGTCGGCGTAGATTTTCGAGGCTGGAATACTGGTGCCGGAGTTGTAGTGACCGATCACCACTGCGACTTTGGCATCCACCAGACGCTGGGCGACAGCAGTACCGGTACGTGGGTCGGCAACATCATCTTCGGAAACCAGTTTGAATTCGACGACCTTGTCGCCGATTTTCAGTTTCTGCTGGTTGGCCTCTTCAATGGCGATACTCACGCCGTGCTCGACATCGAGACCCTGGTGGCCGGACGGGCCGGTCAGCGGCCCGGCAAAGCCGATCTTGACCTGCTCGGTGTCGGCAGCAGTGGCGATTCCCACACTCATTGCCGTGGCCAAAGCCGTAGCCAGTGCGGTGACGATCAGGTTGTGTTTACGCATATACCCCTCCCAGAAATCAACGGACAAACGAATTGAGCACGTTGGCGTGCAAGTCTTCTTTTCCACGCCTGGGCCCTGTCACGGCATCCAGACTTTATTCGGGACCTTCTCACTGCATTGCATCTCGCCGAAAGCGGGCGCACTTGTAAGATAACAGTCAGCAGGCAACTGTCAATGGGTGTATGCTAAGGCTCAATGAAAATGCCCGTGAAGATTTTCCAGCGGCAGGAAAATGCACAGATACGAGGCGGAAAAACCCGTAATAATCGGGCTTTGCACCCTATCTGGTCAGTTGTTTGATAACATACGGGCCTTTGTCGCAGCCCCGGTCCAGCCGATTACCGACTAGACAATACAGAGGCTTTGCAACTTATTTGACGAGGCCCACTCAGCTGTTCAACCATTCATCTTCCGTGATGAGCATTCAGGTTTCAGGAGCAACACAAATGGACGCCACGACAGGTGCGCGCAGAGGCAATCTTGCTGAGACGGTTATCCGTGAACTGTCCAACCGTATCGATGTGGGCACCTATCGCCCCGGGGAAAAACTTCCCTCCGAACAGGAGCTGTGCAAGGAATTCAATGTCAGCCGCCCGGTCGTGCGCGAAGCCGTCGCGTCGCTGCGCCTGGGTGGCCGCCTGATCGCCCGGCAAGGTGTCGGGGTGTTCGTGGTCGAGCAGGACGTCAAGCGCATCGGCTATGCCTTGAGCACTGCGGTGGACGATGTTCGCACCGCCGCGCAGGTTCTGGAACTGCGCCTGGGGGTCGAGACCGAATCCGTGGCCCGGGCCGCCGAACGCCGCAGCCCGGCCAGTCTGTCGGATATCACCGAGGCATTCGACCGTTTCAACGCTCTGGACGGTACAGATCTGGAAGCAGAAGCCAAGGCCGATTTCGAGTTTCACCTGGCCATTGCCAGGGCCACCAATAATCCGCACTTCACCCAGTTGCTGGAAGCCCTCGGCCCGGACATTATCTTTGACCTGAACCTCAAGCACGGCCAATCCACCGGTAAGAGCCGTCTGGCGCATATCAAGAAGATCGGCCGAGAACACGGCGCCATCCTTACAGCCATCACCATGGGCGATGTCAGTGCCGCACGCAACGCGCTGCGCAAGCACCTGGAAGAAAGCCTGTCGCGTTATCAGCGCCTGGTGCAGAGCGGGGAGTGAGCTCGCATCTTCCAGAAACGACACAATCATTTGAGTTGAAATGCATTTGTGTAGAGCCGGCTTGCTGGCGATGGCGTCAGCTCGGGAGATAAAGCCGTCTGCTGCCGCCCCCCCTACAAGACCTGCACCCAGCTCAGGGCAATCACCGCGCAGCCAGCGCCTTTTCACGGATTTGACTCAGGCTCATCCGTGGCGTCAACGCCTCGGGGTCGACCTGGATCTCGATCAGCGCCGGTTTCTGCGAGGCCACGCACCGCTCGAAAGCTTCAGCGAACTGCTCGGTGGCGACCACGGTTTCAGCGTGGAAACCATAGGAACGGGCCAGCATGGCGAAGTCCGGGTTGTGCAATTCAGTGCCGGACACACGCCCCGGATAAGTCCTTTCCTGGTGCATACGAATGGTGCCGTACATGCCGTTATTGACCACGATAACGATCAGCCGCGCGTCGTAGTTGGCCGCCGTCGCCAACTCCTGGCCATTCATCAGGAAGCAGCCATCCCCGGCAAAGGCCAGCACCATGCGCTCCGGCGCGGTGATCTTGGCCGCCACTGCCGCCGGCACGCCATAGCCCATGGAACCGTTGGTCGGCCCCAGCAGCGTGCGGAAGGTGCGGTGCTGATAGCCGCGATGCAGCCAGCCGGTGTAGTTACCCGCACCGCAGGTCATGATGCTGTCCCGAGGCAGACGATCATTGAGCCAGGCAATGACCTGACTCATCTGCACTGGTCCCGGCGACGGCGGGCAATCGAAGTTGGCACGGTAGCCTAGATTGAGCTGCGCAGTCCATTCAGCCAGCCCCTCGGGCTTGACCGCAGGCAGCGCGGCGACCTGGGCGGCGAAGGTCTTCATCCCGGCATTGATCGCCAGGGTCGGCTGATAGACCCGCCCCAGCTCCTCGATACCCGGATGCACATGCACCAGTTTCTGCCTGGGCACCGGGATATTGACCAAGGAATAGCCGCCGGTGGTCATCTCGCCGAGACGCGCCCCGATCACCAATAGCACATCGGAATTCTTCACCGCCTCGACCAGCTCAGGACCCGCTGCCAGACCAAGATCACCGGCATAATTGGGCAAGGTATTGTCGAACAGGTCCTGGCAACGGAATGACGCCGCCACCGGCAGGTTCTGGGTCTCGATAAAGCGACGGATATTGGCCACCGCCCCGGCATCCCAACCGCCACCGCCCAGAACCACCAGAGGACGCTGCGCCTCGGCGATCAACCCTTGCAGTTGCTCCAGTGCCGCTGGCGCGGCAGCAGGTTCGATGGACTGGGCCGGGCCGGCATCGGGAACACTGACCACATCGGTCAGCATGTCTTCCGGCAAGGCCACCACCACCGGGCCAGGGCGGCCATTGGTGGCACGGTGGAAGGCTTGGCTGAGCAGCTCCGGCAGGCGTGCCGCGTCATCCACTTCCACCACCCACTTGGCCATCTGGCCGAACATGCGCCGGTAATCGATTTCCTGAAAGGCTTCGCGCTCCACCTGATCACGAGCCACCTGGCCAATGAACAGGATCATCGGCGTTGAATCCTGAAAAGCCGTGTGCACACCCACCGAGGCGTTGGTCGCCCCCGGTCCGCGGGTCACGAAACAGATACCCGGCTTGCCGGTCAGTTTGCCATAGGCCTCAGCCATGTAAGCGGCGCCGCCCTCCTGACGACAGACAATCAGCTCGATATCGTCCTTGGCGTCGTGCAGAGCATCGAGCACCGCCAGATAGCTTTCGCCAGGCACGCAGAACGCGCGCTCGACACCATTAATACGCAGGGCATCGACCAGTACCTGGCCGCCAGTGCGGGTTGCCTGGGAATTATTGTTAGTCATCATGTTCTCCATCAGGCCGCGCGGTCAGATGACCGAGTCTTCCAAAAAGGGACGATTCTCGACCACGCGCGCATATGAAAGCGGGCTCAGATCAAGGCTTCGGTATTCACCGTAGGTAATCAGTTCGCTCAGGCCGCGACCAATGGCCGGTGCCTGCTGCAGGCCGTGGCCGCTGAAGCCGTTGCAGAACAGGAAATTGCCCACTTCGTTATGCGGACCGACGATGGCGTTGTGGTCGAGCACACAGAAGTCGTAGTGCCCGGCCCAGGAGTTGACCACCTTGATCGCCTCGAACGCCGGTACGCGCTCGGCCAGGATCGGCCAGACCTCCTCTTCGAATTCGTCGTGCAGCACATCGAAATCGTCATAGGCCACTTCCGGGTCGACCTTGGGATAAGTGCCGCCCAGATACAGATGGCCTTCAGGACGAAAAAATACGCCGGTGGGGTCGATGGTCAGGGGCACCACGCCTGGCAGCGGCGTATGACAGTCGAACACGAACAGCGAACGACGGCGCGGCTCCACGGGAATCTGCAGGCCAGCCATGCGCGCGACTTTCGGCCCGCGGGTTCCGGCAGTGTTGACCAGGTACTCACAGCCGATATGCTCGCCACTGGCCAAAGTCACGCCGGTGACCACATCGCCCTTGCGCAACACTTCCACCACTTCGTTCTCGATGTACTCGACACCCAAGGAGCGGGCCTTCTTGCGAAAGCCGTTCATGATCCCGTAGTTATCGAACCAGCCTTCGTCCTTTTCGCCATAGGTGCCGCCGGCCAGACTGTCAGGGTTGACCCAAGGGAAACGCTTGACCAAAGCGTCGGTGGTCATCAGCGTCACATCGGCGCCGTTATCCAGTTGCGTCTGGTGCAAGCGCTTGAGCACATCAAAGCCCTTCTGGTCGGCGAGGAACAGATAGCCGTTTTCCTTGAATGCCAGGTCAGGCCGGTCGCCACCGACTTCCATCAGGTTGGGAAAGTCGCGAATAAATTGGGCGCCAAACCGGGAAATCTGAATATTGATCGGGTTGGAAAACTGCACGCGAATCGAGCTGCTGGACAATGCGGTCGCCGATTGGGCGTAGGTCCAGTCGCGCTCGACGACCAGTACCGAGCCGGTGAAATCCGGGTTGTTGGCGAGGAAATATGCGACGGCGCTGCCATTCACCGCACCACCCACAATCACCACATCGTAATGCTGCTTTGTTGCTGTCGAAGCCATGGCTTGGACCCCTGAAATTCGGTGAATAGACGTTACTTCGGATCTTCGAAATGCCCGGCGCCAGCGAAGTTGCCGCCGTGATAGCGCGCTGCGGGCTCATTCGGATCCAGGAGCGGGAATTTCGCCTCGACCTTCTCGCGGTAATCATCGGCGCTGTCCTTGGCGACATAACCGATCGACGATGCAGCGCGGTTGTCCCACAGGGATTCGCGGTTGGCCGACATGCCGTAGACGATCATGTGCCCGACACGCGGCGCCTGCAGTGAGCGTTCGACGATCTGGCTGAAATCGGAGAATGACAGCCAGGTCGCCAGCATGCGGCGGTCCAGAGGCTCTTCGAACGAGGAACCGATACGGATATTCACCGACTCGATACCGAACTTGTCCCAGTAGTAGCGCCCCAGATCTTCGGCGAAGCATTTGCTCAGACCGTACAGCGAGTCCGGGCGATGAGGCACGCTGGCGTCGATGGTTTCAGTGCGGTCGTAGAAACCGATGGCATGGTTGGAACTGGTGTAGATCACCCGCTTCACACCCTTCTGCCGAGCGGCTTCGTAGATGTTGTAGGTGCCAACGATATTGCCGTTGAGAATCAGCTCGAAGGTGTTCTCCAACGGCACGCCACCGGCATGGATGATCGCGTCGACGCCCTCGGCCAACGGCAGCACGTCGGCAAAACTGGCGAGGTCACACTGCACCAGCTCTTCATGGGGCGCCGCTTCGCCCATGTCAGCGATATCGGTCAGGCGCAGGATCTCGGCAAAGGCGCTCATTTCAGCGCGCAGGATTCGGCCCAGGCGCCCAGCGGCGCCGGTGATCAACAGTCGTTTGAAAGGCTTGCTCATCAGGAAACTCTCGATTGGGTCAGTGATTGCGGCACTTGGACCAACAGGGCCAGGGCATCGCGCATCTGCACGATGGCCTGCGCAAGCTGTTCACGGGACGTCGCAAAGGACAGGCGAATATAGGGTTCCAGACCGAAGGCCGAGCCCGGCACCGTAGCCACCTTGCCAACACGCAGCAGGTAATTGGCCAGATCGGTATCGGTCTCGATCACCTCGCCGTCCGGCGTGTGGGTGCCAATAAACGCCTCACACTTGGGGAAGGCGTAGAAGGCGCCTTCGGGCATCTGTAATTCCAGGCCATCGATGGCCGCCAGACCTTCCACCACCATGGCGCCACGAGCCTGATATTCACGGTTGGCGTTGCGCACGAAATCCTGGGGGCCGCTCAATGCAGCCGCCGCTGCCAGCTGCGAAATGGCCGACGGGCAGGTGGTAGTCTGGGACTGGGTCTTGTTCATGGCATCGATCAAACCCTTGGGGCCGGCGGCATAACCGAGGCGGTAGCCGGTCATGGCATAGGCCTTGGACACGCCATTGATCAGCAAGGTGCGCTCACGCAGGGCCGGACAGGCAATGACAAAGGGCACAAAGGCCTTGTCGCCAAGGATGATGTGCTCGTAGATCTCGTCGGAAATCACCAGCACCCGCGGATGCCGCGCCAGCACCGCACCGAGGGCGGCGAACTCCTGCTCGGTGTAGATCGCACCGCACGGATTGTTCGGCGAGTTCAGCATCAACCAGCGGGTCTTCTCCGTAATGGCTGCCTCCAGGCGCGCCGCATCAAGCTTGAAACCGTACTCGGAGCCGCAGGGAATAACCTTGGGCACACCGCCGTTGAGCAGCACCATATCGGTGTAGGACACCCAATAAGGCGCGGGCGTGATGACCTCGTCTCCCGGCTCCAGGGTCGAGAGGAAGGCATTGAACAACAGCTGCTTGGCGCCATTGGCCACGCAGATTTCATCCATGCCGTAGTTCAGGCCGTTTTCACGAGCGAACTTGTCGACGATGGCCCGGCGCAGCGACTCATAGCCATTGGGCGCCGTGTAGTGATTGTTGCCGTCGAGCATCGCCTGATGGGCGGCTTCGATCACGTGGGCCGGGGTATTGAAATCCGGCTCACCCAGGCTCAGGTTGATGACCGGCTCGCCCTTGGCCAGCATCTGCTTGGCCAGGACCGATACCGCCATGCTCGGCGAGCTCTTGACCTTTCTGACCCGCGAACTTTGAAATTCCATTACTTGCCACCCCGACCAGACTCATAACCATAATCGTCACGCGCCTGCTCGGCGCTTATGTAACCGAAACGCAGATCGCGCTCGACCTCCTCGCGCGGGCGCTGGCCCGGCTCGCCGTAACCGCCGCCGCCCGGCAGACTAAGCACCAGCCGACGCTCGGCCGGAACGAACTGCTGGCCCTTGCCCCGCAACAGCGTGCCGTCATCCAGGCCGACATAACCCTTGGCCCCTTCCCGCCCACCTTCCAGGCCCCGCGCCGGATACTCGATGCGGTCGAACATGGCACTGAAACGGAACGAATAACCGGCCGCCGCAGAAATCTCGATCTCCTGCCCCAGACCTCCACGCAGTTGCCCCGCACCACCGGAACCGTCGCGCAGCTCCTTGCGCCAAACGATCACCGGCCCGGCATGTTCGGTGGCCTCCACCGGCATGGTGTGCACGCCGCTGGGGAACGCCGTGGCACTCAGGCCATCCTTGGCAGCGCGGGCGCCCATGCCGCCACTGTTGAACATCAGCATCTCGGCGCTGCGACCCTGAGGATTGCTTTCCAGCGGACGCACGCTCAGGTGCAGGTTCCACAACGCACTGGCGCCCTCGGCCGGCACCTGGCCGGGCAGGCATTTGTGCAGCGCGCCCAGCACCAGATCAGGGACGAAGTGGCCGAGCACATGGCGCACCGAAACCGGCGCCGGGTGCTTGGCATTGAGGATGCAGCCCTCGGGCGCCGTGACGTCGAACGGCGCAAGGGACGCTGAGTTATTGGGGATTTCCGGGGCGACGATGCATTTGAGGCCGTAGCAGGCGTAAGCCTTGGCGTAACCCAGAGGCACGTTGATACCAAACTGGCTCATGCCCGAGGTGCCACTGAAATCAGTGAGAATGCCGTCCGGGCCCACCGTCAAAGTCACCGCCAGAGTAACCGGCACGTCATAGCCGTCCAGGGTCATGCTGTTCTGATAGACGCCGTGGGGCAGTGTCTTGAAGCACTCCAGAGTGGCACGGCGGCTGTGCTCGAGAATAAAGCCGCCGATGTGTTCCAGATCATCGAGCTTGAACTCTTCGAGCATGCTCAACAGGCGCTTGTGACCGGTCTCGTTGCACGCCGACAGGGCATAGAAGTCACCCACTACCCGATCGTTCTCACGCACGTTGTTGCGCAGGATATTGATCAGGTCGCGGTTGACCTTGCCACGCTCGAACAACTTCATGATCGGGATGAACAGGCCTTCCTCGTAAACCTCACGGGCGTCGGGACCAAAGCCACGGCCGCCAATATCGACCACATGGGCGGTACTGGCGAAGTAGCCGATCAATCTGCCCTGATAGAAAGACGGCGAAACGATGGTGATGTCATGCAGGTGGCCGGTGCCCTTCCACGGGTCATTGGTCACATAGACATCGCCTTCGAAGATGTTCTCCGGGCCAATGTCCCTGATGAAGTGCACCACCGCCTCGGCCATGGTGTTGACGTGACCGGGGGTGCCGGTCACGGCCTGGGCAAGCATGTTGCCGGCGCGGTCGAAGACCCCGGCGGAAAGATCGCCCGCCTCACGCACGCTGGTGGAGAAGGCGGTGCGGATCAGGGTCAGCGCCTGCTCTTCAACCACAGAGATCAGGCGATTCCACATCACCTGCATTTGAATATCGATCAAGGTATCGCTCATGAAAAATCGCCTTCTATGCAAGTGACGCTTAGCGTCGAACGACCATCAGGCAGCCATCAGGCTGAACCGTGGCGGTGAACGAGGACGACACGAAGGTCGAGGTTTCGCGCTCGGCGATGATCGCCGGACCGTCGACCCGCGCCCCCGGTTGCAGTTCTTCGCGCTGAAAAATCCCGGCTTCGACAAAGCCGCCGCTGACCACGTCGAACACCTGACGGCGGGCGACTTCTTCGGCGCGGTAAGAAGCCTTGATCTGCTCTACCGGCTCTACCGCCAATAGCGGCGAACTGGCCTTGACCGACCAACTGACGATCTCGATATCCGGCCCTTCGATGGGACGGCCGAAGAACATGGTGTAGGCCGCTTCGAACAGGGTCTTGAACTGCGCCGTGTCACTGGCGCTGAAGGATTTAAATGGCACGCTGACGGGAATTTCCCAGCCCTGGCCGACGTAGCGCATGAACGCCGTGCACTCCAGTTCCGGCTCGCCCTCAGGCATGCCCTGGCGTAGGAAGCCGATGGATTCGGCCTGCATGTCTTCGATCAGGGCATTGACCTGGGGCGCGTCGAATTCGGACAGGCGCACGAAGGAACTGCGCACCGCCTCGTAACCGAACGGTGCACGCAAGAAGCCGATCGCCGAACCGACCCCGGCACCGGCCGGAACCAGGAAGCGCGACACCCCCATCTTTTCGCACAAGCGCGCAGCATGCAGCGGGCCGCCGCCACCGAAGGTGATCATGGTGTATTCGGCGATATCCTTGCCGCTTTCCACCGCATGCACGCGACCGGCGTTGGCCATGTTTTCATCGACTACTTCACAGATGCCGTAGGCGGCGGTGACCGCTTCCATATTCAGGGGTGCCCCGATGGCACGGGTCACTGCGCACGCGGCGCTATCGGTCTCCAGACGCATGGCGCCACCAGCAAAATTGTCGGCATCCAGACGCCCCAACAACAGGTTGGCATCGGTGATGGTCGGCTGCTGGCCGCCACGACCGTAGCAAGCCGGGCCCGGCTCGGAACCGGCACTGTGCGGACCGACACGGATCTGGCGCAGGCTGTCGATACTGGCGATGGAACCGCCACCGGCACCGATCTCGACCATTTCCACCACGGGAATCGAGATGGGCATGCCGCTGCCTTTCTTGAAGCGCCAGGTGCGGGCGACTTCAAAGGTCTTGGCGGTTTTCGGCACCTGGTTTTCGATCAGACAGATTTTCGCTGTGGTGCCGCCCATATCGAAGGAAACCACCGAATCCAGGGCGTATTTGCGGGCAATGTCTGCCGCGAAAATCGCCCCGCCCGCCGGGCCGGATTCAACAAGGCGCACGGGAAACTCCGCCGCGCTCTGCACGGAAATAATCCCGCCGCCGGAGTGGATCATGAACACCGGACAGTCGGCGCCGGACTTCTTGAGGGTGACTACCAGACGATCCAGATAGGACTTGATCAGTGGCTTGACGTAGGCATTGGCGCAGACCGTGTTGAAGCGCTCGAACTCACGCATCTGCGGCGACACTTCGCAGGAAATCGATACCGAGACATGGGGCAGACGGCTTTGCAGGGCATCACGCAACAGGCGTTCATGGGCGCCGTTGACGTAGCTGTGGATCAGGCCGACCGCGATGCTTGCGTAACTGCCTTCAGCGATCCGCTCGACCAGCGCGTCGATATCGGCCTTGCTTGGCGCAATCAGCACTTGACCATGGACATCCAGACGCTCGCGCAGGGTATAACGGTGTTCACGCTCGATCAGCGGTGGCGGCAGAGTGATATTGATGTCGTACTGTTCGAAGCGGTTTTCGGTGCGCATTTCCAGCGTGTCGCGAAAGCCTTCGGTAGTGATGAACGCCGTACGGGCCCCGCGCCGCTCGATCAGGGCATTGGTGGCCAACGTAGTGCCGTGAATCAGTTGATCGATATCCGCAAGCTTGAGCCCGGCCGCTTCGACAACACTGTTGACGCCCTTGAGGATGGCGCGCTCCGGCAGCTCGTAGTCGGTGAGAATCTTGGTCGAATGCAGGACGCCGCCTACATCCAGCGCGATGTCGGTAAAGGTCCCACCTATGTCCACGCCGACCCGGCATGAAGTCGCAGTCATCGTCGTATCCCCTGGAATTGCTGATGTCATGAGAAGAAGCTTGGGCGCCACTTCAAATGTAAGTTATATGTTGTCTTACAGGCAGTCAAGCATTGCCACTACTCATTACCACCCGTTGCGCACAGCAAAATGAACGGGCGCACACACTGCGCCCCACTCATCAATCCAGCGTCTTGACCATTCGCGAACCGCCAACTGCCTGAGCCGTCGGGAAGACTTCCAGGCGCGACACATCCACCCGCTGTGGCAAACTAAGTGCGGCCAGCAACAACTGGGCGATGTCTTCGGGCATGATCGACTCATAGCCGTCGTATAGCTGCTCACCGGCTGCCTGCATGCCCATGGCATTCTTGTAGAGATGAGTCTGCACACGGCCGGGCGCGATTTCAGTCACCCGCACACCACTGCCGAGCAGATCGCAACGCAGCGCGTCGCAGAACAGACTGACCCCGGCTTTGGACGCGCCGTACACCGCCGCCCCCGGATGCGGCGCGCGACCAGCACTGGACCCGATAAAGAACAGATGGCCATGACCGCGAGCAATCATCCCCGGCAGCACCTTGCGCGTCAGGTGCAGCGGCGCCTTGAGGTTGATATCGAACATATGGTCGATTTCGGCCGGATCGATGTCCTGGAACGCCGCACGACTGGACAGCACCCCGGCGTTATTGACCAGTACATCCACCGGGTATTGCGCGAGGATCTCGTCAAAGACGTCGACCTGCCGCACATCGGCCTCGACGACGATAACGCCCTTCTGCGCTCTCAATGCCCGCAAAGCCTCAGGACTGCGACCCACGGCAATCACTTGCAGACCGGCATCGCGCAAGGCAATGACCACGGCCTTGCCGATACCACTGGTGGCGCCGGTGACCATGGCGCATTTATAGATCGCCGGGGCAGACGTTGAATCAGGCATAGATATAGCCTCCGCTGACAATCACGTTTTCCCCGGTAGCGTAGCTGTTGCGACTGCTGCCCATCATCACGATCCACTCGGCAATTTCAGCAGGTTCGGCAGCGCGGCCCAGCGGGTTGGCGGCGGCCAGTTCACCCAGGAAACCCAGTTGCCTGGCGCGCTCG
The DNA here is from genome assembly GCF_047303955.1 of Pseudomonas sp. Pseusp88. Classification (NCBI taxonomy): domain Bacteria; kingdom Pseudomonadati; phylum Pseudomonadota; class Gammaproteobacteria; order Pseudomonadales; family Pseudomonadaceae; genus Pseudomonas; species Pseudomonas sp. Pseusp88. The sequence goes on along the minus strand of NZ_JBGLYM010000006.1, from coordinate 187,827 downwards.
GTGGCAAAGCCGGCCGGAGCGACGGAGTTGACCAGGATCTGATCCTTGGCGCAGGCCTGGGCGAAGGATTTGGTCAGGCTGACCACGGCGGCCTTGGTCGCGGCGTAGTGGGCGTTCTGCGGGTGGGCCTTGAAAGCGTCCACGGAAGTGACATTGACGATACGGCCGGTGACGGCAGGCGCGGCTACATAGGCCTGCATGTGTTTCACCGCCGCTACCATCATGTGGTAGGTGCCTTTGATGTTGATGGCGTTTTCCAGATCCCATTCGTCGTCGCTGATCTCGAAAATGTCCTGGCGCGGATAAATCGCTGCACTGTTGACCAGGCAATCGACGCGACCAAGGGCGTCGACGATCTGCTGGAACGCTCCATGGGCGGTTTCCTTGCGCGAGATGTCGCCTACTGCGGTCGCCACTTCACAGCCTTCGGCACGCAAGATCTCTGCGGCAACGACCATCAACTCTGCATTTCTGTCGATAATGCCGATTTTCGTCGCGCCGCGCTTGCGCATCAACTTAGCGGTTTCCAAGCCCAAACCCGAGGCGCCACCGACGATTACGACCGTTTGCCCATCCATAAAACACCTCCACGATTAGTCTTTACGTAAGATGCCTGTTGTCTTACATTTGGTCAAACCCAATTTGCCCGTTCAATCCTGGCAATCTCTTTGCTAAAGAACACAGGACACCTTGATGCCTGCGGCCACGACCACCCCGAAATACGCGCCAAACAGCGCTCGCGACCGCCTTGTCGATGCCGCCCTGGAACTCTTCGCCACTCGGGGCTATCAGGCCATCGGCCTGCGCGACCTGGCCAGCCATTTGGGGCTGCATGCGGGCTCTCTCTACAACCACATAGAGAACAAACAATGCCTGCTGTTCGAGTTGATCGAAGCCGCCCTGTCCGACCTGCTCGCCGATACCAAACGGCGCATGCGCGGCGCCAGCAGTAATCATGAGCGCCTGCGCCGGTTTATCAATGCGTTCGTATCATTCAACCTGGCAGAAAAACATCGCCTGCTTCTGGTAACCAGAGAGTTCGTCAACCTCACTGGTGATCAGCAACAGGAAATCGACCAGCTTAAATGCAATTACTCGGGCCTCTTGAATGCCATCGTCTCTAGCGAGTGCGCCGAGCAAGGCCGTCCAACTGATCGCGTTGAAGTGATCACGGATGCGCTAATAGGCATGCTATACGGGCAGTCACATTGGCGCAGCCCTGAAACTTCAGAGTCGAAACTGACCGACACGCTAACTACATTCGCCATTGGGATAATTAATACTCGGGAGCCCACGGATCATAAGTCGGTCAAACTGAAAAGGTTGAACACACACAAATAATGAGGAGAAGGTGGAAGCATACTGACGGCTCTATGAAGACTCAGCAGACCAAGGCTGGCTATTCTGAGAGCGCTTAGAAAGGCTGACCAACGAACTCTCGGATAAAGGAAGTACGCCTCAGGCTAATCGCTACCAGTAACCACGAGCAGCTAGTCAGTGCAATCCTGACTCACCGAACCGTTAACCCCATAAAACGTCGCGCGATCAGGCTCACCCAAGGGCCAGTCGTGCCGCATGCGCTCCACTAAGTCTGGGTTGGCAATGAAAGGGCGGCCTGTTGCCGCTGACCGATAACGCTCCCGTATTTTGCATAGCTAGCCATTTCACACCTCCATTGCGTAACAGTCCGGGGCATCCGCCCCGTACCGGCGAGTGTGGCGGTCAGTTCAGCATGCACAATGTTGGCGACTTGAAGCCAGTTGTCTGCCAAACCCTCATCCAGGTAGATCGACCACAAGATGATCATCACCGCAGAGCGCATGAGCGGCGCCCATCATCGCTCAGAAAATTGACGAGGCTCTGCACGCCATAGATCAGCGAAGAGGTGGGGGGTCAAAGTGAGGGTGATGATAGATATCTAAGAATTTATCCTTATTTTTCAATACATTAAAATAAATATGCGCCGACCACTAACCGGCTTTTTATTTGTCCGCAGAAGCCCATCAGGTTAGACGTATCATCAGTCTCCAATGAGATCCGCCGCCAAAGCGTAGGTCAACTGAGGGTTCGGCATGGGCAGGCGTGCGAACAGAACAGTAGAGTCACTGACCCGAGTCTCAGGGCCTGGAAAAACCAAGGACGGCAACGAGCTCTGCTTCCGAGTGCCAAAAGACGGCACCTGGAGCCGAATCTTTCGCGATAAACTCGACCGCCGAAGCCGGGAAAATGGGCTCGGTCCTGTCCCCACAGCGCCCCTTCAGTGAAGCCGTCAACTAGCCGCGGACCACTGTAGATTTCTCAACAACGGCGTCGAACTTGACCAGACAGGTCACCGCTGGCATCTATGCATCTTCATTGCGTAAGTTTTTAAAAGAGCAGTGGAAAGACGCGTATTGATTAGCAGGTCCCCGACAGAAAAGAGCTCATTTGCTGTAATTGTATATTGAATATCTATTGACTCTCGCCCAGGAGACCGAGCCGATACGCCCAGTTCACAATATCTGCGGAATTATGAGCATCGAGTTTTTTCATTAAATTAAGCCGGTGTGTTTCTACAGTTTTGAGGCTTATGCACAATATCTGCGCAACATCACGATTGCGTGAGCCCTCGGCAATCAGCTTTAGGACCTGCCGCTCACGCTCAGTCAGGGTGACCCCACTCACGGCTTGACCACTGCGCAGTGCAGCGACCTGGGTACCATCAAGGCCGGAGTCGATGTAGATTTTGCCGGCGCGTACCAGATAAATGGCGCGAAGCAAATCATCGCGACGACTGCGCTTGAGTACATAGCCCATCGCCCCGGCCTCAAGCGCCAAGGCCGCGTTTTGCTCAGAGATGTTGGAGGTTAACGCGATGATTTGTATCTCAGGCCAACGCTTGCCGATCAGGGTGAGAGCCGAAACACCATCAAGCAACGGCATATTCAAGTCCATCAGCACCAGATCAGGCTGCAAGGCCCGGCACATCGCAATGGCTTGCTGGCCGTCCTCGGCTTCACCCACTATCGTGATCGCAGCTTCGTCGGCAAGCAGAGCGCGCAATCCCTCACGAATCATGGCGTGGTCATCGACCAGCAATAAACGGCATTCAGGCATCTTCAGATTATCCGTGTCAAAGAGGTCAAGCCTGGCGGGCAGCCAGGGTTAAACAGTGCATTTCCAACTGGCGTAGCGTCGCACTGATTGTCGGGTAATCGCGGTCATGGCAGGCTTGCTCCATGACATGGGCAGCCTGCTCCAGTGCCACTTCGCCAAACTGCCCGGAGCTGCCTTTGAGACTATGGGCGACACGTTCTGCTTCGGCATGATCGACCACTCCAATAGCGGTCCTGAGTCGCGCCAGCAATGCCTGGCAGTCCTCGTTGAACAATCGCTGCAGACGCGGTGAGCGCAATGGATCAGGCGCATCCAGCGGCGACGCTTCGACGTGCACCCTCGGTAACAAGGGCGGCTCCTGTGCTCGCAACTCCATCTTGCGCACTAACTGCCTGGCAATCGCCGCAGTAATGGCATCAAACAATTGCATCGGTAACACCGGTTTGGCGAGGTAGTCGTTGGCGCCAGCTTCAATGAACAGGTCACGATCACCATTCATGGCATTGGCCGTCAGGGCAATCACGTACACCTCATCATCAAGTGCTCCAGCCTGGCCCGAGCGCAGTTGTCTGACGGCCTCTATTCCATCCATGCGGGGCATCTGGCCGTCCATCAGCACTGCATCGAAAACCTGCTGCCCAAGCAGGCTCAAGGCTTCGATGCCGTCACAGGCCAGGCTGACCCGGTGACCAAAGCGCTCAAGGAACAATTGGGTGATTTCCCGGTTGGTGGCGATGTCATCGACCACCAGGATATCCAGGCTGTAGTCATGCCGTTCAAGCGCCCGTAAAGGGGCTGGTACCTCGTTCAGCGTCGGCGTAGCGCCGCTTTGCACTTGGCACAAGGTGCGATAGAAATGCTGACGACGCAGCGGTCTGACCACACATGCCGCCAGCCCCCAGGCACGCAGTTGATCGGCATCGGGCAGCGACTCGACATGAGATGCCATCAAGACAATACGCGCGGCGGCCAACTGCGCACTGGCACGGCAGATCGCGGCGAATTCAATGCCATCAACCAAAGGCAGGCGCCAGTTGACCAATACCAGATCGAACGTAACGCCCAGTTGCGCCTGCTCATGCATCAACCGCAACGCGCTATCGGCACTCGAGGCACCTTGGCACAGCACCTGCCACTGGCAGAGTATGCCCATCAATGCGTCACGCTCCTCGCTGTGTTCGTCAATCACCAGGGTACGCAGCCCCCATAGCCGCGAAACGTCGGTCACTGCGGTCGGGGATTGCGGCAACGGTAGTGTCAGGCTGAACGTAGAACCGACCTCCACCTGACTCTGTAGCTCAATACTGCCGCCCATAAGCCCGGCCAGACGCTGACTGATCGACAGACCCAGACCGGTACCGCCGTAATTGCGGGTGGTGGAAGCGTCTGCCTGGAGAAAGGCTTCGAATACAGCATCCTGCGCGGAGCTGGCGATGCCTATTCCGGTGTCCACCACCTTGAAGCCCAGCCGGTCGCCCTCGACACACCAGACCGCCAGACGAATGGAACCACTGGCAGTGAATTTGACGGCGTTACTCAAAAGATTGAGCAGAATCTGCCGGAGCCTCCAGGGATCACCCATCACCTGCTCCGGCACATCCGAAGCAATGTGGCAGATCATGCGCACCCCCTTTTCGGCTGCGCGCGGGGCCAGTAGCTCAACGACTTCTTCGACCACCTCGATCAAATCAAAGGCGATCCGCTCAATGCTCAGGTTGCCAGAGTCGATTTTGGAAAGGTCCAGGATGTCGTTGATAAGCGCCAATAGCGCTTCGGAGCTTTCCCGGATAGAGGTGACAAAATATTGCTGCTGCGCGCTAAGCGGCGTATCGGCCAACAGATGATTCATGCCGATCACAGCGTTCATCGGAGTGCGTATCTCGTGACTCATGTTTGCCAGAAACTGGCCTTTAAGTCGGCTGGCCTGCTCGGCCAATTGCCGGGCGATCTGTAATTCATGAGTTCGAACCTCGACCAGATTTTCCAATCCCGCCTGCTGGGCCTCCAGTGCATCCAGAAGCGCGTTGTAAGCCCTGGCAAAACGCCCAAGCTCATCCTCTCGGGTCACCGGCAGACGACGCGACAAATCATCGCCATCCACGGCGAGTTCGATTTCCCGGGCAAACAAGGCCAACGGCCGCGCCAGCTCTCGCCGCAATACCAGCAGTAGTCCCAGCGTCAACAGGACAAAGCCGACGAGTGCAAAGGGTACTTCGCCAACAATCAGGGCCAAGGCGCCCGCGCGCAACTTCGCCTGCGGATAAAGCGTCAGCAGATACCAGTCAGGTTGACTTAGATGAGCGATCACCATCGGTGAGCCGTCAAAACGTGCGACTTGAGGAAATTCGGATCCTGCCGAAACACCGACCAGCAGCTTCTGCAGATCATCTTGAGGGACCGCGTTCATGGAGTTTCCAGAAAGATCTGCAACCTTTTGCCCCTGGGCATTGAGCAATAGACTCGGATAACCATTGAGCAACTGTTCAATGCGGGTCAGCCGCTCATTAAGCTTGAGCTCATAACCGGTCATGAATAGCGGTTTGCCTGATGCGTCCCGGGACACGATCGCCACACTGAGTAGCTGCTGGTCGAGCAATGCGTCGTAATGCGGTCCCGACCAAACCACTTCGGGGGCATTTACTGGCAACTGGCCAAACAATTCACGTAATTGCGCTGCACGGTTCTGGACAAATCCTGTCGGGATATCGGGTTGAGTGGAAAACGCGGCCCCCGCATCAGGAAAATAGAAAAAGGTATCCACGGTCATGGCTTGCCCCGCAGTCCCGAAAGCTTCGGCCGCAGAGGCGGCCCGCGCCAGCCTGTCGACAATCGCAGGGTTGTCTGGATCGATTTGCGAGGATGAGTTGAGCACCCAATGCATGGTGCTGCGTTGAAAAATATTGCTGCCGAACTCATTGGCCGCACCACTGTTCCAGCGCGTCATAAGCCGCTTTGCACCCTCCTGCGCGTCGCGAAAGTCCTCATTATCGACACTCGAAAGCAAGCGCAGACGCTGACTGAGATCATTCAGGGCCTCGCTCTGCAGTTGCTCGAAGGTTCGCCAGGCGCTGAGCCCGGCGGCCACGCACCAGCTCAACGCCAGAACCAGCGCCAGCACACAGGTGATACGCAGTGCCAGCGAACTCCTCCAGCCCTTCATCGCACGCCGACTTTGCCGGACGCGGCGCTATCCAGCTTTGAATTAACCCCCATCTTGCGCGCAATATCCCGAATCGCCCGCTGTGCGGCGGCATCATCGCGTAGCGACACCACCAGCAATCGCTGCACCTTTTCCCCTGTCACTGTTTGTACGGCCTCACGTTGAGTGGCGAACCCCAACGTGCGCAATTGCGCCTCCAGGTTTCTCATCCGCGTTTCGTTGCCGTAGATGCCGAGGTCCAGGCGCAACCCTTCGCCGGCTGCCAACCCGGTATCCACTGGCCTAGGTGTCCAGCACCAGGCGATCTGAGTGGGCGGTTGAATATTGGCGACACCTTGCTGAGCCGGTGATCCCAGCGCTGAAAGGCTCACATTCACGGCAGCAGCCTGAGCCTCCATCGCCATGAGTTGCTCGGCAATGGCTTTCAAGCGCTCATCGAGAATATTGATCTGCAACTGCAGCTCGTCGGCTTTGGCGTATTTCTCCAGCAGCACCTGTTCACCTTCCTGGCGGTAAGTCAGCTGGATGCCAATCAGGTTTTCGCTACCCATCAAATTACGCTGGCTCGGAAAGTCGGCAACCGTAAAGGTGTGCTGACCTCCAGTGAACAATCTCAGGAAGTCCACAAAAGCCCGATCGCCTGTCCAATGCCGCGTCAGCTTGAAGTTGGCGAAAATGATATCCAGTGAAACATCCGCACACGCCCCTGGCGCCCAGACGAAACTGGCACTGGTCGGGAAGTTGAAGTTGTCCAGAACAGTGGAGCGGCCACTGCACTGCATCGTCAGGCGCGTCTGCTGGGGCAAAGAGCGGGCGCTGATATTGACCTGGGATGGCGAGGCTGAAAGCTCCACCACCGCAGCAGTGGCCTGCAGCGTTGCCACGCTTTGCTTGAGTTCGGCCCGTTGCGCCGTGAGGGTTTTCTGCTCGGCGTCCAGCGCCTGCTTGCTTTGCTGCTCAGTCGCTTGCTGGGTCTGGCTTTGTCGTTGAGCGCTGACCAGATCGTTCTGCGCGTGCTGCATGCGACTGACATAGGCGTAAAACGCGCCAGTCAGCGGAATCTGTACGCCCAGAGTTTCACGCCCGCTGTAGCGCTGGACATCACGCTGCACGAAGGTTTTAACCGGCCCATTCATAAAGGCCGGCAGTTGACCGCGATCCCCGTACAGCAACTCGTTGAGCATGACCGGATCCCGCACCCCCTGGATTGAACTGAGCAGTTGCCCACTCCAGTCGCTTTGCAGACGGCAGGCTGCCACTTGCGCGACATAATGCGAAGAGAAGTCCAATTGCCCGGTCGCCAGCGACCAGACCACATCTTCACGCGGGTCCGGCCCCTTGAGGGCATGAATCAACGCCGTGCGGATGCTGTCGGCCTCCCAGAGTGGCGCCGCTTTGACCGCCGGGTCGGCACCAAAGCCCCAGGTATCGAGGGCAACCTGGAACGCTTGCGCGTCATTTTTTTGCAGATCGCCGATCACCCCTTTCATGAGCTGCCCAAACCTGGCCAGCGCACGCGTCTGTGTCAGTTCATCGCGCAGACCATTGACGCCACTTTCGATTGATCCGCCATTGACCATGCCTTTGAGCACATCTCCGCCCAGCGCATTGGTGACTTTGAAATTAGCCAGAACGCCGGACTCGGTGTGCAGATCATTGCTGGCCGCCAGCCTGAGCAAGCGATCCATCGCCACCGCGCGACTCGCCCACGGCACCCGGTGCTCCAACGGAATCAACTCGAAGCGCTCGGCGCTTCGGTGCAATAGCCTTAAAAACGGGTCGTTGGACGTGCCGACAACACTGAGCGTCTGCTGCCAGTCACTGCGGGTTTTCAGGCGAGTCTGCGCGCTGAGCAAGCTGCCCTGGATAAATCGGTACCACGCGTCCTGAGTATCACTCTGGTATTGCTCCAGAAACTTGACGCGCTGCGCCTTCCACAACGTCTGGTCACGACTGGCAAGGCCCAATTCATCGATGAAACCGAGAATCGCGTTATGTCCTTGTGCGGTATAGGCACCGGACAGGCTCAGGTTCGGGTTATCGGTGTCGGTCCAGTATTCGCTGAGGAGAATCGGCGGCAAATTGCCTTGCATATCTGCCCACTCCGTCAGCCAGGCCAGTGGGCGCCCCTCAAGCCCCATGGTTTCGAGCTGCCCCAACAAGGCTGCCCGTTGGCTCTGCATCTGCGCTATATCGGTCTGCCATTGCAGGTACGAGCGATAAGTGCTCCCCAGAGTCACCAATTGCCCTGCGCCTATGGTCTCTTTAGAGCCATAGGTGAGGTTCAGCAAGCCCACCTCGGAGCCGGGGAGCGGCAAGTTGTCCATGGACTTATTATTCAGACGGGCGTCGAGCAGATTAATCCTGCGCACCAGGAACTCCGCATAAGCGGCGATCAATCGAGGGTTGCCACTGTTCAGCGCATTGCGCAGATTCTGGGAAATGAAGCCATCGAAAACCGGGTGACGTATCTCACTGTCGAACAGACTGACGTAATCGGCTCGATACTGCTCTTGCACCTGCTCGATATGCCTTGAGAACGGCAGTAACGAACGCCAGCCGCCTTGCTGCGCCTCGGATAAATTGAGCAGCGCCTGGCGGAAACGGCGCAATGCATCCAGATCGGTTTCCAGCCCACCGGCGAAATCGGCGGCAGCCGGCGGTTGGTGGACCGCTTCGGCCAGTACCGCCTGGGTGTGACGATCGGCATAGACCATCAAGGCAGCAAAGCCAATGCACAGGCCCAGCCAGGCAATCACGGCGACATGGGCCAACAGACGTCGCCAGCGATGCCAGCTGTCGATGGGCTGGTAAGCGTGACGCCGAGCTGGCAAGAGTTGCCCCAGCAGCTCATGGCTGAACCAGCCCTCTTGCCGCCCCTCGGCATCCTGCGCTTGGGCAGTGAGGAATAGCCCGCTCAACAGAGGGGCCTCACTGTAGGGACTGGCATCAAATGCCGGCGACAGCAGTTTTTCCAGACGCGGGCGTAAATCGTCGAGGCGTTCCGGCAGGCTGAACGCCTGTTTATCCGGCAGGCCGCGCACGCCCAGTTCGATGCGCAAATCAGCCAAGCGTTGGGCCAGCCCGGCGAATATCTCATTCAGAAAATCGCCCGCGCCCGTGCGTTGCCTGCCAAGCAAGCCGAAGGGCTGTTCGCGCTGCAACGGCGTAAGTGCCGCTCCCCACGGAGTGAAACCCGGCAGGGCTTCGGCGTGAGTCACGATGAAATAGACCGGCAGGCGGGCACCGAAAACCTTGACCAGGTCATCAAGACGGCGGCGCAGATTGTGCCCCTGCTCGCTCAGCGCTTCATCGGCGTCAGTCAGCAGGCGTTGACCATCGATCACCAGCAACACGCCATTGAGCGGCTCGCGACGTCGGGAACGCAGTAACCAGTACAACAGGCGCCGCCATTCGGGGCCGGCATCACTGTGACCTTCGGCCATGCGTCCGGCAGGGTCGATCACCACGGCGCGTTCCAGAAACCACCAGTCCAGTGTGCCGGTCGCGGTCGCCTGCTTGCCTGAGTGGGCCGAACGCAACGAAGAGGTCAGCCCGCTATGGGTCAGCAAGCTGCTTTTGCCACTGCCACCCTCGCCCAACATCAGAAACCAGGGCAGGACATACATCGGTGACCCCAGCCGGCTCAGGCGTGAATCGCGCAGCCTGCGCACACCCAGGTTCCAGTCCTGATCCAGGTTGGGGGATTCATCAAGACGACTCTGCGACAGCCCGCTTTTCATGCGCGCCCGCAAACGCCATGCGTACCAGCGGCGCACGACCCAGCGGACCAACACAACCAGTAACAGGGTTGCGATAAAAATCAGCGGCACATACCACAGCGGCCAATCCTGGTAGAGCGCCAGCGCCCAGAGCATCACCGCAAAACCTGCCAGGAGCAGGATCCAGAGCAAGAATACGCCTGCCTTCTTTAACATCAGCGCATCTCCAGTATTTGGCTGACTTGCCGAGCCAGAGAGAGATCGAAACTGATGTACAGCACGGTCAAGACAATCAAAGGAACCCCGATCAGCAGAAGCAGTGATAGACCGGGCAGGCCACGGCGCACCACGCGCGCGCGCTGGGTCTGCAGGTCTTCAGGCTGCAAAAAAAGGTGGCTGGAGACATCCAGGGCGACCATCTTGTGATCAAGAATGATCCTTTCCAGAAGCACCCTGCGGTACTGGGCAAGCTCGCCGCCCGGACGAGTCGAATAGCGCCCTTCAAAGCCACTTAACAAGGCCAGTCCGAACACTTCACGAGCCTGCGCCGCAGCCTCCGGCAGCGCCTCCAGACGCTGAAAGAACTCGACACCGGCGCGGCTGGTAGAGAAGTAGTGACGTTGCAACGGTGCCCGGCGCCATTGCACAGAACCCGACCACTCGCCAGACATGGCCGTTTCGTCGATCCAGGCCACTACCGCAAACAACGCCTCGCGTATCTCAGCTTCGGCAAACTGCAATTCCCGCGCGCGGTTCGCGGCCGCATCAAGCAGCGCAATCAGCGCTGGCGCAAGGGACTCATAGGTTTGTGAAGGATCACTGATGCCGCGCTTGGCCGCGTCGAAAACCGGTGCCCAACAGTGAGAAAGTCGCAGGCTGCTCATGCGCGTACCACCACCAGATCAATGACCAGATCAGTCGGCGGCTGAGGCAGGAAGAACGCTGCCTGACGCTCGCGCTGCAGGGTTTCCCAGCCATCACTCAGGGTTTCCAGGCGGAAGTACAAGGCCCCGGCTACACGCGGCAGACCTTGTGGCGGCACTTGCAGATAAATCAGCTCGACACCGGGCAGGGCACGATTGATCAAGCCTTCCATGGCACTGAGCGCACCCAACTTGCCATCGAGCGGCAAGCTCTCGGCCAGCCAGACCGGATCGACGGCACTGCGCGCCACCAGGAAATAGCGATGGCGAGGGCCAAAAAACGCATCCGGCAGTTCGGCTTGAGAGAAACCGTCAAGCAGTTGCAAACGCACCAGCAACTCGGAACCAATGCTGATTTCATTGAGTTGCTGGCCGATCAACGCCACCAGGGCAATGATCGCCGCGCCCGCCTCCTCATGCTTGTAAGGCGCAACCAGCGAACGGTCATCCGGGGTTTCACCTAGCATGTCGCAGATATCGGAAAACAGGCTCAACTCACCCACCAGCTGACGCAGGGTGCCGTAAAGCTGCCAGGGCGAGACCTGCGGCGTTTCCAGCAGATGGGTCAACAGCGGGCCATAACGATTCAGGACAGCGAGGGCCATCAAATGATTGACCTGCGCGCCATCGACGTCACCCCGTCGGGATTCGCCCGGCTGTTTGTACACCGACAATTGCCGGGCTCGGCCGACCAACTCATCGCGTACTTCGCGCAGCGTTTGCACAAGCATTGGCGATGCCGCGAGATTCACCGAGGGTGGCACGTAGCGCTGGGCCAGTCGCACGCGGTCGCCGTCGAGATCGAAACGGGCGATGGGCAACAACTCATAGATGCTTAAATGCTCCAGTTCATCTTCCCAAAACAGCCGCAGCACGTAGGACATCGGACGCACCCGGGCTTCCGGCGAGTGACCGAGACGGTCAGCAATGACTTCCGGGTCGGCGGCCACGACGAAGCGCGCTTCGGCCCGGGCACCTTCAGCCAGGGTTTCAAAGACTTGAGCGTTGGCATCCCCGGGCAGCAAGCGGCGCAGGCCGACGAACAACGTCCGCCCGCCACTGAACTCGCCCAGGTCCAGAGTCCGCGACTCCAACACCGCATTGCCTGGGAACTCCGCCAGCGTGCCCTCGGGAAAACGCACCGACAACTGCTCCAGCAGACACTGTTTGGCCACCAACGCAGACTCGTTGATCTGCAGTGAGATCAAGCCCCATGGGTAGGGGTGATTCAGCTCGGTGGTGCGCCGCAGACGGTGCTCAATCCGGGCATCATTCTGCTGAAAGTGCTGAGGCTGGAGAAACAAGCCCTGATGCCAATACAACAACTGATCGATATTCATAGGGCTCGCGTTCGGGCAAAAAGAAAGATGGAAAAAACGGTGATCACACTCAGGACATCACGATCAATCCTGGGCACCCGGCAGGCGAACCTCTCCTTCGCGGGGCTGCACGGGCTTGGGCAGTGCCAGGCGGCTTTCTTTGCCGCGCAGCAGTGCATCCGGCCCTGCCAGTAAATCAATGGCAATGGGCCGGGGCGTAGCGGTCCAGGTCTTGCTGAACCAGCCGGTAGAGGTCACATCAACACCAATCTGATAGAGCCTGGCGCTGCGGGTCGGGTCCAGGTGGGCATAGCCCGCAGCGATACCGACCATCTTGGCGCCCTCCAGACGTGGCAGGCTGACCTGCTTGCTTTGCCCCGGCTCAATGAACAGACGGGTAAGGCCGATCATCCCGGTCGGCGCACTGTTCATCAGCAACAGGCTGCTCAGTTGCTGGGAACTGCCGGTGTAGGCGGAAAACGCACTGATTTGATCGAACTGCGCGACCACCACCAACAGGTTATGGGCCTGGCCGTCGTACTGATTGAGGTCGTTATCGGCGGTGAACGTCAGCTCGATGGCGCTTTCGCTGTAGTCCCATTTGAGCTCGGTGAGGGCCTTCTGCTCGGGGGTCAGTTCCTGACTGCTGCAGGCGGTGAGCAGGATGCAAAAGGCGAGCCCGCCCATGAAAAACTTGATTGAGGGCGCACGCCCCGCGACGCTCACGCCATCACCAGGACGGCGGTCTGGCTTGGCTGCGAAACCGTACCCATGGTGTTATTGGCGTTGTGCATGGTCTGGCAAGTGACGCGCACGGCAGGCTTACCTGCGACCATCACTTTGGTACTGCCATCGATGAAGATCATTTCACCCTTGACCTTACCGCTGGTGACGCCACCGGCCACACCCGCCTCATCGCCACTGGTCATCAACACCTTGCTGGACATATTCATCGCTGGCATGCCGTCCACCAGCACTTCCATCACCAATCCACCCGGGTCCGCGGCGCTGGTATCGGCAGTGTTGGGATAAGGCAACGGCACGGGCCCGGCTGGCGGAACGGGCGTCTTGCAGATATCGGGCACGGTGGACATCGCCATTGCACCGCCGTTATTGAGCATATACATAATCGATCTCACCCCAGCTTGATGCTGTCGCCATCAATGGCAACGCTACGTTGTGCGTTCAGGTCCAGCGTGTCGGCCTGCACGCTCCAGTCATCGCGCACGCGCTGGCGCAACGAGCCGGAATGAAGTTCTTCATGGCCTTCGACGCGACGGCGGCTATCAGTAAAATCCGCCTCGTGGCGCACGGCCTTTTCGCGGTGATAAACGCTGTTGTCGTGGCGCTCGACCCAATGGTTCTCAAGATGCTCGCCACTCATGGCCAGGGTCCCGACCGTCAGATGGGCACGCTGCATCTGCACACTGCCCTGCTCGGCGCACACCCGTAATGCGCTACCGGCGTCAAGGCTCACGCCGTCGCGAGCCTGAATGCTCAACGCGCCAGCGGGCAGGCTCAAATGCAGGTCACCCTCCAGATGCAGACGCGCCGGTTGAGCGATGGCGCGTTCCAGCACGCTAAGGATGTAACCTCCTTGCGCGTCCAGGCTGACCAACACCTTGTCCCCCACTGCCGGACGCACCAGGCAACCGAATGCGGGTTTTAGCCAATAGCGGCGGCCATCGCTGCTGACCACGCCGAAACGCTCGCCATCCAGTGCGTTGACCTGTGCATGACGCAATTGAGCAGCGGCATCGCAATACTGCGGGGCTTCATTCATCTCGTTTTTCCTAAAGAGGCGGGCCGCCATTGCTCGGCGGCAAGGCGTTCGGTATCAACGGGCTGGATGGCCTGGGGGTTGCTCTGCTGCCAGTCGGCCTGGGTGAAATCAGCGGCATGGGCATTCATGCCGGTCACGTCGGCGGCGACGAACGAGGCGCGTGGCGCAAGCAACGCGGTGCAATCGGCATAACGCAACAGGGCGCGGTCAAAGCGCGCGCCTGGCATCTGGGCGTCTATCAGGATGGCCATCTCCAGAACGGCATCACTGAAATCGACCGAGTCAAAATGGCTGGCATTGAACAGAGCGCCCTTGAGATTGGCACCGACAAACATCGGCGCGGCTCCCTTGCTGCGGTAGAACGACGCGCCTTCGGCCTGCACGGCATGAAAATCGGCGCCACTCAACGACGATTCATCAAAGGCACACTGCTGCAACGACGTCAGGCCGAAGCGCGCCTGATCGAGTTGGCAATCTATCAACCGTACCTTCGTAAAATGCGCCGACTGGGCATCAAGGCCCGTCAGATCGCAGCGGTTCCATTGGGATTTGCTCAACTGGGCGGCGGCGAGCCTGATACGCGGTACCCGGCACTCCGAGAGTGTAAAAGCCTGTAGCTGCGCCCCCGACAGATCCAGATCCTCGCCGTGGCATTGCGCCCAGCTGGTCTTGTTCCAACGCACATTCGTGAACAATGCGCCCTGCAATGAACACCCGTCCATGTACAACGAGTCCGCAGTGCTGTCGGAGAAATCGGCACCGTCCAGGCGGCAGTCTTTCCAGCAGCTTTGGGTCAGCATGGCGCCATTGAATTGCGCGCCACGCGCATCCACTTGTTCCAGCCGTGCGTTGCTCAAATCGACACCGCGATAGTCGCCACCGGCCAGATTCAACGCGCGCAAGGGATGCCAATCAGCCAGCAATTCCTTTAGACGCTCGGCACTTAATACCTCAAGCATGAGTCAGGCTCTCCTTGAGTCGGCAACGCGTCATCAATGCCTGCTCCAGGCGCACACCGCTGCCATGTACAGCGTCACTGGCCAAGCCATGCAAGTTGCTGCCACTGAGGTTGGTCTGCTCCAGGCATACCTTGCGCAAGCGGCCGTTAAGCAGGTTGGCGCCAGACCAATCAGCGCGACTCAAGTCACATCCCGACAGGTAGACACCTTGCGCCACCAGCTCAGCACCATCGGAATCACTCAGGTTGCAACCGGTCAACAGCGCGTCGTTAAACCGTGCGCCGCGCAGGCTGGCATGATTCAGATCGGCATCTTGAAAACTGGCAGCGGTCAGGTCGGCATCGTCCAGGCGCACACCCGGCAAAACGCAGTGAGCGGCCAGGCGCAGGTTTTGCAGGTTGCACTCACGCAAGTCCAGATTGCGTCCCACAACCTTGGCCAAATCGGCTTTGCTGAGATTGGCACCGCGCATGTCCGTCGCGTCCAGGGTGCAGTCGTAGAACTTGGCTTTGTGCAGGTTGCTGTCGGTGAGTTTCGCGCCGCTCAGGTCGCATTCATTGAGGCGTAATTTGCTTAGATTGGCGTTGCTCAGTTGCGCCTTGTCAAGGCTGCATTCGTTGAGTTGGGCTTGCTGTAGGTTGGCCTCGGTGAAATCAGCAATGGAGAAATCACTTTTACTGGCTCGGATAGCCAAAAGGTTAGCGCCCTTGAATGATGCGCCTTGGCATAGAACCCGTTCAAAGACCGTTTCTTGCAAGGACGCTTTGTCCAAACTCGCAGCACTCAAATCACAACCGATAAATTGACTCTGGCTCAGGTCCGTATTTGCCAGACAAGCCCCTTTGAGCTGGCAGTTTTCAAACAGGGTTTTTTTCAGGTCTGCTTGACCCAGATCGATCCCTGAAAGATCAAGGCCATTGAGGCTGAGGTTCTGCAACGGTTTACCCGCCAGGTGCAAGGCTTGCAGCGATTCACGGGTCAGATTGCAGTATTCGGCAGGCGTGGGTGCGGGGCCGAATTTGATTCGATCAGCCGCCAGTGCCTTTTCGACAGCAGCGAGTCGCTGATCGATGGAGGCCTCGATCGCTTGTGAACGGGAAAATCCCGCTGCCACTTTTTCAACCATATCCGCCTGCTGTGCCTGAGGCAGGTCCAATCGGGCCAGCAAATCCATGAGGTCAACTTCGGGTACTGGTTGCTTTGCCAGCGCCAAGGTCTTCTCGACATCCATATCCAATCGAGTGATCGCACTCCGGACATGGCGCATGCCATCGGCCTTGGCCTTAGCGAGTTCCGTCTCGATTTCGGCTTGTAGTGCCCCTGGATCGAAGGGCTTGGCAGGCGGCCGTGGCTCTCGCATGAGCGCCGCAAAATCCGGTTTGGCCAACGGCGGATAATCTGCACGGTTGAAAGGCATGTCCATGCCTATCGCCATATCCTCGGCGATCTGAAGACTCTGCTCATACCCCACGGATAATTCGGCGTGTATTGCGTCCGCAGCAGCCTGCAAACCGGCAATCATGGGCCCGGAGTCAAACACCGGCGGCTCGGTGGGCGGTATCTCTGCCGGCTCCACCGGAGGACGGGGCCAAAGCCGATCAATCCATGCCTGTTTGTTCCGCTCGGCATCCCCGACACGCTCAAGGGCCATCGCCAGTGTGGCGATATCCTGCGCATCGATATCGAGTACAGACACCTCTGCCCGGTATAGCAAAAGCACACTCTGCGCTTCGGGGAACAGCCATACCGTATCGAGATCCATTGGCGCTTCGGTGATAGCAAGGTGCTTATCAGTGCGCTCGACAAAAAGTCGTGGCCGCAGGCCAGGCAGACGCCCGGACACTTGCGCCTGGGCTGGGTGCATCCCCGTCGCCGACCAGGTTTCGTCTCCCCGCCAAAATTCAGTATTGCACTGGTCCTGCGCCACTTCGTCGAACCAACGGGCATCGGTATCGCTCGGCAAGAACGGTGCGCGATATGCGGCCCAGTCCTCATCAAGAGTGCCCATAAAGGCACTGCGCGCAGCGCTTTGCGGGGGTAATGGCATGAAGCTGGCAGTTACCGGGCGATCCTTAGGATCGCAAACACTCAGGTTCGCGACTTCCAGTTGCGCGAGTGCAGTTCCGCCTGCGGTGTCTGTATCAGGACAATGACCCTTGCCCACTGGGTTATCCGCCCACTGAGAACCACCGTAGGCGTTTTCCAGGGTCAACGGCAGGCAATCAATCTGTCCGGTTGTAACAGGCATCCAACCCAAGAGGCCCTTGTTCCATTGACGGGGTGGAAACACATGCAGTGTTTTCTCAAGCGTACCCAGACTTACCCGCACTGCCATTCCAGCACGCTGTGCATCGGTCAGGGCATAGGCTTGCCCCTGCACTGCGAAGGTACCACGGCTTTTTTTCAAACCGCTGTCCAGCGTCTGCTTGCCCATTCGCTCGGCGAGCCAGCTCCAGGATTCCCCGGCGGGCATGATCTTGCCTTCGGCATCCACTAATAAGCCGAAAGTAACCACCAGGACATGGGTATCCCGCAGTTTGGAAGTGGCAAGCAATACAAGGCTGGCGTGTTCACATTTGAGTTGCATCAGAGTCTCCGCACTGAGTTTAAAATCAACAGTGACCTTTACACATATGCATCAAGGACCTGCGGGAGGCACATCAACTGCGCCAGCTGCCTCGAGTGGGGCCCCCATGGCGTTACCTGCCGCCAACGCGACATCTACCTTGCCCTCACTGACAACACCGTCGGAAAATATTTTTGTTAGTGAACTCTGGACTTTAGCTTTTAGATTATCGAGCGGTATATTGGGAGAAATCACGACACCCTCGCCAATAAAACTATCTCTAATCCGCTTCTTTACATCTACGTTTTCATCCACAGATATACTCTTACTAACAGATAGGCTGCCGCCTATCAGGACCTCACCTGCAACATGCAAGTCAGCATCAATATGAACGACGCCGGTCGATTTAATAACTATTCCACTCTCGGTCAATAAAATAGTATTGCCACCCACATGAATTTGGTGAGATTCTTCGGAGCCGTGAATAAAAATCTTGCTCTTTTCCACTTTAACCTCGTAGCCCGCTTTCAGAGTGACAATCGAATTTTCCGCATAAAATTTTTTGTCTTTTTTTACCTTAGCTAGGCACTTAACCAATTCTGTATTTAAATATTGTACGGGGCAAAATACAAAATCATATGAAACCAATCCCAGCTTGACATTAGACGATATAGCATTTACTCCAACGTTAACACTAAAGGCATTCACTGAAACGGCGGCCTTAAGACCCGAGCCACTTGCTGAAAGATCAACGCCAGTTAATGTGGATTTAATCAAATATTCGCTATTTATATGGGTGGCAATTGAAGAACCTTTATGACTATGACTAGGACTAGGTGCAGGACTAGGACTAGGTGCAGGACTAGGACTAGGACTAGGACTAGGACTAGGTGCAGGACTAGGACTAGGTGCAGGACTAGGAGCAGGAGCAGGGGTAGGGTCCTGATCTTTACGGTTGAACTTTTTGGCTAATTCACCTTCATCAGTGTTTGCCGATAATGCCTTAGGTGGCTCCCCGCCACTAATGGTGATTTTATATACACCGGGTACTTGATGCTTATAAGAACTGGACGCCAACTGCAAATGTTTGTCCGTGCGCAAATGCGCCCCACTGATATCACCCTCGCCCAGGGTGAAACTGCAACCGGTAGACGCCCCCATCTTCATCATCGGCCCGGACGGGCTGTCTTCCATCGCAAACAAATGCCCACCGGGAGTGCTCAAGCCACTTTGGGTCGCGTTATCGCCGGTGACCACATTGGGATTCTCAGAGTTGGGCACACTACCGGTGATCACCGGGCGGTCCGGGTCGCCACCCAAGAACGAAACCAGCACTTCCGTGCCTTTGAGCAGCGGGAAATTCATGCCGTGGCTCGAACCACTGGACAGCGTGGCCATACGCAACCAGGCCGAACCACGGGTCGCATTCTTATCGTGGCGAATGAACGGGAAACTCACCTTGTAGCAACCATGCTCATTGAGCAGTGGTCGACCGGTATTTTCATCACCGTCCACTACCGCACTGAGCACCCCCTGTACATAGGGCCGGGGCGTGACGCAGGGAGTGCGGAACTGCACGTCGCCGGGCAAGGCGATAAAACGGGTGTTGATTCCCTGCCCCGGCCCGTCCCCCTCCGCGCCCAGCCCTGGCAACGGCTGATAACCGTCATGATGAACTTCAATGACCTGATAACCGGCATTGAACAGCGGACGCGGGTGGCCCACTAACAGCATCGGATAACCGGCGCGCAACCCCGTGGCCCTACCGCTGCCATGAAACTCCCGTTGACGGCACCCGATGGCCTGGGCGCGGCGATCCGCCAACCATTGCCCCTGTTCGAGTGAACCGAAGTGCTCGCCATACAAGCCTTGCTCGCCGACAAATACAGACGAACCAGAGACGGCCTCTCGTTGCTCGGTCGAGGCATCTGCGGCAAGGCTGGCAGTTGCCACCGAAGCGTTGACCTCTAACTTCAACTGCGCGTTGCTCGCGGAAAAGTCCTGCAGCGTGACCTGTGCCGCTTGCCGCACCAGCTTACGCTCGAAGGTCCGCGCCACCGCCAGGACACGACCTACATCCAGTTCCGAATCTTGACGACGATAGGTCAGCAGACTGGGGAGTTGCGGCTGGTGCAGTCGGTCGCCACAGAACACCAGAGCCTCGCCGTCAAGCCCCTGTTCAAAGAAGTAATACACGCCAAAATATTCAAGAAGACGTGAAATGAACGCGAAACAGGTTTCTTCAAACTGGCAGGTAAACGTTGCCAGGGTCAGCCGATCATCGCCCAGCGTCAGGCGAATATCGAAGTCATACGCCGAACCGGGCAACCCGTTCATCCCCGGCCCTTCGACAGTAAGGTCAGCCAATTTGAGCACGTCGCGAATCAGCTCCGGCAGACTTTTGTCCAGCCAGATTTCGGAAAAGCGGAAATGACGCAACTGCACGAAACGCGGTTCCAGCACCACGCGGTAGTAGTAATACAGGGAGTCGGCGTCGAGATAATCCACCTCCGTGACCACGCCCTGATAGGGATGTGGCTGCCCCAACGCGTCGCTCAGGGTCAATACCGCCCGGTTGCCCAGCAGCGCTTCGTCGTCGAACAACGGATTGATCGTGGCCAGCCGAACCTCGAAGCGATAGGGCTGCGAAAGCTTTTCCTCGCCCTGCCACTGCTGCACCCATAATGTTTCGAGCAGCAGCGAGGGGGCCAGGCTGGCGAAAGTGCAGAGCGCGTGATCATTGAGAGCCATCAATCAATCCTTGTTCTTCAATCGGTAAACGAGCGGTCACTCTAGGGGTTCAAGCAGCGCTTCACGCTCGGGTAAAGACCTGATCCCATCGGTTTCTTGCGGGGTAATGATCCACTCGCCGCGCGCATCCACTGCCACATGCAAGCCGGCCAGCGGCCGCTGATCGGCAATCGCCCCCAGCAACACATCAGACAAACGCGGTGTCAGGCTTTTACGCAAAATGAAATCGATATTGCGCGCCCCACTCTCCACTTCCGTGCAGCGCGCGGCGATGGCGTCGGCGACTTCATCTGCAAAGGTCAGGCGCACTTTCGACGAGGCCAGCAGACGTTCGCTGAGTCGGGCCAGTTTGAGGCGCACGATGCCCGCCAGTTGTTCGCCCGCCAGGGTGAAGAACGGCACGATGGTCATGCGCGCCAGCAATGCGGGTTTGAAATGGCGGGACAGGATTGGTCGGATCTTTTCCGCCAGGGTGTCCGGATCGGGCCGCCCGTCGACGCACAGGTTCTGGATTTCTTCGGTGGCCAGGTTGCTGGTCAGCAACACCACGGTGTTGGAGAAGTCGATCTGCCGCCCTTCGCCATCGGACAGGCTGCCCTTGTCGAAGACCTGATAGAAAATGTTCACCACGTCCAGGTGGGCTTTTTCCACTTCATCGAGCAGCACCACCGAATACGGACGCTTGCGTACCGCCTCGGTCAACATACCGCCCTCGCCGAAGCCGACATAGCCGGCGGGCGAGCCCACCAAGCGGCTGGCGGTGTGCTTCTCCTGGTACTCGCTCATGTTCACCGAGATCATCGCCTGCTCGCCGCCGAACAAATGCTCGGCCACGGCCAGGGCGGTCTCAGTCTTGCCGACACCCGAAGGGCCGACCAGTAGAAACACACCCAGCGGCTGTTGCGGATCGCGCAGGCCGGATTGCGCGGCCTTGAGGATTTCCGCGATTTGCTCGACGGCAGTGTCCTGACCGCGAATCCGCGTCTTGATGTTGGAAGCCAGGGCCAGCACGCCACCAGCGGCGTCACGCAGGACTTTACCGAGCGGCACGCCGGTCCAGTCGGAAACCACCTTGGCGATGGCGTCCGGATTGACCTCGGTGAACAGCAACGGCTCGTCGCCTTGCAGCGCCGCCAGTTCTTCGCGGGCCAGCTCAAGCGCGGCCTGCCGCTCGGCCAGCGGCGCCAGGGTCTGAGCCGTTTCGCCTTCTTCGGGGGTTGGCAGATCGTCTTCTTTCAAGGCCAGTTGCTTGCGCGCATCCAGCACTCGAACCGCCGCGTCGCGCTCGGCAACCCAGCGGGTTTCCAGGGTCAAACGGGAGTCTTCAATACCTGCCTGTTCATCCACGATATCGGCCAGGCGCTGCACCTCCACCGGGAAACCGTTACTGCGGTCACGCTCCAGCGCGGCCAGCTCACGGGTCAGACCGGACAACTGTCGCTCCATGCGCTCCAGTTCGGCAGGCTTGATGCCCAGGCCGATCCGCACGCGGGCACTGGCGGTGTCGAGCAGGTCCACTGCCTTGTCCGGCAGCAGGCGCCCGGTGATATAGCGATCCGACAACTCGGCCGCAGCGACGATGGCGTCGTCACGCACGCTGACACCATGGACTTTTTCGTAATGGCCCTTGAGGCCGCGCAGGATCAGCACGGCCGTCTTGACGCTCGGCTCATCGAGCTTGACCAACTGGAAGCGGCGCGCCAGCGCCGGATCTTTCTCAAAATACTTTTTATATTCCGACCAGGTCGTGGCGGCGATGGTGCGCAACTCGCCACGAGCAAGGGCCGGCTTGAGCAAGTTGGCCGCATCAGAGCCGCCTGCGGCACCGCCCGCGCCGATCAACATGTGCGCTTCGTCGATAAACAGAATGACCGGGGTGGCGGATGCCTTGATCTCTTCGATAACCCCGCGCAGGCGGTTCTCAAATTCACCCTTGACGCTGGCCCCGGCTTCCAGTGCCCCCAGATCCAGGCTGAGCAGCCGGGTATTTTTGAGGAAGTCCGGCACTTCGTTCTGACTGATCAACAGCGCCAGCCCTTCAACGACCGCCGACTTGCCCACACCCGGTTCGCCCACGGCGATAGGGTTGTTTTTGCGACGTCGGGCAAGGATGTCGATCATCTGGCGGATTTCATCATCGCGACCGAAAATCGGGTCGATACGCCCTGCCGCCGCCTTGGCGGTCAGGTCTTCGCAAAAGCGCGCGATATTATCTTCAGCGGCTCGTGCGGTACCGCCAGCGTTGGCGACGTTCGAGGAGGCCGCGCCGGTCTGCAGGCTGTCCAGCGGACCTTCACTGGAGCCGCCCAACAGCTGAGCGAACTCAGCCGTCAGGGCATCGGTGGAGATGGGCTTGAGCATTTCGCCGTAACGCGTGCCGGCGGTGTAGTAACCCAGGCGCGATACCAGCGCCAGCAGCAACGAGCCACCGCGAATCCGCCCGGTGCCGACCACCAGCGAGGCAATCAGCCAGGCGTCCTGAATCCATTCGGTGAGCAGGCTGGCGAACACCGGACGCCCGGGATTGCCGTTTTTCAGTTGCGCCAGGCCATCATCCAGCAGCGCCCGCAAGCGCAGCGGATCGATCTCGAATCGAGTAAGGATGCGCGTCACATCGGCATTGGGATCTTCCAGCAACTGACGCAGCAGGTGCTCCAGAGAAATCTCGTAGTGAGTGCGCGCCAGGGTCAGACCCGCCGCATTTTCCAGGGCTTTGGTGCCATATACGTTGAGCCGTGCGAACAGCGGTTTGAGTTCTACCTGAATCATCTAGCGAGCCCTCTCTTCGAGCATTGGTCCGTGTTCGGCCGTCAGCATGAATACAACATCGTCTTGTGTGTCACCGTCACCGAGCCAGGTATCCAGGCCAAGCTGCTGCCAGCCGCCTCCCAGCGAAACGCACTGCTGCTGATCTACCGCAAGACGCATGACCAATCGGCTGCGTAATGGTGTCTGCAGGTACAACGCCACTAACCGTTCGAGCTTTTGGTAAAGCACCTGCCCCGGCAACAGCTGGTGAAAGCACTCGCTACTCAGTGACGTCAGGCGGATATCCAGCGTGCCACTGCGATCCATGACTTCACGCCCGAGCAAGCTGTTTTCGCCCAACACACCGCACTGCATGCCCAGGTAAGTGCGTGCCGCACGATCGATCCGCAGACGCGTCTCGACACAGGGCACGACCTCCACCATCACGTCGGCGAGCACGGCCTTGACCAACTGTTGCAGGCCCAGGGCCGAGCGCGGGTACTGGTTGAATAAGCCGGCATAGCGCAGCAAATCGATGGATTGATCGCGCTGCTCGGGACGCGCATCGGCAATGCCGATCAACGCCTGTATCTGGCGCAGGCTCTTGACGTCACGGCGCTCGGTGATATCGATCCAGATCCGGTGCTTTTCCCAGGCACGGAACAGCAGTGGATAGAGCGAGGCATGCAGGATGTCGAGAAAGTCCCGCCCCGCTGAATGGCCCAGCAGTTGTTCGTCGATCAGGTCTTCGGTGTAAAAGGTTGGCAACGGCGAGGTAACGCCATACAACCCTAAAAAGTTGGCCTCGATCCGATAGCGGCCGTCTTCATCCTGCTCGATCTTCTCGATATCGCGCTGCGGAAATCCAAGCCCCAGCCGTGGGCGGATCCGCACGTTCTCGACGAAGTCTTTTTCGCTCGGAAAACGCAAGCGCAACAGGCGCAAGGCCTGGAAAAACCCGAACTCGCCGCCGTCATCGAGCAGCGGATCGATCACAGAAGGCGTTGGTGCCCGATCTTCGCTGGCCATTTCAAGGTCTCATGGTTGACGCTGTCGAACAGCGTGAAAGCGGTAAAGCTGTTGATTGCCGTACAGCCAGCGAAAAACTCATCGAGCACACAACCAAACAGGTAGAAATTGCCGGGGCTGAGGAAATAGTCGCCGCGACACTCGACCCGGACCAGGCTGCCCTCGATCGGCAACCCACGAATAAACCGCCGCTCGTGGCTGACGGTGACTTTTTCTATGGCATCGATGCGCCGCTGGTTGGCGTCCTGGGCACCTTCGCCGACGCTGGGCAGATACAACGCGAGCAGGCCGCGCAGGTAGTCGCGATCGGCCAGGCGGAAGTGGTTGGCATTGAGCTGCGAGAGCATGCGCCACAGCAACTTGTCGTCGAACTTGGGCGGCTGGCACGATGTAATGCCGCGAATGCTTTTGAACTCGACCCTGGGCGGGGTGTTGTCGGTAGGCTGGTTCAAATCCCCCAGGCGCAGGCTTTCCGGCAACTTGCCATTGGTGCAGAGCAGGCCGATGGACAAGGTCATCTCGCCCGGTACTTTGCCTTCGCTGTAGGGCAGGCTCAGATAGTGGTCATAGCCTTGCGCATCGATGCTCGATGGACGGATACGCAGGTTGTAGGTGTCGCGCTGCGAAAAGGTATTGAACGGCTCCAGCAGCCGCTCGCCCCCGCCAGCGGAATAAGCGCTGACCTTGAGCACCGAATGAATCCGCATGCTCATGCGCTGGCCATGGTCGGCAGGCTGGATGCGGTAGTCGACCTGTTTATGGTCGATGCGCAGCGGGTGCGCTTCCTGGGCGAACAGATTGATCGCCGGGGTCACCCCGAGCATGAAACTGTTGGCCGACAGGTTTGGCGTCCAGTCCGGCAGATTTTCGAACATCAGGCGAACGCTGAAACGCCCGGACTCGCCCCTGGCCCGCCATTGCTGGAACCCGCACAGCTCGATAAACAGGAACTTCTCGGGCAGCGCGAAATACTCCTGCAAGCAACGATAGGCCGGGTGCGCGGTGTCGGGAAACGGCAGCAGGGTGTTGCTCGCATCGAATCCCAGAGCGCGTAAATGGCTGGCTGGCAGTACGGTCATGGGCTGTTCTTGCGCAGCGATGCGAATCTCGCGCAGGTTGAGCTGCAACAGACGCAACAACTTGGAGCCATCGACCAGGCCATCGCCCAGATAGAAACGCAGGCTGTCGGCCAGCCAGCTATTGGGATCGGCGGTGGTAAAAGCGAAGTCCAGGACCAGGCTACGCTCTTCACCAGCGCCGCCGTCCCAGCGGCTTGCGACCAGTTGCAACGGTTCCAGATCGACCGCCGCAGTGCTGCTAAAGCGCACCCGCTGGCCATCGACCGGCACCGAGGCAATTTCGCAACCGGGCTCGATACGCGAAACCTCCTGCAATGCCGTGCGCGATTGAAATTGCAGCAGCGTCAGGCAAGGCAAGGGTTGCAGGTAATGGGGATAAAGCAGCTGCGCCAACTCTTGAATGAACTCGGGAAACTCGTCGTCCAGCCGTTGGCGCACCATCCCGGTGAGAAACGCCACGCCTTCGAGCAGGCGCTCAACATCCGGGTCATTGGCCGAGTCCACCCCCAGCAGCGGCGCCAGGGCCGGGTTGCGGCGGGCAAACTCATCAGCCAGACGCCGTAGTTGGTTGAGTTCACTTTGATAATGGCTGTTGAGCATGACTTAGTGCATCGCCAGGGACACACGACCGTCCGAAGACACCCGCGTCGCCAGGTGGATGGGGATGTCCCGATCATCGATCGATACCATGCCTTCAAGGCTGAAACTCAGCGACAAGACTTCCTGGCCGCCTTCGGCGACCAGGATGCGCGGCGATTTCAACCGAGGCTCATAGCGGGCGATCATACGAGTCATGTTCTCGATTATTTGCGTGGTCTCGCCGGTTGCAAATGAACCGGCCAGATTGGTGAAATCGGGTACGCCAAACTCGGCGTCAATCGGCACGCTGCCGCGCCGCGTATTCAAGATGCGTTGCAGATGCTGGACGATCGACTGCGTCAACACTTCAGCCTGGGTCAGGTGCGTGCGACCGGTTTCGACTTGCAGGCTTGTGATGCGCTCCAGCAATCGTTTTTCTCTCAACGCCTTGTACCTTCTGTGATCGCCGGAACACCGCCCCGGACCAGGGCGGCATTGAACAGTCGAGCCTGTCTTACGCTTTTGGCGCCAACCACGAATCTTCGGCTTCGATGCCATCCGGCACCCAGGTCCATACGATTTTTTCGTAGGTGATGCCGATGTCTTCCATGTGGCCCAGTTGCTTGAATTCAGGGTTCAAGACGTTCGGCACCCAGGTGTGGGCCGAAACAAGTACGGCGTTGCTCAAGGTGATGGTGTAGTACTTTTCCTCGGTGCCTTTAGGCGAGATCCGATAGAACTCCAGGACTACGGACTTGAGTTGCTCGCCAGAGGTCAGGGCTTGCAAAAGCTTTGGGGAAGACTTGTCGATTTCCTTGGTCAGGGTCATGCCCTGGTGAACACGCTTACCAGCAGGCAGGCCGGTTTGCGGATTCTTCGGAATATCGATCAGGTGTTCGACGGCCTGAACAAGGATCATTCCTTCATGACCGGTAACAGTGCTGGAACCTTCGATCTTGCCTTGGTTCTGGCCGTCGATACTCAAGTAGCATGGCATTGGCATAACGTGTACTCCGGGGTTAATCAGTGAGTTTTCAGGCATCGATCAGCGCCTCTGGCCCTGTCTCGCTGCGTTGAATCCATCTTATGGAAACGTCGAGGTAATGACCCTCGGGTGAACACCTGAATGGGCACCGACCAGGCTGCCCATCAGCGCCTGGGATCAGCTCTTGTCGAGCTTGCCTACCAGCGACAGCGTGAAAGACGCGCCCATGTACTTGAAGTGCGGACGGACTTTCAAACCGACGCGGTACCAGCCTGGATCGCCCTCGACGTCGCTGACGGTGATGTCCGCCTGACGCAACGGACGACGGCTGCGCACGCCGGCGGCTGGGTTATCCATGTCGGCCACGTACTGGCGAATCCAGGTGTTGAGTTCCGATTCCAGGTCGCCGCGCTCTTTCCAGGTGCCGATGTTTTCGCGCTGGATGACCTTGATGTAATGGGCCAGGCGACTGACCACAAAGATGTACGGCAGCTGGGTGCCCAGCTTGTAGTTCAGCTCGGCTTCCTTGCCTTCCTTGTCATTGCCGAAGAACTTGGGCTTCTGGCACGAGTTGGCGGAGAAGAAGGCCGCGTTATCGGTGTTTTTGCGCATGGTCAGGGCGATAAAACCCTGTTCCGCCAATTCAAACTCGCGGCGCTCGGAGATAAGCACTTCGGTCGGAATCTTGGTCTGGGTTTCGCCCATGGCCTCGTAGTTGTAGATCGGCAAATCACCGACGGTGCCACCACCCTGTGGGCCGATGACGTTGGCGCACCAGCGGTACTGGGCAAAGCTGTCGGACAGGCGGCTGGCGAAGGCGAACGCGGCGTTGCCCCACAGGAAGTCCTTGTTACCGCCCCCGACGTTTTCGTTGTAGCGAAAGGTCTTGGCGGGAATCGTGTCTTCGCCATAGGGGGTGCGCAACAGGAAGTGTGGCAAGGTCAGGCCAACGAAGCGCGAGTCGTCGCTTTCGCGGAAGGCGTTCCATTTAGTGAACTGCGGACCTTCAAAGACCGCTTGCAGATCCTTGAGATTGGGCAGGTCGGCAAAACTGTCGATGCCGAAAAACTGCGGGCCGGCCGCAGCAATGAACGGGGTGTGGGACATCGCCGAAATAGCCGCGACCGATTGCAGCAATTTCATGTCCTGCGGGCCCGGGTTGAACTCGTAGTTGCCAATGATCGAGCCGAATGGCTGACCACCGAACTGGCCGAACTCTGCGGTGTACACCGCTTTGTACAGACCCGAACGGGTAATCTCCGGGGCGTCTTCGAAATCCTCCAGCAGTTTCTCTTTGGAAACGCTGAGAATCTCCAGCTTGTTGTTCTCGCGGAAATCAGTACGGTCGACCAGGAACTTCAGCGAGCGCCACGACGACTCAAGCTTCTGAAACTGCTCATTGTGGATGATGGCATCGACCTGCCGACACAGCTTGGCATCCAGGGTGGCGATCATATCGTCGATCAGACCGGCGCTGACCTTTTCGGTCTGCCGGGCGGGCTCAAGCAGCTCGGTGACGAAGGCTTCGAGGCCCTGACGGGTGACGGCATAAGCCTCGTCGCCCGGCTTGACGCGAGTCGCTTCCACCAATTGATCCAGCAGGGAAACCGACTCAACGGCTTGCCCGGCGGCGTTCGTGGCCTGGCTTTTCTCTTCACTCATGGGTTATTCCTTGTCCTTGACGCCGAGTTCCGAGAGCAAACGCTCGCGAGCCCCGTCATCGTTCATCAGGGCCTGAAGTTGCTTGCGAAACTCCGGCAAGTTACCCATCGGGCCTTTCAAGGCCTTGAGCGAATCACGCAGGGCAATCAGCTGTTGCAATTCGGGAACCTGGGCAACAATTGCGTCAGGCTCAAAGTCGCGCATGGACTGGAAGGTCAACTCAACGGGGATCTGCTCATCCTCCGGGGCGTTTTCCGACAACCGATTGGGCACCGCCAATTGCAGGCTGAGGTTTTGCCCCTTGAGCACATCGGTGAAGTTGTCCTTATCGACGCGAATCGGCTTAAGGTCTTCAACCGGCGTATCGTCATTACGCAAGGTGAAATCGCCGATTACCAGTTGCTTCAAGGGCAGTTCAACCTGCTCTTGAGCGCCACCGGTGTCGGAGCTGTAAACAATATTGACGCGCTCTTTTGGCGCGACCGAACCTTCACTAGCCATTCATTCCCACTCCTGTTACCGGGCACGCTCAACGCTGCCTTTGAAAAACTCATGGCATGGATATGCACATGTCTGTCGGGCACTGTGTGTGGCTTGCTTCAATCTGCCGGCGGGCTGGCCAGACGCCAGAAAGCCGGCAAATCCATTGCAGCCAACTGCTGCGTCCATGTCGCTTTAGAGCCACCGTCGTCACAGCTCAAGGCCAATTCCAACAACGGCTTTACAAGATCGGGTTCCCAGCGGTCCAAGCCTTGCTTTGTCGCTTCTTGCAGCAAGCCATCAACCGCCACCTGCAATTGGGCATGTGGAGCAAAACGTTTCAGCAAAAAGCACTGGGCACAACGCAAGCGGAAGCGGTCACGCCCGCCGCTGACCTCGCGCAGGCTGTGCTGCAAGCGATTCAGGGCATCGCTCAGCCGGCCATCGGCAGCCTCCAGAGCGGCTTCATCAATCAGGGTTTGCAAGCCATCCGCGGCGCTTGCCTGGGCAACCGGAGCCAATCCTTCGAGCCAGCTGCGTGTAGCGCCGTCGGCGAAGGGCTGGCCATTGGCGAAAGTCAGCTCGGCCAGTGCCGGAAGCCGCGTCAGAAAATGCCGGGTTTCCAGCGCCAGACTGGTTGCACCCGGCAACGCGGCAGTGCCGAGGCGGACCAGTGCCGAGTGACTGGCTCGATTGAGGTCCAGCCAGAATGGATAGGTGTTGAGCCGACCTTCGCAGAAGCGCACGACATCAACGGGTTCACCGACGCTCTGCAAGCGTTTGAAACTCTCTAGCTCAGCCTCGGAGGGTGCCGGCAAGCGGGTGGTATTGGCTTGTGCGGGGGGGGCCTGCTCCAGCGTGATCCAGGCCATCTGGCGATTCAGGCGAAACAACAACGGAAAGGTTGTTTTGGACTCCAGACAAAAACCAACCAGCGGCATCAGCGAAGCGAACACGCCATTGATTGCACCTTCGACCGCCTCATTGCTTTCCAGACTGCCCAATGACTGAACGACAGGCAGTGGCGGTGGTGCCTTGTTGCTCGCAGCCAGCGATGGGGAAACCGACGGATGAACAGGCTCCTCCATCGCTGGCACCGGCTTCGAAGGAGCAATAGTCGACGCAACGGCGGCCTGTACGGGCAGCTGGGAAAGACGACGACGTAGCGCAAAGAAACTCGGCCCTTCAGCATCACGATCACGCCATTGCGTGTCTATGGCATCCCAGTCTTCGAGCAAGGCTGCCAGTTGTTCTCCCGGCACCGGTTCGAAGCTCTCTTCGATCTTGGCGGTGAGCCACTCAATCATCCATTCGGCCTGATTTCGCCGGGCACGCAAGCGCGCGGGAGGTGGTGTCAGCGTGTCCCAATACAGCTCAAGCATTTCGCGCAATACATGCACACCGGTGACCAGACCGGATAGTCCTCTGAGGCTGGTCCAGGCACAGACCAGCCAAACCGCAGCATTGATGTCCTTGCCTTCATCTCGAAGAACACGCACACAAGACTCTGACACGGCGTGCCAATCGACTCCGGATTCGGCATGGATATTGGTAAGTTTTTCAACTTCGATTTGGGCGAGCGAAAAGGCAGCCCCCTCCCGAGGATTCACCCCCGCCGGGCTGGCCACACTGATTGCCGACGCCCCCAAATCCTGATCGAGACCACTCATACCTTATTCCTGCAATACCACTGGCTGCTCGGTACATCGCCATATGCGCAAAAACACGGTCGATGCCTTGATCTTGAAATTGGGCATAAATGGATAGCCCGTCTGTAGGTAAACAATGACTTTTTGCCGCGCCTGACGACATCAGGTGAACACCTGAGTTGGCTGATTGAATCCAGCCTCTCGGTTGAGCAAGCCCACCGCATGCAGCCTCAATTACAGCGACACCTGCCCGCCGTTTTTTTGGCAGGCAACATCCGACGCAAACCCGTTATTAATGGGCCATTTAGCGGTTTTATTTTCGAAGAAACTTATCAGAAGCCTGCTGCGCGGCTTGACCCTGCGTTGCAGTTTTTCATTTATTTTTTTGGCGGCCACCATCCGGCATTGATGGCAAATAAAACCGGACGCGCTAGACAATGACAAACCATCGCTCGTACATTGCAGGTAGAACGGGTATCACGGCCAAGGCGGATGGGTTATTCAATGCCCGTCGAGTTACGCGCCAATCAATTGAAAGACCAACCGCCATGATCAGCTATTGATGAATTGGATCATCTGGTCAGCAGTGAAATTATGAAGAGTCCAATGCCTACTCAACGTTCACGGCACATAAGTGCGCTACAGAACCACGACCATTACGACGTCGCTGGCGAGCCTGTTGCCAATCAATTACTGGCATGGCGTCGGCGTGTCGGGCATGTCATTGATGTTCTTCCATCATCCGCTGCCGTGGAGCTTCCGTTCAAAGCAACGATCGACCTGTACAAACTGAATGATCGTGTTTTCACCGATTGTTCAAGCGACCACCTGCTGCTTGATCGCCCGATCTCGCGTATCTCTACAGACAGTCTGCGGGACTACGTATTTCAGGTGTTTACCGACGGCGGCATCGATCGCGTAGAGGGAGCCGGCCTGGAAAGTCGGCCTACAGCCCGAGCCAGCATCATGGCTCTGGATTTGAATCAGCCGATACGCATGCATCGCAGCCGCTGCCGGGTGCTGACATTCTTCGTACCTCGCCAGATCGTGGAGCGGGAGCTACCGCATGCGGAAAGCATCCACGGACGCGTCTTCGAGAATACAACTCCGCTTACCCAATTGATGATCGAGCATGTCGCTACATTGTCGAAACGTCTTCCGGGCATGACGGAAAGCGAAGCCGTACAGGCGTTCGATACCGGTATCCAGTTGATGCTCGGCGCCTTTGCAAAGCAGGCAAAGCTGAGTGGCAACGCACGTGCTGCAGCACGCCGCGCGATATTCGATAAGGCCAGGCGTTATGTAAAAAAGAATCTGTACCAGCCTTGGTTGACACCCGAGAGCGTACTCGCCGCCCTGCAACTTCCCCGAGCAACCGTGTATCGGCTCTTTCAGCATGAAGGTGGATTGGGCCGCCACATCATAAACAGCCGTTTGCGTGAAGCCGCCGATGAAATCGTGCGCTATCCCGATAGACAAATTACAGAAATCGCCTATAGCCTGGGATTTAATAGCGCTTCGGATTTTACCCGGGCATTCCGTCGACATTATGGAATGTCGCCACAAGACCATCGTTTTCTAGCAATAGGAAAATTAAGCGGATACCCATAGACCCAACCCGTCTGAGACAGACTATTTGCTTTCTTCTATAGCCGCAGGAAAAGCCGCCAATGCAAACAAGCTGATCATCATGGCCCCCAGCAAATACCATGCAGGCGCCATTGGGTTGTGTGTGACACTGATCATCCAGGTTACAAAAAATGGACTGAACGCGCCAAAGATTGTCACACCCAGGCTGTAAACCATCGACATTCCCGTGGCACGGCTATGCAAGGGAAATGACTCCATGATCATCACAGTCGTCACGCCATTATTACCCATTGCCACAACCGAATAGCCGGCAATTATCACAATGGATAGCACTTCGCCGATACCTTGGGTCAAGGCAAGAAACACCGGATAAACCAGGGCAATACTGGCCAGCATCGTGACGTACTGAGTAGGCTTGCGCAGTGGATAGCGATCTGCGACCCGCGCAAACAAGGGGGCGGCGATAAATAGCATTGCGCTCGCCAGGCACGACGAAAGCAGGCTCATGGTGGGCGACATCCCCAGACTGCGGATCAAATAGGTCGGCATGTACAACACCATCAAGTAAATACTTGCCGTCGGTGTAGCGATCAGCAAAATGCCGAGCAACAACGGCGAGCCGTGCCTTTTCAGCAAAGCCCTCAACGATGGCCGCGATATATCAGGCTGAACGGCTTCGACCATATTTCGCCGAATAATCCAGCCGATTGGCGCAATCAACAACCCGAAAACAAAGGGGATCCGCCAGCCCCAGGTCATTAATTGCTCGGCGGTCAGCAATGATGTAGTCGCCGCCCCTACCAAAGCCCCCAGTAACGCGGCAGCAGCCTGGCTGGCTGAGCGCCAACTTACCAGATAGCAACGTTTATCCTTAGGCGCCAACTCCATCAAGACCGCTGAAGCGACGCCTATCTCGCCACCCGTTGCGAAACCCTGCAGTAAACGCGCAACAACGATAAGCAATGTCGCCGTGATCCCAATCGATTCGAAGGTCGGCATACATGCAATCAATGCGGTTCCTGCGGCCATCAGCAAATTCGAAAAATTCAGCCCTGCTTTGCGACCTTTGCGGTCGGCGAGTCGACCAATCACCATTGCCCCCAGCGGCCTCATGGTGAAACCGATACCGAAAGTCAGTAACGACATAAGCAGGGAAGATAATGGGTTATCCGCCGGAAAGAAAAGTTTCCCTATAATCACAGCTGAAAAGCTGTATACCGTAAAATCATAGATCACCAAACCATTGCCTATAACAATAGCGAACACGGTTGTTTTTGATTGTTTAATAGTGGCTGGAGTCAGCTCGTATGAATCGCTCGCCATATCAGCAAGACCTCAGCAGGTAGATAAAAGTGATCGGGCGGTGCACAGCGCGTGAAAAATACGCCTACCTTAGGCAACATCATGCCTCAACAACATAATTTTAACAAATATAACCGCAAAATTTGATTTGTGAAGAGCCATTGACCTGATGCGTAAACTCTTCAGACCGAAGAGATGGGAATGCTCAAATGCCTTTCTTGCTACAGAAGGCAACTGCAGCGTCATTGCCGTCTTTGTTAAAACCCGCCTCGTGACTATTCAAAGCCTGGAAAGGTGCCGCAGTCTCAAGATGGTGATTGAGAAAATGCTGCTAACGCTGATCATTAACGCTAACAAGGTACTTGGCGGCTTTCTCTATTTTTGTCCGACCCACAAGCTTTTCTTATTAAGAGAAAGCGACTCCAGAACCGACAAAAAATAAAATTTAACGATACCTCCATACATAACGCAAATACCCACCATAACTTTTAGTACGTTCCAGCATGCAGGTATTATCAGACAATCTGAACCTCGAAGGATTTGGCCTAGAGGGTTCATGGCGAATGAAAGACTCCACCCTGCGCAGAACAAAATCCCAGGCCTTCATCGTTCTTAACGTTGGCATTAAAAGGTAACGTTATCGGGCGCCTATACCAAATTGACCAAAAGCGGCCAACGAACAATAAAATAAGTGCCAGTGTCCTGTCTCGCAAATAACTATTTTCATGGATCGGCGTCAAAAAATCGAAGGTTACGCCTAGCCCCGGCTTCAGCTCGGAGAGCCAGACGGCCCGATTGATATCTCGTATGGCCTTTCAGGGCCTAAACGACTGGTGCGCAGCTTGGTGGTGCATATTCACTGCTGACACAACCTGCTGGATTTGCCGACGCCGTGCGACAAGTTGATCGGAGCCCCTCTGACACGAGAAACACCTTCCCTGGGTTTGATATTGCTTATCAAATGCATTAAGTTGCCCTGATCATTTTCACGTAGACGTGGTCATGTTCGATCTACAGGCCGTCAGCTTTGGCGTACCAGGACGCACCCTGCTTCATCCCCTGGACTTGACCCTGCCCCACGGGCAAATGATCGGTCTGATCGGGCATAACGGCTCGGGAAAATCCACGCTGATCAAACTGCTTGCCCGCCAGCAGTTGCCGACAGCCGGACACCTGACCCTGGATGGCCGGCCGCTGGGACAATGGAAAAATCGCGACTTCGCTCGCCAGGTCGCCTACCTGCCGCAACAACTGCCCTCGGCTGACGAATTGACCGTGCGCGAACTGGTGGGCTTCGGGCGATACCCCTGGCACGGCGCCCTCGGCCGCTTTAGCGCTGAGGACCGCGCTCAAGTGGACCGAGCCCTGGAGCTTACCCATACACAGGTGTACGCCGGGCAACGCGTCGATGAGCTATCAGGTGGTGAACGGCAACGAGTGTGGCTGGCCATGCTGCTGGCACAGAATAGTCGCTACCTGCTGCTGGACGAGCCGACGTCGGCGCTGGACATCGCCCACCAGGTGGAGGTGCTGTCGCTGGTACGCCAGCTCAGCCATGACCTGGACCTGGGCGTGATCGTGGTACTGCATGAAATCAATATGGCCGCTCGCTATTGCGACCATCTGGTTGCGCTGCACAGCGGACGCTTGCTGATTCAGGGTGAGCCGGCCGAACTCATGAACAGCGCCACCCTGGGGTCCATTTACAGCATCGGCATGGGCGTGCTGCCCCATCCGGTGGACGGCAGCCCACTGAGCTTCGTCTACTAAGGCAAAGGCCCTCAAGCCGCGACGGCCCCGCCCCGAGGCCCAGACCCCAATGCCATGGCCTGCCGCTCGTGGCAAGGCCACTCGTGGATCGCCAGCGGCTGGCCGTACTGGTACCGACTTCCTGCCAAGCCAAGGTCAGGTCGGACGGCCAAAGCCCGAAATACGTGTCCTGTTACAGCAACCGTCAGCCGTGGTGCCAACCCGCCCCCCTTTCGATGTGCAGAGCCATTGTGCTGTCGCCGGCCCTGATTCGTGATCCAGAGACGAAGCCGGACTCAACAAAAATGGCGGGGAGACGAGCCGCAGGATTTACCACTTATCAGAAAGCTGAGAGGCGCCGAGGAATCCCGTACCGAGCAGGTCGGGACTTTGCGGTCGTCAGCGCGGACGGATACTAATAAGTCAGTTTTGCATTTGACAATCATTATCACTAGCTCTAATTTGTTTCTCGCTCAACCAGCAGCCCATGCTCGTGAGACCCCGCTTACTCTTAGTAGCAAGGTGACGTCCATGCAGGAACATTTTTTTAGAAGCAGGTGTGCT
The DNA here is from genome assembly GCF_047303955.1 of Pseudomonas sp. Pseusp88. Taxonomy (NCBI): domain Bacteria; kingdom Pseudomonadati; phylum Pseudomonadota; class Gammaproteobacteria; order Pseudomonadales; family Pseudomonadaceae; genus Pseudomonas; species Pseudomonas sp. Pseusp88. The sequence goes on along the minus strand of NZ_JBGLYM010000006.1, from coordinate 152,132 downwards.
TCGCCCTTGGTTCAAGCGTTTGTCGACAATCGATTGACCCTTATCAGGATCGCCACCCGAATCACCGGCTGCCGGTCTCGTGCTGAAGATGTGGTGCAGGATGCTTTTTTCCGACTGCAGTCGGCGCCCGAGACCATTTCTTCACTCAAGGCACAACTGAGCTATATCTTCCAGATCGTGCGTAACCTGGCCATCGACCACTACCGCAAGCAGGCCAGCGAGCAGCGCTTTTCCAGTCCAGAAGAGGAAGGCTTGAATGTGGCTATACATGGTTCCTCGCCCGAAGCCCTGCACATCAACCAGGCCATGCTGGAACAAGTTGCCGACGCACTGACCGAGCTACCCGGACGTACCCGCTACGCGTTCGAGATGTATCGCCTGCACGGCGTGCCGCAAAAGGAAATCGCCAAGGAGCTTGGGGTTTCACCCACTCTGGTTAATTTCATGATCCGCGATGCCCTGGTACATTGCCGCAAAGCATCCGGCCTGCCCCGCAACGTACCCGAGACAAATTAAACGCCTTGATTGATGTGGCCTTGCCATATCGCCGCCTCAGCGCTTCTCAATGGAGGGTAGAATAGTCAGAATCCAGGAGAAGCCATGAGCGAGTCCCCTCTCAGCGACAGCCAATACGACGCCATCACCGATACGGCAGCGCAGTGGTGCATGCGTCTGCAGGACGGTGACATGACGGTGGCCGAGCGCAAGGCACTCCAGACCTGGCTACTGGCTCACCCGCAACACGCCGTCGAATTCGAAGCCATTGCGCAGATCTGGAACATCACCGGCCTGGTTCAACCTGTCAGCCCGGCGCTGACCACCCTCACCCCGCCCGCCCCGAGCAGATGGCGACATCGGTATGCCGCAGCAGCCGCCGTTATCCTGTTGGGCATACCCTTGACCGGCCTGGTCGGCTGGCAGTTCGGCTGGCTGCCCAACGCCTATGAAACCCATGAAGCCCAGGGCGGCACCCGTCAGGTACTGCTGAGCGATGGCAGCCGCGTGCAACTGAACCTCAACACCCACCTGACTTTCACCAACTACAAGGACCGGCGCAGCGTGCGACTGGACAACGGCGAGGCCTTCTTTGAGGTCAGCCATGACCGTCAGCACCCGTTCGTGGTCAACGCAGGCGAAGGCAGCATCAGGGTTACCGGCACCCGTTTCAACGTATGGATGTATAACGATCAGGTCAAGGTGATGCTGGTGGAAGGCTCCGTTAACGTCACCAGCAAAGCCGGCCGAGAAGACACTGCCCTGACATTGTCACCCAACATGCAGGCCAGCTGGAGCAGCGGCGACAATCAACCCAGGGTAAGCCCCATCGAGTCCAACGACACCAGCATGGCCTGGCGCGAAGGCAAGCTGGTGATCAACGACCTGCCGCTCAACCAGGCACTGCCTCTGATCAACCGCTACCTGCAGACGCCAATCGTGCTGGCCGACAATGCCACTGGGCAGATACGCCTGGGTGGCATTTTCAACACCCAGGAAATGGCCAGCCTGGCGACTTCCCTGCCTGGCGTGCTGCCGGTCTCCATGAGCCGCAACCAGCAAGGCAACCCGGTCATCAACCGGGCGCCCACCGCCAAGACCACGCCGTAGACCTCGGTTTTGGTTCCTGGCCTTCCCTGGCTCTTGATTCGCTGCAGGCTTGCTGCCTGATCGCCCCAACCTGCGCCGTGCAACTGCACACAGCCAGCTGGAAACGGGACGTCTCCCCGCCAGAGCGCTTATCACTGCATTACATGAAGAACCTCAATTTTTATCCAGCTCATTCGTCTTAAGAAGGATGATCACGTACAGGCGCCTTCAGGCGCCCATGCAAAAAGGATTGGCCACCGATGTCCATGCACCCTCGCAGCACGCTCGGCGAATTGCTGAGCCTTATCAAACCCATGCGCGGCATATTAATTGTCTCAGTGGTACTCGGCATTCTGGGTGGTCTGAGCATTACCGGTCTGCTGGCCACCATAAACCAGGCCCTGCACAACGATGGCATCACCTCCAGCGGCCTGCTGCTGGCCTTCGGCGGTCTGTGCGCCCTGGCGCTACTGGGTTCGATACTCTCGGATATCGGCACCAACCATGTGGGCCAGCATGTTATCGCCAAGCTGCGCATCGACCTGGGCAGCCGAATTCTCTCGGCCCCCATTGACCAGCTGGAACGCTACCGCACCCACCGGCTGATCCCGGTGTTGACCCACGACGTCGACACCGTCAGCGACTTCGCCTTCGCCTTCGCGCCGCTGGCTGTGTCCCTGAGCGTGACCCTGGGCTGCCTGACCTACCTGGCCGGCCTCTCCCTGCCGATGTTCCTGACCACCGTGGTGGCCATCCTGATCGGTAGCGCCATTCAGTACGCCGCCCGGATGCGGGGCCTGCAGGGTTTCTTCGAGGCCCGCGAACTGGAGGACGACCTGCAGAAGCAGTACCGCTCCATCGCCGAGGGCGCCAAGGAGCTGCGTATCAATCGCCCACGCCGCCTGCGCCTGTTCGGAGACAAGCTCAAGGGCACCACCCGGCGCATCTGTGATATCCAACTACGGGCTATCCGCCAGTTCGTCATCGCCAAGGGCTTCGGCTCGACCCTGTTCTTTATCGTGATCGGCGTCGCCCTGGGCTTCCAATCGATCTGGCCCAGTACCGACAAGGCCACCCTCAGTGGCTTTATCCTGGTGCTGCTATATATGAAAGGCCCACTGGAACACCTGATTGGCACCCTGCCGATCGTCAGCCGTGCCCAGGTCGCCTTCAAGCGCATCGCCGACCTGTCCGCTCAGTTCTCCTCGTCTGAACCGCATTTGCTGCTCGACGAACACAAACCGGTGGTCAGCAGCATCGATAGCCTGGAACTGCACGAAGTCCGTTACACCTACCCCGCACAACCCGACGTACCGCCCTTTGTACTGGGCCCGGTGAACCTGAAGATCAAACGCGGCGAAACGCTATTTATCGTCGGCGAGAACGGCTGCGGCAAGACCACCCTGATCAAGCTGCTGCTGGGCCTCTACGTACCTCAACAGGGCTCCATCCTGCTGGACGGTCAACCGGTCACGGCACATAGCTGCGATGACTATCGCCAACTATTCACCACAATATTCTCTGACTACTTTCTGTTCGAGGATCTGATCCAGGGCGACGAGGCCATCCCGGAGGATGCCGAGCAATACCTGCGGCGGCTGGAGATCGCTCACAAGGTCAATATCCATGACGGCAAGTTCTCCACCACCGACCTGTCCACGGGTCAACGCAAACGCCTGGCGTTGCTGCAAGCCTGGACCGAAAAACGCCCGGTGCTGGTGTTCGACGAATGGGCAGCTGATCAGGACCCGACGTTCCGCCGGATCTTCTACAACGAACTGCTGCCGAGTCTGAAAGCGCTGGGCAAAACCATCATTGTGATCTCCCACGATGACCGCTACTTCGATTGCGCCGACCATCTGCTCAAACTGCAGAGCGGCAAGGTCCTGGAAGAAATGAGCGTCGCCGTCTGAAACGCCTGGGCCGACCGCATCAATGCGGTCGGCAAACGCCTCATGCCGGGTTCGGCTGTCTGACCGGCAGCTGCTGCTCTACAGCGCGATCACCGCCATCGAACATCAAGGGATCGAGCAACAAGCGCCGCGTTTTCGCCATGCACAGCGCTGCCCCCCAGCTTGTGTGCGCCGCAATACCGTCGACATCCTTCGGGATCTGCGCATCAACATCCACCAGGGTGACTTTCACTCCCCTTCCCTCGAACACCTGACTGGCCGTTTGCGCATTGCGCCACGGCACCACCGTGTCGCGCGAGGAGCCACACAGGGCTGTCGGGGTTTTCGGGGTCCAGGCCAACAGATCGTTGCGCACCAGATCCACGCGCAACGCATTGCGCGGGTTGCTCACGAAGTCCTCGGCAAAGCGCGCCTGCCGCAAGTTGTCCCCCACGCCCAGCGGCGGCAGCAGCCCGGCCCGCGCCATGTCCATCAGACGCTCCTTGCCCGGAAAACGTCCCTGTACCTGCTCGGCATACGGGGGCTTGAGCACTTGCTCGGCGTTGCCATAGATATTGCGATAGGTGTTTTGCATCGAATTGAGCGTGTAGACGAACAGATATGGCGCCAGCGCATCGCCCGTTCCGTGAGGGCTGTTCCAGTTGTCCAGGAACGTCTGGCTCAGGGCATAGGGCCCCGACATCGGCGCGCTGGCACGCAGGTCGAACTCGGTGCTGAAATCTTTTTCGATGGCACGCTGGGCTGCCATGCTCGCATGCCCACCCTGGGAATAGCCGGCCAGCGCCACCTTGCCGTTCAACCTCACGGCATCCTGCTTGCCGGCCAGTCGCGCGGCGCGCAAGGCATCGATGATGGCAGAGGCTTCGCTGTCGGCGTGCAGGTAAGGGTGAAACCGATAGTCTGACTTGCCCAGGCCCAGGTAATCGGTGGCAGCCACCACGTAACCTTGTGCGGCATAAAACGTCATTAGCGCAGTAGCCGGGCCGCCGGGCTCCTGGCTGGCCTGCTGCGAGTCGCGCAAGGTCTCGGTACCGCGAGCCCAGCCCAGCAACGGCTGCGATCCCGTGCAGCCGGGCCCCTGGGGGAGCAACAGCATGGCCGATGCGGTCGCAGGCTCACCGTGCACACCAACAGTCCGATACAGCAGTTCGCGCATCTGTACCCCACAACGTGGCGCACCGGTCAACGCCAGCGTCTGCCCGGCAAGGCCGCTCAACGCTTGCACACTGTAATCGCGCACCAAGGTGTCGGAAATCAGGCTGCCACGCGGTGCGGCATGGCCCGGCAAGGATAACGACAGCAGCGTCAGCCCCATGGCGACAGTCAAGGCCAAGGGGCACTGGCTGGGGTGTCTTGAGCAGAAAGGGCGCATGAAAAATTCCCGAATGACCGCATGACGGACAAAATGACCGTCCTTCTTGTTCATACGAAACCCGAACCGGTTTTTTTAAGGCTCATCACCGGGGATCAACTTATCGCCACGCCAAGCGCAAAGGCCGCCGCAGGACTGCCTGCGTCCTGAGGAAAATCGACCCGTTCAGTACTTAATGATAAATACTTCCAAAAACTGCTAATTTTTTCCGCCGCTCGTCCGTTCCCCCTAACACGCACGCATCGTTTGAATTGAATGCAGCAAGGCTCGCAAACCGCAGCCTGGGGAAAACAACGCCATGACCGAACTCCTCGCCCCTTTGTTTCAGGGCCCTCTGGAGGAATATCGCGGCAGCCTGGTCCTGCATGATGACCCACGCCCAGCGATTGCCGCCGACAGGTTGTTTACCGAGCCGACGCTGCTGCAGGCGACCCAAGGCTTTGCCCGACGTTTTAACAACAGTGATCGGCGCGCCGTTCTGTCGTTGTGGTCCAAACGCTATTTCACCCAACTGCTGATGCCCTGCCTGTCGGCCAACCTGATACTGGACCGCCAGTTGCCCTTGAGCCTGGCCGAAGTGGCGTGGGTATTGGCCGATGATGGTCTGCCCGTGTCGCTGAAGCTGGCCAACGAGGGCAAAACCTGCGCAGCGGGGACCCCAGCCGAACGTTTCGAAAATCTGGTGCGTGGCCATCTGCAACCCGCCATCGAAGCCCTGGCACACATCAGCGGTGCCTCAGCCACGGTGTTCTGGAGCAACGCCGGTAACGTCGTCGAATTCATCCTGCGGTCGGTCGCGCGCCTGCCCCGTCCGCCGCTCCAGGCCGTGGCTGATGGCGAGTGGTTGCTCACCCAGACCGTCTGGCCCGATGGCTGGCGCAACCCGTTGCGTGACCCGATCCGCTATGTCGCCCAAGGCGACGGCGAAGCACATCGCCAAAGGCGGTTGTGCTGTATCGCTTACCTGATCCCTGACACCGAGTACTGCGGCAATTGCCCGCTGCCGGCGAAGGGATCAAGGCGACACTGTGCTGCTTCATCTGCCAACCCAAAAAAATAATAAACCTTAACCCAACTACAGAGCTCGATCGCATGAATCCACAGCAATATCAGACGTTTCGTTCCCGGCAATCCACGTCGCCGCGCATGGCCATCGGACTGCTGACCGCCGCGCTGTTGACGGCCGCCCTGCCCATCAACGCGGCAATGGCCGACTCGCCGAGCAACATCAGCATTCCGGCCCAACCCCTGGAAAGCGCCTTGCGCCAGTTGGGCGAGCAGACCGGTCTGAATATTCTTTATCAGCCTGGCCAGTTGCCCAAGGTCAACTCCCATGCGGTAAAGGGGCAGATGGATCCGCAACGCGCGCTGGAACAACTGTTGCAAGGCACCAATCTGGATTATCAGCACCAGGGCAATACCATCACCGTGGTGGCCAAGGACAGCTCTTCGGCTCTGGCCCTGCCGGTGCAGACGATCACCAGCACCTCGCTGGAAACCGCCCTGACCCCGGTCAGCGGGCTGATAGCCAACCGGACGCTTACAGCGACGAAAACTGACACGCCAATCATGGAAACGCCGCAGTCCATTTCCGTGGTTACCCGCAAGCAGATCGACGAGCAGAAACCTCAGAGTGTGGGCGCCGCATTGCGCTACACCGCCGGGGTGAACGCCGAGGCCAACGGTGTCGACACCCGTCGCGATACCATCGGCATCCGCGGCTTCGACGCCACCACCACCGGCGGCATCTACCGTGACGGCCTGCGACAGTACAGCTTCAGCAACCAGAGTCGTGCCGTTGGCGAAATCTATGGACTGGACCGCATCGAAGTGCTGCGCGGGCCTTCGTCGATCCTCTATGGCCAGGGCGCGCCCAGCGGCATGGTCAACATCGTCAGCAAGCGCCCGACCGACGTACCGCTGCATGAAATCAGCGTAGAAGCCGGCTCCAATGACCGCAAACAGATCGCTGCCGACTTCGGTGGCCCGATTGACGACGAAGGGGTTTTTTCCTACCGCCTGACGGGGCTGGTACGCGACAGTGACACCCAGATCGAGTACGCCAAGGACGACCGCCAATACATCGCACCCGCCTTCACCTGGCGCCCGTCCGAGGACACCTCGCTGACGATCCTCAGCAACTTCCAGAAAGACCGCAACGTACTGGGCTACTATGCCCTGCCGCGTATCGGTACCCTGGTGCCCTCGCAGTACGGCCGCCTGCCGACCAACCTGTTTGTCGGCGACCCGGACTACGACAAATATGACGTGGAACAGTGGTCGGTGGGTTATCAGTTCGAGCACCACTTCGACGATATCTGGACCTTCCATCAGAACACCCGTTATTCGCGCTCCTACCAGGACCAGCGCACGCTGTACCAATATGGTCTGGCCGCCGACAACCGTACTGTCGGACGCTTTGCCTACACAGGCCACGAAAAGGTCAAGAACGCGCTGATGGACAACAACCTGCAGGCCAAGTGGAACGTTGGCAAGTTCGAGAACACCACCCTGGTCGGCCTGGACCTGCAGCACGCCACCACCGATCAATTGGGCGGCGGCGCCGTGGCGTCAACCCTGGATGTCTACAATCCGCTATACCATCAGGACTACAGCGACCTGGTCGTCGACTACGACCTGGACCAGAAGCAAACCCTCAACCAGGCCGGTGCGTATTTCCAGCACCAACTCAAGTATGACGAGCATTGGGTGCTGAACGTTGGCGGTCGCCAGGACTGGACCCGCAAGGAAGTCGACAATCACATCAGCGACGCCACCACCAAGCAGCGCGACCATGCCTTCACCTGGCGCACCGGTGCGATGTACCTGGCCGATAACGGTCTGGCGCCCTACGTCAGCTACTCGGAATCGTTCTACCCCACCGTAGGCGCCACCGCACTCGATGGCAGCTCGTTCAAACCGGAAACCGGCAACCAGTATGAAGTGGGCGTGAAGTTCCAGCCCAAGGGCAGCGAGAGCTTCTTTACCGTCTCGTTGTTCGATCTGACCCGCCAGAATGTGCTGACCGCCAACCCGGCCAACAACCGCTTCAGCATCCAGACTGGCGAGCTGGAATCCAAGGGTATCGAACTCGAGGGCAAGGCCACCATCAACGACTCGCTGGACTTGATCGCCAACTACAGCTATTCGCACGTGGAGATCACCAAGAACGCCAATGGCAACGTAGGCAATCGCCCGGCCAACACCCCGGCCACTCTGGCGTCGCTCTGGGCGCAGTACACACTGCATGAAGGCCCACTGAGAGGATTGGGCGCCGGTGCCGGCGTGCGTTTTGTCGGTGCCGGTTACATCGACGACCAACACACCGATACCATTCCCTCGTACACCCTGCTCGACGCGGCACTCAGCTATGACTTGAGCCACATTGCGCCGTCCCTCAAGGGCGTCAAGCTGGGGGTCAATGCCTCCAACCTGACCGATGAGAAGTACGTCTCGCAGTGCGGCTACACCGGTGACAGTTGCAAGTACGGCTACCGTCGTACCGTGACCGGATCCGTCACCTATAACTGGTAACCAGATGGCCTCACGCACGATTGGACATACCCGTCGCCAAGTACTGGGCGGGCTATGCCTGCTGCCGTGTTGGCCACTGCTGGGCGCGCCCGCTTCCCCGAGGGTCATTCCCCTCGACTGGGAGCTGGCGCGGTTGATGCTCGCGCTGGGCGTGACGCCGTTGGCCGTCAACCAGAGCGAGCATTTTCGCGAGCGGATCGAAGACCCGCGCCTGCCGCCCCAGGTCCTGGACCTGGGCAGCGAAAGCGAACCCAACCTGGAGTTGATACAACAACTCAAGCCGGACCTGCTGCTGACCTCCACACTCAACCCCGGTCAGCGGCAGACCCTGCAACGCATCGCCCCGGTACGCGAATACATCTGGGAACTGGCCCCCGGTCAAAGCCCTTATGACAAAGGTCTCGAAACGCTCTTCCAGGTCGGCGACTGGCTGGATCGCCGCCCCCAGGCCCTGGCCGTCGCAGAGCAGCTCGAAGGGCGTCTGCAAGCCTGTCGCCACCGCCTCAACGGCCGCACCTGGCCACCGATCTTCATCGGCGACCTGACCCGCGGCAAAGGCTTTATCCGTCTGTATGCGCGCAACAGTATCCTCAACGATGCCCTGCGCCTGATCGGCCTGGACAACGCCTGGCGCGGGGAAGTCGACGAGTACGGCAAGACCCGCGTCGGCATCGAGCAACTGGCCAATCCACAGCACGCGCTGCTGTTCTACCTTAATTACGGCAAAAGCAGCGTGCGCGCCTTGCACGAGCTGAGCACAAGCTCGCTGTGGAACCAACTGCCACTGGTACGCCAGGGCCATGTCGTGCCCCTGCCACCCACCTACGTGAGCGGCGTTCAAAGCGCTGTAAACCTGGCCGAAGCGATCACTGCCTATCTGGAAACCCGGTATGTCTGAAGCCTTAAGCGTGGCGCCGCCGCGCCGCGCCCTCCCGGTCGCCGTCTGGGTGATCCTGGGTTTGCTCGTGCTGGCCGCCAGCATGGCCTACGGCCAGTTGAGCCAAGTATTGCCCCCACAGCGCTGGGCCGAACTGCTTGCCCCGCAAACCGCCCCCCAGTTGTTGCTGATCCAGTACGGCGTGTTGCCGCGCATGTGTATCGCGCTGTTGACCGGCGCCGCCCTGGGCCTGGCCGGCACGTTATTCCAGACGGTGCTGCGCAGCTCTCTGGCCGAGCCCTCGACCCTGGGCGTTTCGGCAGGGGCCTACCTGGCGCTGTCCATCGCCCTGCTGTATGCCCCCGGGCTATTGGATGGCGGACGCGAATGGGTGGCGATGGCAGGGGCCAGCGTGGCGACCCTATTGGTGGTGCTGCTGGCGGCACGGCGCGGCTTGTCGCCGCTGGCGCTGATCATAGGCGGCATGCTGGTGACCTTGTACTGCGGCACCAGCAACTCGATCCTTGTGCTGTTCAATCAGGAAGCCCTGAGCGAGCTGTTCGTCTGGCAGGCCGGCGATCTGACTCAAATCGGCTGGGCCAACGTGCAATTCCTGGCACCGCGGCTGGCCCTGGCCCTACTGTTGACCATTGCGTTGGCACGCATGCTCGACACCCTGGGCCTTGGCGATGCCGGTGCGCGCGGTCTCGGCGTGTCCCTGGGCATGACCCGGGTAGTCGGCATGCTCCTGGCTACCTGGCTGAGTGCTTGTGTGGTCAGCAGTGTCGGGGTGATCGCCTTCCTCGGCCTGGCCGCGCCGCACTTGGTGCGCCTGGGCGGCGTGCGACGCCTGCGCGGCCAGTTGCTGGCTTCGCCGGTAATGGGTGCCGCGCTGCTGTGGTTGGCCGACGAACTCATGCGCCGCTTTGCCAACGGTCTGCCCACGGGCATCGCCAGTTCTCTGCTGGGCGCGGTGCTGCTGCTGTGGTTGCTGCCCCGTCTGCGTGATACTCCGCCGCGCCCCGGCGACAGCCGCAACCACTCCCGTGCGCGCGCCTTCAACCCCTGGCGCGTGCTGCCCGTGGCGGGCATCGGTCTAGTCCTGACGGTACTGATGCTGCTGTTTGTCAGCCAGGGGCCCCAAGGCTGGCACATCAGCGACCTGGCGGAAATTCGTGAGTTATGGGGCTTGCGTGCACCACGGGTCATCGCCTCATTGGCAGCCGGGGCCATGCTGGCCATCGGTGGGGTGATTATCCAGCGGATGACTGGCAACCCCATGGCCAGCCCGGAAGTCATGGGTATCAGCTCAGGTGCCGCGCTGGGGGTGATCCTGCTGTTCCTGATGACCGCCGGCCGGGCCCTGCCCGAAGGGGCGATGCTGCTGATGGCCCTGGGCGGTGCGTTCATAACCCTGCTGATCCTGCTCGGGCTGGGCTGGCGCAGCGCCTTCGCCCCCGACCGCATGTTGCTCACCGGAGTGGTCCTGGCCACCCTCACCGGCTCACTGTCGGCCATGGTGCTCATCAGCGGTGATCCGCGCCTGAACCTGCTGCTGTCGTGGATGTCGGGGTCGACCTACCGCGTCGATTTCCCGGATGCCTGGACCGCCTGCGCAGTAGTGCTCGTGTTGCTGCTGTGCACCCCGCTGACCGCCCGCTGGCTGGACATCCTGCCGCTGGGCGGGGTCACTGCGCAAAACGTCGGCGTCCCCTTGGCACGGGCGCGACTGTTCCTGTTGCTGCTCACGGCCCTGGCGACGGCTACCGCCACACTGATCGTCGGCCCCTTGAGCTTCGTCGGCCTGATCGTGCCGCATATCCTGCGCATGAGCGGCGTGCGCCAGGCACTGCCGCAACTGCTCGGTGCGGCACTGCTGGGTGCCGTCGTGATGAGCCTGGCCGACTGGTTGGGACGCACTCTGATATACCCCTGGCAGATCCCCGCCGGCCTGATGGCCACCTTTATCGGTGGCCCGTACTTCATGCTGCTGATCCTCAAGCGCAAGGCGTGAGGGGAGCGAAGGCCCGTGTAAAGCACTCGGCAATCTGCTGGTAAAGCCTCTCGACTTCCTCGCTCAAGGTATACAGACGCAGGAAGTCATGGGGCAGCCCGCCCAACCGCAGGGTGGTCACCGCCACCCCGGCCTGGGCAAGCCGTTCGGCATAGGCCAGGCATTCGTCCAGCAACGGGTCGAACCCGCCGATGGCCAGCAGGGTCGGCGTCGCGCCCGCAAGATCGGAGCGTAGCAAAGGCGAAAAACGCGGGTCCAGACGGTCTTCGGCGGTTCGGGCATAGTGCTGGTAAAACCATTCCAGCGTCGCCGTTTCCAGCAGATAGCCTTCGTCGAACAACTGTGCCGAGCCGCTGACCCGGCTGGCGTCGGTGATCGGGTAGAACAGCGCCTGCAGGCACGGGCGCAGCGGCAATCGGTCGGGCGCGCTGGCCAGCACCGTCGCCAGGGTCGCGCCGGCACTGTCGCCCGCCAGGATCAGACGCGCGGTGTCCAGTTGCAGCGCCGCGCCCTCCCGTGCAAGCCAGCCAAGAGCATCCTCGGCGTCGTGCACGGCAGTGGGGAATGGGTACTCCGGAGCCAGCCGGTAGCTCACCGCCAGTACCGCGCAGCCGACCCGCCCTGCCAGCTCGCGGCATATCGCCGCGTGACTGTCCAGGCTGCCGACCATGAAGCCACCACCGTGCAGATAAACCACCACCGGCAAGGCCGTCGTCGTGGCGGTGGACGCCGGACGATACAGGCGCAGTCTCAGTTGATCACCGTCGCGGCTGGCGCCACTGAACGCCTGCCAAGTCACGCCCGCAGGTCCTGGCCAGTCCAGTCCCTGGGAGGCACGCTCGAACTCGGCGCGGGCCTGGCCCGGCGTCATCTCGTGGAAAGGCTGGCTACGGCCAGCCTCACGGCCTTCCTGCAGCAGATCGAGAAACACGGCAACATCAGGGTTGAGCGACATCGCAAACTCCAGTGGCCAACAGCAATTCATTACGGTAGTCGTCCATGAAACGCTGGACGGTTTCGGCGCGCCAGACCTTCTGGCTGTAAACGCAGCGCAGGCTCAATTGGCCGTCGTAGACCTGGCCGACAATCTCCAGCCAGTTTGCCAGCGGCGTATCGGCACCCTGCAAGGCCCCCATATGCTCGCGAGCCGGCTTGAACAGCCCGTCATCGGCAAAACTCTGATCGAACTGGCCCATGTAGTTGAACGTGACCCGCGCGGTATGCGCAGCCAGGGCCGCACGTGCCTGCTCGCTGCCCAGGTAGCGCAGGGCGCCATAGCCCAGACCCTTGTCCGGCAGGGCGGCAAAGCCCTCGGCGATCCGCCTGGCGGTGACGGCGAAGGTTTCCCCGGCCGGCGCCCGCAAGCCCATCGGGTACAGGCTGGTGAACCAGCCCAGAGTGCGGCTCAGGTCCAACTCGTCGAACAAGTCCTCGCGGCCATGGCCCTCGAGCATCACTCGCACCGCCTCGCCCTGGCTCCAGCGGCACAGACTGCGGGCCAGACCCGCCAGCAACAGATCGTCGATGCGCACCCCCAGGTCCGCCGGTAATTGTTTCAACAAGCGCGCAGTGGCCGCCTTATCGAGCACCAGCATGGCTGCAGCCTGCTGGGCCACCTGCTGCCGGCCACGCGGATTGTCACGGGGCGGCTCGACGTAAACCTGCGGGCCGTCGCCACCTTGCCAGTAAGCCAATTGCGCGGTGCTCCAGGCTGGATCCAGGGCGAGCGCGCCCAGGCGTTCGACCCAGGCGCGGTAAGGGCTGCCGGTGGGTAACGGCGCCTCGGCCGCCGGATCCAGCGCATGGGCATAGGCCGCCTGCAGGTCCTCGAGCAGGATGCGCCACGACACCCCGTCCATAGCAAGGTGATGAATGCTCAGCAGCAACCAGCGACGCTCCTGGCCCAGGCACAGATACTGCCCGCGCACCAGTTGGCCGTGCTGGATATCCAGGCTGCGCTGGGCCGCTTCGGCCTGCACGGTGACCTGCTCGACGGTGTCGATATCGGCCTGCCAAAGCAGCGGCTCGCGGCGCCATTGCGCCTCCAGCTCGGCCGTTTCGCGATAGCTTTGGGTCCATTGGCCCGGCGCGCTTTCACGGTAGCGCAGACGCAGGCTGGCGTGCTGCAGCACCAGAGCCTGCAGGGCGCTCTCCAGAGCAAGCGGGTCCAGGGCCTCGCGCACATCCAGCAGCACCGCCTGGTTATAGTGCGAACGGTTGGCCATGGGCTGCTCGAAAAACCAGGCCTGGATCGGCAGCAGCGGGAACTCCCCGGGCAGCGCCTGGCTATCCGACGGCACCACTGTCTGGGCCGCCGTGGCATGTTCGAGTACGCCCTCGATAGTCTGGTAACGCATCAGGTCACGCAGCTTGATCTCCACGCCCAACGACGGTAAGGCACGCAGGCGTCCCATCACCTGCAGGCAAAGAATCGAATCGCCGCCCAGCTCGAAGAAATTGTCACGGATACCCACCGCCTCCACGCCCAATACCTGGGCCCAGAGGGTGGCCAGCAAACGCTCGTTGTCGTTGCGCGGTTCCACCCGCCCGCTCGACTCCCACACGGGCTCGGGCAGCGCCCGCCGATCGATCTTGCCATTGGCGTTGACCGGCAGGCGGGCCAGGCTGATGATCCTGGCTGGCACCATATAGTCGGGTAACTGGTTGTGCAGTTGCTCACGCAGTTGCCCACTGCTCTCCTCGCCGCCCTCGACATAGGCGACCAGCTGGCGTCCATGCGGGGTTTCCACGGCCAGTACCACCGCCTCGCGCACGCCCGGGCGTTGGCGCAGGCGGGCTTCGATTTCCCCCAGCTCCACGCGGAAACCACGAATCTTCACCTGATGATCGATACGCCCCAGGTAGTCGAATACCCCGTCATCGCGCTGGCGCACCAGATCGCCGGTGCGGTACAGCCGCGCCCCCGGCGGGCCGAACGGGTCGGCGACAAAGCGCTCGGCGCTGGTGCCCGGACGCTGGTGATAACCACGGGCAAGTCCTTCCCCTCCCAGGTACAGCTCACCGGCCAGGCCCGGCGGCAAAGGGTTCAGATCCTCGTCCAGCACCCACCCCGTGCGTGCGCCCACCAGGCTGCCGATGGGCGCGTAGGCCGCGCCGCAGGCGTCGTCGATAGCCGCGCGCCAGAGCAATGGCGTGATCACCGTCTCGGTGGGACCGTAACCATTGATGATCGCCTGGGGCTTGAGGCATTCCCAAGCCTGCCGATACGCTGCTTCGGGCACCGCGTCACCGCCAAAACAGTAGATGCGCATGGACGGCACGTGTCCGCTATGCGCCGCTTCGGCACTGAGCTGCTGCAGATAGACCGGGGCGAAGGCTGCCACCGTGACCCGATGTTCGCGCATCGCCTCCAGGGTTTGCTGCGGGGTCCAGAGCTCCTCGCCACGGATCACCACGCCCGCGCCGTGGCTGAGCGCCGTGATCCAGCGCTCCTGGGCACCATCGAACGAGAACGACATGAAGATCAGTTCGCGGTCCGCCGGGCTCATGCCATAGCGCTGACCGATGGCCTGACAGTGCATCGCCAGGGGGCCATGGGTTACGGCCACGCCTTTGGGGCGGCCGGTGGAACCGGAGGTGTAGATCAGGTACGCCAGTTGCCCGGGGTGAACCGCCACCGCCGGGGCGCTGGCCGGTTGCGCCGCCAGGTCCAGGCGGTCCAGTTCCAGGCATGGCAATTGCGCTGGCACGGGCAAGCTGACGGATAACTCGCTGTCGGTGACCAGCAGGGTCAGCGCGGCATCCTCCAGCAGGAACGCCAGGCGTTCGGTGGGGTAGCTGGCGTCCAATGGCACGTAGGCACCACCGGCCTTGAGCACCGCCAACAGTGCCACCACGGTCTGCGGGCCGCGCGGCAGGGCCACGCCCACACGGGTTTCCGCCGCCACACCGTGGGCGATCATCAAGTGGGCCAATTGGTTGGCCTGGCGTTCAAGCTCGGCGAAGGTCAGTTGCCCCTGCTCTCCGATCAGTGCCGCAGTTTGCGGCTGGCATTGCGCATACTCGCTGATGCGCGACATCACCGAGCGCCACGGCGTAGCCGCAGTCGGCGTCGGCGGGCAAGCCAGCGCTGCGCTCAGGCCCAGATTGCCGACCGCGCGTTCAGGTTGTTGCGCCAGGCTCTGCAGCAAGTACTCCAGGTGATCGCGCAGACGCTCCACGGCCTGCAGGGTGAAGGACTCACGCAGGAACATGTATTCGATATGCAAGCAGTCGGTCAGGCTGACCATCAGGTCCATGGCGAAGTTGGTCAAGCCCACGTCGGCGATATCGTCGAACTGCAAGTCCGCGTCGTTCCAGGCCTTGAGGGTTTGGTCCACCGGCTGGTTCTCAAACACGATGATGCTATCGAACAACGCTTGCCCGCCCTGTCCCGCCCAGCGCTGGATCTGCGGCAGAGAGGCATGTTCGTGAGCCTGACCTTCCAGATTGGCCGCCTGCAATGCACGTAGCCAGTCGCCCACCGGCTGGCTGTCCGCCACCGGGTGCAGCACAGGTACAGTGTTGATGAACAACCCAAGCATTTGCTCGATGCCCGGTAACTGCGCCGGACGCCCGGATACAGTGGCACCGAACACCGGACAACGCTGGCCGGTATAGCGCTGCAACAGGATCAGCCAGGCGCCTTGTACCAGGGTGTTGAGGGTAATGCTTTGCTCGCGGCAAAAGCTGCGCAGCACCGTCGTGGCAGGCGCGCCCAGGCGGGTATAAATGGCGTGGTGGCCACGGCTGCCGTCGCGGGGCGGAATCAGGCTGGCCGCCAGTTGCGTGGGGCTTTCCAGGGCTTGCAGGCGTGTGCGCCAGTAGCCCTCGGTAAGCGCCGCATCGCGGCTTTCCAGCCACTGGATGTAATCATGGAAACGCCCGGCGGCCGGTTGCGGATGCTCAGGGTCGGCGTAACGGCGCAGCACTTCGCCCAGCAACAGCGAACTGCTCCAGCCGTCCATCAGCACGTGGTGGTAGGTCCAGATCAGGTGATGCCGGTTATCTGCCAGACGCACCAGCAGCAGACGCATCAGCGGCGCAGCCAAGAGATCGAAACCGCGTTCGCGCTCAGCACGGGCCAGGCCGTCGAGGAGCTCGACCGAAGTATCGCGGCCGCGCCAGTCCAGCTCGCTCAGGGGCAAACGCACCTGGCGCGCGACCAGTTGCAGCGCATCCTTGCCGCCGTCCCAAAGGAAGGCGCTGCGCAATACGCTGTGGTGGGCCAGGGTGGCGTTCCAGGCAGCCTCGAAGCGGGTCACGTCGAGACCGTTGACGCCCACCGTGAGCTGATTGATGTAAAGCGTGCCGTCATCGTCCTGAGTATGGAACAGCATGCCCTGCTGCATCGGTGACAGGCGATAGTGGTCTTCCAGCTCGCCCAGCTCGGCCGGCAGGCGTGCCCGCAGGTCGGCGGGCACCGGCTGCGCCGGCGCACTTGTCTGGACCTGTGTGTGCAGTTGGCTGACCCGGCTGGCCAGGCGGTCGATGCGCGGGTGCAGGAACAGCTCGCGCAGCTCCAGTTGCAGACCTTGCGCAGCCGCGCGGCTGACCACTTGCAGGGCGTTGATGGAATCGCCGCCCAACGCGAAAAAATTGTCCTCGATACCGACCTGTCCGGCGCCAAGCACCTGCTCCCACAGACCAGCCAAGGCCCGTTCAATGTCGTTGCGCGGGGCTACATATTGCTGTTGAGTCAACTCGACCTGAGGCAAGGCATTGCGATCGAGCTTGCCATTGGGCGTCAGTGGCAAGTGCTCCAGGGCCAGCAGACGAGCCGGCAACAGTGCCTCGGGCAGGGTCTGGGCCAGGTGCGCACGCAGGGCATCTTCCGCCTGCGCCGCAGGGCCGCAGACATAACCGATCAATTGCTGGCCCGCCGGGCCGTCGCGCAGGATCACCGCCGCCGCCGTGATACCGGGGTAATCGCGCAGGCGTGCCTCGATCTCGCCCAGCTCCAGGCGCTGGCCGCGCAGCTTCACCTGATGGTCCAGGCGCCCCAGATATTCGATTTCGCCTTCAGCGGTCCAGCGCGCACGGTCGCCGCTGCGGTACAACCGACCACCGTTGCCGAACGGGTCGGCGACAAAGCGCTCGGCCGTCAGGCCCGGACGATTCAAATAGCCCCGGGCCAGGTTGACGCCGCCGATGTACAGTTCGCCCGCCACGCCCAGAGGCACCGGTTGCAACTGCTCGTCGAGTACGTGGATCTGGGTGTTGGCGATGGGCCGACCGATGGGTGTACATGGCCGCGGCCAGTCGCCGCAGGTCCAGGCCGTCACGTCGATGGCGGCCTCGGTGGGACCGTACAGGTTGTACAGCGCCGCCGGATGCTCGGCGCGGGTGCGCTGTTGCAGGTCTGCGGGCAGGGCCTCGCCGCTGCAGAGGATGCGGGTCAGGCTCGAGCAGTGCGCCAGCTCACCGCTGCCGACGAAGGCCTGCAGCATCGACGGCACGAAGTGCAACGTGGTCACGCCCTGCTCGACAATGCAGGCGCGCAGTTGGCGCGGGTCGCGGTGGGCACCTGGCGCGGCCATCACCAAACGGGCACCGGTCAGCAGCGGCCAGAAGAACTCCCACACCGACACATCGAAGCTGATCGGGGTCTTTTGCAATACCCGATCCTGCTCCGTCAACCCGTAGGCGTCCTGCATCCACAGCAGCCGGTTGTACAGGCCCTCATGGCTGTTGATCACGCCCTTGGGCCTACCGGTAGAACCGGAGGTATAAATGCAATAGGCCGCTGCCAACGGCGGCACGTCCACCGCCGGCAACGGCGCGCAGGCCTGCACCTGGGCCCAGTCGCGGTCCAGGCAAAAGCTCGGCACGGCACTGGCCGGCAGTCGGTCCAACAGGCGCTGCTGGGTCAGCAGCAACTGCATGCCGCTGTCCTCGAGCATCCATTGCAAACGCTGCGCCGGGTAGTCGCTGTCCAGTGGCACGTAGGCGGCGCCCGCCTTGAGAATCCCCAGCAGGCCCACCACCAGTTCCACCGAGCGCTCGGCGGCAATGCCGACGCGACTGTCGATACCCACCCCGCGCCCGCGCAGCCAGGCCGCCAGGCGATCGCTGCGCTCGGCAAGCTCGGCGCGGCTCAGCTGTTCGTTCCCGGCAACCACGGCGATGGCCTGGGGATCGCTTTCCAATTGCCCGGCAATCAGCCCCAGCAGATCATTCGCCGGCCACTGGCGGGCGGTGGCATTGCGGGTGACCAGCAGGTCGCTACGTTCGGCTGGCGACAGCAACACGTATTCGTGCAATGGACGATCCGCTGTATCGCACAGGGTTTCGAGCAAGCGCTGGTAATGGCCCGCCAGACGCGCAATGGTGGTGGCGTCGAACAGGTCGGTGGCATAGACGAAACTGGCGTGCAGGCTGCCGTCGGGTTGCTCGTTGGTGTTCAGGGCCAGGTCCACCTGGGCGCTTTCGGCTGGTCGGCTCAACACACTCATGCGCAGGCCGTCCGGCCCCTGCGACGGCAGTGCGGCGTGACGCACATGGTTGAAAAGCACCTGAAACAGCGGGTTGCGCTCCAGGTCATGAGCCGTGCCCAAGGCCTCGACCACAGCCTCGAACGGCACGTCCTGGCTGGCCTGCATGTCCAGCACAGCGTCGCGCGTATGGGCCAGCAAGGCGCTGAATGGTTGCTCGTCCGCCGGTTGCAAGCGCACCACGCAGGTGTTCACCAACAGGCCAATCAAAGACTCACTGCCGGCCAGGCGCCGTTGGCTCACCGGCACGCCAATGCTCAGGTCGTTCTGCCCGCTGTGACGGCGCAACACCAGAGCGAAGCTGGCCAACAGCAGCATAAACAGGCTGACGTTGGCCTGCTGGGCGATCTGCCCGAGACGCCGGACCTGCTCGGCGGGCAAGCGCAGCAAATGCTGGGCACCCCGTTGCGTGGGTTGCGCAGGCCGCACGCGGTCCTGCTGCAACTCCAGCACGGCCGCGCCCTGCAGACGTTCGCGCCAGCCTTCGAGCTGGTGTCGGTAATCCGCCGACAAACGCCACACTTGCTGACGCGCCGCGTAGTCCAGGTACTGAGGAAGTGTCGGAGCCACGTCCGGCTGCCCCAGGGCATAAGCCTGGCCCAACTCGCTCACCAGCAATCCCATGGACTGGCCGTCACTGGCGATATGGTGCACGCACAGCAATAGCACCGATTGCTCGTCAGCCAACTGCACCAGACGCACCCGCAGTGGCGGCTCACGGCGCAAGTCAAACGGCTGGCGCAGATGAGCGGCGGCTTCGCGCTCGATGAGTTCGATGAGGGTGCCCGAGGTGTCAGCACGCAGATCGATGCAGTCCAGGCTGAGCGCGGCTGCGTCGCCCACTACCTGCAGCGGCTCGTGCTGTGCATCATCGTAAGTACTGATCAACACTTGGTGGCGCTGGCACACCTGCTGCAGCGCCTGGCGCAGGCGCGGCACATTCACGCCCCCCTCCAGACGCACCACTGCGGGGATGTGATAGGCGGTGCTGGAAGGCTCCAGGCACCAGAGGAACCACAACCGGCGCTGGGCTGACGACAGGCTGCCACGCCGTGCACCGGCGGCGGTCAACGGCAAGCGATCCAGAGTGATGCCGCGCTCGTCCAGTTGTTCCACGAACCGTTGTTGTTGCTCTGCGGGCAAAGCCATCAGCCGCTGGGCGATGGTTTCCAGGCGTGCCTGGGGCGCGGCAGTGGTCAGCGGCTTATTCATGGGTCATTTCCTCAAGATCCTCAAGCCAGCCATCCAGCTCATCCAGATCTGCGTCCAGTGGCGTTGCAACGGCCAGGGTCTCCTCCAGCTCGGTCGCCAGGGCCGCCAGAGTCGGGTGCTCGAACAGGCGCCGGAACGGCAGTTCGACCGACCAGCGCCGATCGATGTCGGCGGCCAGTTGCACCAACGTCAGCGAGTGGCCGCCCAAGGCAAAGAAGTTGTCCTGGCGCCCCACCCTTTCCACCCCAAGCACCTTGACCCACATATCGGCCAACGCCTGTTCAAGACTGGTGCGAGGTGCTTCAAAAGCACGTTCGGCCAACTCGACCTGAGGCAAGGCATTGCGATCGAGCTTGCCATTGGGCGTCAGTGGCAAGTGCTCCAGGGCCAGCAGACGAGCCGGCAACAGAGCCTCGGGCAGGGTCTGGGCCAGGTGCGCGCGCAGGGCATCTTCCTCCTGCGCCGCAGGGCCGCAGACATAGCCAATCAATTGCTGGCCCGCCGAGCCGTCGCGCAGGATCACTGCCGCCGCCGTGATACCGGGGTAGTCGCGCAGGCGTGCCTCGATCTCGCCCAGCTCCAGGCGCTGGCCGCGCAGCTTCACCTGATGGTCCAGGCGCCCCAGGTATTCGATTTCGCCTTCAGCGGTCCAGCGCGCGCGGTCGCCGCTGCGGTACAACCGACCACCGCTGCCGAACGGGTCGGCGACAAAGCGCTCGGCCGTCAGGCCCGGACGATTCAGATAGCCCCGGGCCAGGTTGACGCCGCCGATGTACAGCTCGCCCGCCACGCCCAGAGGCACCGGTTGCAACTGCTCGTCGAGTACGTGGATTTGGGTGTTGGCGATGGGCCGACCGATGGGTGTACATGGCCGCGGCCAGTCGCCGCAGGTCCAGGCGGTCACGTCGATGGCGGCCTCCGTGGGACCGTACAGGTTGTACAGCGCCGCCGGATGCTCGGCGCGGGTGCGCTGTTGCAGGTCTGCGGGCAGGGCCTCGCCGCTGCAGAGGATGCGGGTCAGGCTCGGGCAGTGCGCCAGCTCACCGCTGCCGACGAAGGCCTGCAGCATCGAGGGCACGAAGTGCAGCGTGGTCACGCCCTGCTCGACAATGCAGGCGCGCAGTTGCCGCGGGTCGCGGTGGGCTCCCGGTGGCGCCATCACCAAACGGGCACCGGTCAGCAGCGGCCAGAAGAACTCCCACACCGACACATCGAAGCTGATCGGGGTCTTTTGCAGCACCCGGTCCAGCTCCGTCAACCCGTAGGCGTCCTGCATCCACAGCAGCCGGTTGTACAGGCCCTCATGGCTGTTGATCACGCCCTTGGGCCTACCGGTAGAACCGGAGGTATAGATGCAATAGGCCGCCGCCAACGGCGGCACGTCCACCGCCGGCAACGGCCTGCAGGCCTGCACCTGGGCCCAGTCGCGGTCCAGGCAAAAGCTCGGCACGGCACTGGCCGGCAGTCGGTCCAACAGGCGCTGCTGGGTCAGCAGCAACTGCATGCCGCTGTCCTCGAGCATCCATTGCAAACGCTGCGCCGGGTAGTCGCTGTCCAGTGGCACGTAGGCGGCGCCCGCCTTGAGAATCCCCAGCAGGCCCACCACCAGTTCCACCGAGCGCTCGGCGGCAATGCCGACGCGGCTGTCGATACCCACCCCGCGCCCGCGCAGCCAGGCCGCCAGGCGATCGCTGCGCTCGGCAAGCTCGGCGCGGCTCAGTTGTTCGTTCCCGGCAACCACGGCGATGGCCTGGGGATCGCTTTCCAATTGCCCGGCAATCAGCCCCAGCAGGTCATTCGCCGGCCACTGTCGAGCGGTGGCATTGCGGGTGACCAGCAGGTCGCTACGTTCGCCTGGCGACAGCAGCGCTATATCGGCCAGAGGTGTGGCGTGATGCAGTTCCATTTGCTCGAGGAACACCACCAGATGGTCCAGCAAGCGCTGCACCGTGGCCTGTTCGAACAGGTCGGTGGCATAACCCAGGCGCAGCAACAGTTCGCCGTCGGCGGTTTCAAAGGTGTTCAGGCCAAGGTCGAACTGGGCGGTGCTCACCGGCTGCGCCACCGCCCGACACTCCAGGCCCGCCACACGCTGCACCTGGCGCTCGCCCAGGGCACGCGGGACATGGCTGAACATGGCCTGGAAAAGGGGGTTACGGCTGGCGTCTCGCGCTGGCTGCAGGGCCTCGACCAGACGTTCGAACGGCAAGTCCTGATGGGCCTGGGCACCCAACGACGCTTCGCGCTGGCTGTCGAGCAAGGCGTCAAAGCTCATGTCATCGGTGAAGTTCGCGACCATTACCTGGGTGTTGGCAAAGAAGCCGATCAGGTTTTCCAGCTCCTGGCGCGGACGGTTGGCAATGGGCACGCCGATACGAATCAGCGACTGGCCACTGTAGCGCCGCAATACGGCCTGGAACGCTGCCAGCAGGGTCACGAACAAGGTGGTTCGACGCGATTGCGCCAAGGCTTGCAGGACCTGCAGGCCGGCAGCCGATAATCGGCGCTCGACCGCCGCGCCGCGGTAGCTGGGGCTCGGTGGGCGTGGCTTGTCCTCGGGCAGTTCAAGCACACTGTCGGTGGGGCCCAACTGTGCGCGCCAATAGGTCAGCTGTCGCGCCTCCTCGCCGGCCTCCAGCCAGTAGCGCTGCCAGCGCGCGAAGTCGGCATAGTGCAGCGCCAGTGCTGGCCACTGCCCCGCCTGGCCCTGGCAACGGGCGGCATAGCCGCGCAGCAGTTCGCCCACCAGGATGTCCAATGACCAACCGTCGGCGATGCTGTGGTGCAAGACCAGGCTCAGGCACCAAGTATCGGCAGACTCGCGAAAAAGGTGGGCCCGAAACAGCGGGCCCCGACGCAGATCGAAGGGCTGCCGGGCGACGGCATCGATGTGTTCCACCCTGTCTTCGACCGTCAGGGTCGACAAGGCACGCTCGTGAATATGCTGGCACAGTTGTCCGTCTTGCTCGACGAAAGTGGTGCGCAGGCTCTGCTGGCGCGCCACCAGATCGTCACAGGCGGCTTGCAGGGCGCCAACATTTAGCTCGCCCTGCAGCCGATAACGACAACCCAGGTGATACGCCGTGCCATGCGGATCCAGGCGCCACAACAGCCACATGCGTTGTTGCGCATGGCTGGCCGGGCGTATGGCGGGTGCCTCGGCCAACAGCGGAATCGGCAGCAGGTTATAGTCCAGGCCGTCACTGTTCAGGGCTTGCCAGAACAGCGTCCGCTTGGCAGCGGGTAACGACATGAAACGTTGGGCCAGTGCCAGGGATTCTTCAGGAGTCATGGGCAGAACAGAGCCTCGTATTCAGCAAATGTCCTTACTAGACGAAGTTCGGCCCAGGATCGTTAAGCCCTTCAGCTCCCCGACGGCAATACGCTCTCCTGCAGTGCGCGACCAAACAGATCCGCTACCTCGTCGACCTGTGCCGCAGTGATGATCAGCGGTGGCAGGAAGCGCACCACCGCGCCGTAGCGGCCCCCCAGTTCCAGGATCAAACCGTGGCGCAGGCAGGATGCCTGGATGCGCGAGGCCCGGGCCGCGTCGGCCGCCGGGTTGCCTTGGGCATCACGAGCTTGCGGGTCGACGATCTCCACGCCCAGCATCAGCCCGCGCCCGCGCACATCGCCCATACACGGGTGATCGCACTGCAACGCCCGCAGATGCCCCGACAGCCGCCCGCCCATGGTGGCCGCATGCTCGGCCAGCTGTTCGTCACGCAAGACGTCGAGGGTGGCGATACCGGCGGCCATGGCCAGTTGGTTGCCACGGAAGGTGCCCGCATGCGCCCCGGGCTTCCAGAGGTCGAGTTCTTCACGGTAAACCACCACGGCCAGCGGCAGACTGCCGCCGATGGCCTTGGACAGGACCACCACATCAGGCTCGATGCCGGCGTGCTCGAAGGCGAACATTTTGCCGGTGCGGCCAAAGCCGCTCTGGATCTCGTCGACGATCAGCGCTACACCGGCGCGTCGGGTGATTTCGCGCAGGCCGCGCAACCAGCTGAGCGCTGCCGGCACAACGCCGCCTTCACCCTGTACCGCCTCGACGATCACCGCCGCCGGTGGTGCGACGCCCCCCTCGGGATCTTCCAACAGGTTCTGGATGTAGCGCAGCCCCAGGCGCACGCCCTCCTCGCCGCCCACGCCGAAGGGGCAACGGAAGTCATAGGGATACGGCAGGAACTGCACCGGAGCGAAGGTCCCTTCCAGTGGCTGCTTGGCTGCCAGGCTGCCCATCAAGCCCAGCGCGCCCTGGGTCATGCCATGGTAACCGCCCTGGAAGGCCAGAACGCCGCGTCGACCGGTGGCGATACGCACCAGCTTGAGCGCTGCCTCCACGGCGTCCGAGCCGCTGGGCGAGCAGAACTGGATCTTGGCCTTGGCCGCAAAGGACGCCGGCAGCGTTTCCAGCAGACGCTGCATGAACAGGTCCTTGACCGGCGTGGTCAGGTCCAGGGTATGCAGCGGCAACTCATCGTCCAGTACCTGGCGAATCGCGGCGATCACCCGAGGGTGATTGTGCCCCAGGGCCAGAGTGCCAGCGCCCGCCAGGCAGTCGATGTACCGCCGCCCATCCATATCCTGCACGTGAATACCTTTGGCGCTCTTGAGTGCCAGGGGCAAGCGCCGCGGGTAGCTGCGGGCATTGGACTCATGGCGTGCCTGACGGCCGAGCAGAGGCGCATTGGCGCTCTCCGGCACTGCGTTGGGAGCCACAGCGTTGATAACCCGGCCCTGGGCCGGAACCGCTTGAACATCGAGCGTCTGCATTACCTGTTCTCCTGAGTAACCGAAAAGCGCCGGGTTGGCACGTCGAATTCGTTCATGACTTTTCTTCCAGTTCCGCCATCAGCGCGCTGAGCTTGCTGGCCTGGCTCGACAGACGCTGGCTGTTGCGCGCCGCCTCCACGCACAAGGCCAGGGCCGCCACCGTGCTGGCCTCGAACACCTCGCGCAGCGGCAAGGCAATCTGCAACTGGCGTTGCAGGCGGGTATACACCTGGGTCGCCAACAGCGAGTGGCCACCCAGCTCGAAGAAGTCATCGGTCACGCCGATGTCCTGCTGCTGCAGCACCTCGCGCCAGATCTCCAGCAACTGCGCTTCCAGTTCGTTGCGTGGGGCCTGCGGCGCGCGCGCGGCCCATTGCGGTGCAGGCAGGGCCTTGCGGTCGAGCTTGCCGTTGGGTGTCAGTGGGAACTGCGCCAGCACTATCAGGTGCGCCGGCACCATGTAGTCGGGCAGGCTCTCGCGCAGGGCGGCCTTGAGCACGCTTTCGACGTTATCCAGCTCGCACGCCAGGGTGATATAGCCGACCAGTTGCCGCCCCAGCGGAGCGTCGTGGTCCACTACGATGGCCTCTGCGACCTGGGGCTGAGCCCGCAGGCGCGCCTCGATCTCGCCAAGCTCAATGCGCAGGCCACGGATTTTGACCTGATGATCGGCGCGCCCGACATACTCGATCAGACCGTCCTGACGACGCCGCGCCAGGTCACCGGTGCGGTACAGCCGCGACCCCGGTTGCGCGCCGAACGGATCGGCGACAAACGCTTGGGTCGTGCGTATGGGATCGCCCAGATAGCCGCGCCCGACCCCCACCCCGGCCACATACAGCTCTCCCACCACGCCCGCCGGCAGCGGCTCAAGGCTGCCATCGAGGATGTACAGGCGGTTGTTGTCAGTGGGCGTGCCGATGGGCAGATAAGCGGCCGTGTCGCTGATCGCCTCGACCTGGTAGAACGCCACGTCGTCCGAGCACTCCGCCGGGCCGTAGGCGTTGATCAAGGGGATCGCCGGGTAGCGGCGTTGCCAGTCCCGGGCCAGTGCCGGCGGCAAGGCTTCACCGGTTGGCAACAGCCAATGAAGGCTGTCCAGGACTTGCTCCGGTTCGTCGAGCAGGCTCTGAATCAATGCGGGTACCAACTCCAGCACCGTCACGCCGCAGCGGCGGACATGGGCCAGCAGAGCCGTCGGATGACGAGCGATATCCTCGGGGAAGATCTCTACCCGGCCACCACACAGTAACGCGGTCAGGAACTGCCACACGGAAATGTCGAAGCACTGGTTGGCGGTCTGGGCGATGACGCTGTGCTCGTCCAGGCCCAGATATGGCACCTTGCTCAGTTGGTTATTGAGCATGCCCGCCTGTTCCACCATGACGCCCTTGGGCTTGCCGGTGGAGCCGGAAGTAAACAGCACGTAGGCCAGGCTGCGCGGTCCACTCGGCACCGCCGGGTCGACGGCGGGCCACATCTGCTCCTGCCAGTCGTCCATCAGCAATACCGGGCAGCTCCCCGCGGCCGAATTCCGGCCCAACAGGTCAAAGCTCTGCTCCAGCACTTCGCTGCGGGCGCGCCGGCTGACCACGCAGGCCACCGAGCCGGCCGCAAGGATTTCAGCAATGCGCTGTGGCGGATGGGCCGGGTCCAGGGGCAACCATGCCGCCCCCGCCTTGAGGGTGGCAAGCATCATCACCAGCAGGTCCAGGCCACGCTCATCGAGCAATGCCACCTGCCGCTCGGGCCCCGCCCCCTGAGCCCGCAGGCAATGGGCCAGGCGGTTGGCACGGGCGTCGAGCTGCGCGTAGGTCAGCGACTGGTCCAGGCAGGCGGCAGCGATACGCTGGGGATGGCGCGCGGCGCTGGCGGCAAACAACTGGGCATAACTGCTGTGCAGCGGGTAGTCACGCTGAGTGGCGTTGTGCCAACCCAGCAAATGTTCACGTACCACCGCATCCAGGCGCGGCAAACGCGTGACGGGCGCCTGCAACCCGTCCAGCAGGTTGATCAGGTGCTGACGGAAATTGGCCAGCAGGGCCTCCACGGTGGCGCTGGCGAAGAGTCGCTCGTCGCAGGACAGGTGCAGCGTCAGGGCGCCACGGGGGTACGCCACCACGGTGATCGGGTAGTTGGTGTGGGTGCGGCTTTGCAACATCTCGGCACGCAGCTGTTTGCCGCCTTCCACCACCGCAGCATCCAGCGGCGCGTTCTCGAATACCAGCAGGCTGTCAAACATCGATTGCCCGTGGGGGATGGCGCTGGCCTGCTGGATCTCTACAAGCGGCAGATGCTCGTGCTCGCGCATCGCCAGATTCTGCGCCAGCAACGCGCGCAGCCATTGGCCTGCAGTGGTCGACGAGCCGGGCTCGGGCACCTGCACGCGCAGCGGGATGGTATTGATGAACAAGCCCAGGGTGGCGTGCATGTCCACCCGCTCCAGTGGGCGCCCGGCTACGGTGATGCCGAACAGCACGTCGTCACGACCGCTGTAGGTCCGCAAAGTCAGGGCCCAGGCAGCCTGGACCACCGTGTTGATGGTGGTCTGCTGTTCACGCACAGTGACGCGCAGGCGTTCGGTCTGGGCTTCGCTCAAGGAGACCAGACGGTCGATGATGCGCGAGTGACCGTCGCCGCGTCCGCTGGCCTTTTCCACCGGCAGCGAGGTGACGCTGTCGAAACCGGCCAGCGCCTGTTTCCAGTAGCCGCGGGTCAACTGCAGGTCGCGCTCGCCAAGCCAGGCGATGAATTCGCGGTAGCGCGCCGCCACCGGCGGCAAGGCGGCGTCGCTGCCCTGCAACGACCGGTAGCAGGCCAGAAAGTCGGCCAACAGCAGGTGCACACACCAGGCGTCCATGATGCTGTGGTGGTAGCTGACCACCAAATGCACATGGGCCTCGTCCAGGCGCGCCAGACGAATGCGCAGCAGCGGCGCGCGGGCCAGGTCCATACCCTGGTCGAGCTCGGCCTGTAGCTCGTCGTTCATCAAACGGCGTTGTTCCTGCTCAGGTCGGCCGCGCCAGTCGAAATGGGCGACCCATGGCGCTACCTCGCGCCGCACGATCTGCAGCGGCCGTTCGGTGACGTTCCAGACGAAGCCGGTGCGCAGCGCTTCATGCCGGCGCACCACCATGGCCCAGGCGGCATCAAAGGTGTCGGGCTCGAAGTGGCCTTCCAGGCGGTACTGGTTCTGCATCAGGTAGATACCTGAATTCGGCTCCAGCAGGCAGTGCATCAGCAGGCCTTCCTGCATCGGTGCCAAGGGGTAGATGTCTTCGATCTCTGCCCGCGGCAACGGCAAGGCCGCCCATTGCGCCTCGCTCAGACTGACCAGTTCGCGGTCGTCGGCCAGCCGTGGCGCCTCGGCCTGTACCGCCACCGCGCTTTGGGCCAGGGCTTCGACGGTGGGCTGCTCGAACAGTGCCTTGGGGGTGATCGACAAGCCTTGCTGGTGGGCCCGGGTGACCACCTGGATAGACACGATCGAGTCGCCGCCCAGGGCAAAGAAATCGTCGTGGATACCAACCTGTTCCAGTCCCAGCACGCTTTGCCAGATCTCGCACAGCAGGGTTTCGGCCACCGTGCGCGGCGCCACGTAGTGCCGGGTATCGGGCCCAGGTTGTGGCAGGGCCTTGCGGTCCAGCTTGCCGTTGGGGGTCAGCGGCAAGCCGGGCAACTCGACGATCCAGGTAGGCACCATGTAGTCGGGAAGATGCTCGCGCACGTACTGTTGCAACACCTCGCCGGCCAGCGAGGCGCCGTTCGGCACCACATAGGCCACCAGCTGTTGACCGGCGCCTCGGGTCTGCACCGTGACCGCCGCCTGGCGCACGCCGGGGTGACGTTCCAGGCATGCCTCGATATCGCCCAACTCGATGCGGAAGCCGCGAATCTTCACTTGCTGGTCGATACGCTCCAGGTATTCGAGCTGGCCATCGGTGCGTCGGCGCACGCGGTCGCCGCTGCGATACAGGCGCGCGCCAGCGTTGAACGGATCGGCGACGAAGCGCTCGGCGGTCAGTGCCGGCTGACGGTGATAGCCGCGTGCCAGGCCAACGCCACCGATGTACAGTTCGCCAGCCACGCCCAGGGGCACCGGTTCCAGGTTTTCATCGAGGACATACAGGCAGGTGTTGGCCAACGGCTCACCCAGCAGTGGCTGCGGATTCTCGCCGCCGATGCGCTGGCGCGCCGACCAGATGGTGGTTTCGGTGGGGCCATAGACGTTCCACAGCTCCCCGCGCCCGGCCAGTTGCCCGGCCAGGGCCTTGGGCAGCGCCTCACCGCCGCACAACAAGCGACAAGCCGACAGGTCGAGCCCGGCGTCCTGTTCCAGCAGCATGCGCCAGGTGGACGGTGTGGCCTGGATCGTACCGACCTGCTCGCGCTGCACCAGGGCCCACAGGCGTGCCGGATCACGGGCGTCGTCGCGATCAGCAATGATCACCGGCGCACCGTGCAGCAACGGCAGGTAAAGCTCCAGTCCGGCGATGTCGAACGACAGCGAGGTCAGTGCCAGCATCGCTCGCGCCTGCCCCCCATCGGCGGCCAGGCCCGGGGCCTGGGCCATGCTGGCGAGGAAGTTGCTCAAGGCTTCATGATGGATGGCCACGCCCTTGGGCTTGCCAGTGGAACCGGAGGTGTAGATCACATAAGCCAGGTCGCCCGCAGTGTTGATCGCGGCGGGATCGGTGTCGTCCTGCGGCTCTTGTACGCAGGGAGTGTCCAGTAACCACACGGGGATGTCCCCCGCGGCAGCCTGCAGCTCGGCCTGCAGGCTGTTCTGGGTCAGCAGCAAGGCCATGCCGCTGTCGCTGAGCATATGGGCCAGGCGCGCTGGCGGGAAGGCGGGGTCCAGCGGCACATAGGCGCCACCAGCCTTGTGGATCGCCAGCAATGCCACCAGCATGCCGGCACCACGTTCCACGCAGAGGCCCACCAGCGCGTCACGCCCAATGCCTGCTCGGCGCAGGCGCCAGGCCAGGCGGTTGGCCCGGCGGTTCAAGGTGGCGTAGTCCAGGCGTTCGTCGCCCGAGCACACTGCCAACGCCTGGGGCGTGCGCTGCGCCTGGCACTGGAACTGTTCAACCAGGGTCAGCCCCGGCATTGCACTGCGGCCCGCTTCACCTGCCGCCAGCAAGGCGCGGCGCTGGGACATGTCCAGGCCATGCAACTGCCCCAGACATGCCTGTGGCGAGTCGCACATGGCCAACAGCAGGTGCTCCCAGTACTGCATCAGGGCGCTCAGGGTGGCCGCATCGAAACAGGCCGGATCGTAATGGCACTTGACCGAGAGTTGTGTTCCGGGGCTGATAGTCAGCATCAGCGGATAATGACTCTGCTCGCGTACCTGGGCCGGGCCGAAACGCGGCCCCGAGGCATCGTCGGCATTGTCGAAGGCAGCCGACACCGGGTAGTTCTCGAACACCAGCAGGGTATCGAACAGGGTCTGCCCGCTACGCCCCAACCAGCGCTGAATCGATTGCAGAGGCGTGTGTTGATGGTCGCGCAGGGCCAGGCTGTCTTCCTGCCAGGCCTCCAGGTAGGCCGTCACCGTCTGCTCCGGGCGCGGCGCGGCATTGACCGGCAAGGTGTTGATGAACAGCCCCAGTTGCTCTTCGATGCCCGCCACCTCGGCCGGACGCCCCGACCAGGTCGCGCCGAAAACCACTTGAGCCTGGCCGCTCAGACGTTGCAACAACAGCCCCCAGGCGGCTTGCAACAGGCTGTTGAGGGTGACCCGGCGATCACGGGCGAAGGCCTCCAGCGACTGGCTCGCAGAAGCGCTGAAACGGTGGCCGTGATAACCCCCTTCGCCACCCAAGGCCTGACCTGCCAGTGCCTGGTGCAGCAAAGTCGGTTCGTGGAGGTCGGCCAGGCGTGCCCGCCAGAAGGTTTCGTCGGCCGCCGTATCGCGACCGGCCAGCCAGTGCAGGTAATCGTCGTAGCGCGACAGTGGCGCGCCCAGCGTCTCGCCACGATACAGCTGCAATACCTCGGCCAGCAGGCGCGACAGGCTCCAGCCATCGAGCAACAGGTGATGGCAGGTGAAAATCAACTGATGGCTGTCGCTGCCGGTGCGCACCAGGTGCAGGCGCCACAAGGGGCCGACCTGCAGGTCGAAGCCCTGCTGCAACTGCTGCCGGGCCAGGGCATCGCGCTCGACATCGCTACGCAGTTCAAGCTCGATCAGTGGCAGTTCGACGTTGCGCAATACCACGCGCACGCTCTTGTCGTCCTGCCAGTGGAAGGCGCTGCGCAGGCAGGCGTGGCGCTCCAGTACCGCCTGCCAGGCACGGCTGAAGCGCACGCTGTCCAGACCCCAGGCATCGACGCGCACCTGGTTGATGTAATCGCCGGGACGACTGTCGTACAGGCTGTGGAACACCAGTCCCTGCTGCAAAGGGGTCAGCGGGTACAGAGTCTCGATTCGGCCTGCCGCATACGGCAAGGCCTGCAACTGCTGTTGATCGAGAGCCGCCAGCGGCACGTCCGAAGGGGTCAATTGCCCCGGCTCCGTATGCAGGCAATGCTCGATGAGCGCGTCCAGTTCGCGGGCGAAGCCGTCACGCAGCGCCTCGATGGAGGCCGGGTCCAATTGCCGCGCACTGAAGCTCCAGCCCACGGCCAGGCATTGGTCATGGACCGCAGCGTTCAGGGTCAGCCAGTTGTTCAGCGGAGCCTGGGCATCGACATTCGCACCGGCCGGCTCCGCTGCCAGACTGAACATGTCATTGTCCGAGAACTGCTGGTCGAACTGGCCCAGGTAGTTGAAGGTGATCCGTGCCGGCGGCAGTGCGGCCAGCGCCTCGCGCAGCGGCTGCGGACCTAACTCGCGCAACACGCCGTAGCCCAGGCCGTTGCCGGGCACGCGCAGTTGTTCCTTGATGGTTTTCAGCGAGTCGGCCAGGTCTTGGCGCGGGGTCAGACGCACCGGCCAGGTGCTGGTGAACCAGCCCAGGGTACGACTCAGGTCCTGCTGTTCGTCGAACGGTTCACGGCCATGGCCTTCCAGCTCCACCAGCAACGCTTCGGCCTTGCCCCAGGCACAGGCGGCGCGGGCCAGGGCGGTCAGCAACAGATCGTCGACCCGGCAACGGTAGGCGGCGGGCGCGTCGGTCAACAGTTGACGGGTGCGCTCAGCGCTCAGGCGCAAGGTCAGGCGGGTGGCATCGCCTGCACGCGGCACTGCGTCTGCATCCCGCAGGGGCCACTGCAGGCTAGGCCCGCGCAATGCGGCCAGCCAAGTATTGCCCTCTTCGACCAGTCGGGCGCTACTGGCGTGTTCGCGCAGGGCTCGACCCCAGGCTTGCCCCGACGTGGTCTTGGGCGGCAAGCTCGGAATCGCTTGTGGGTCGTCCGCCAGGTTGCGATACACCCGCTGCAAGTCTTCAAGCAGGATGCGCCAGGACACGCCATCGGTGGCCAGGTGGTGGATCACCAGCAGCAATCTCTGCCCACCCTCAGCCAGGTTTACCAGCGCCGCGCGCCAGATCGGCCCGTGTTGCAGGTCCAGACTGAGCTGGACCTGATCGGCGATGTCAGCCAGCTCATGGCTGCCGGCCGCCGCCAACACCCACAATTTCGCAGGCGTGGCGCCCTGCACGTAATGACCCTGCCCGTTCGCATCAAAGCGCAAGCGCAAGGCATCGTGGTGGTCGGCCAGCAGACTCAAGGTGCGCTCCAGCAGATCGGCCCGCAATGGCTGACGCGGCTGCAGCATCACGGCCTGGTTCCAGTGGGAGCGCTGCTCGATAGCCCGGGCGAAAAACTGCTGTTGCAAGGGCGTCAGCGGCAATGATCCCTGCACCGGCCCCTGATCGATGAAGGTGGCGCTGCGCTCCTCGCACGCTGCGGCCAGGGCCCGCAGGCTCTGGTGCTGGAAGAGGTCGCGAGGCTTGAGGTGCAGGCCCTGCTCCCGTGCCCGACTGACCACCTGCAACGCGACGATGGAATCGCCGCCGCGGGCAAAGAAGTTGTCCTGACTGCCGATGGCCTCGCCGCCCAGCAAACTGTGCCAGATGGCCGCCAGGGCGATTTCCCGAGGACCTTGCGGAGCTTCGAAGGCCGCGCCCTGCCATTGCACGGCCGGAAGTTGCCGACGATCAAGCTTGCCGTTGGCGCTCAGTGGCATGCTGGCCAGTGATACGGTCTGGGCCGGCAGCATATAGTCGGGCAACTGCTGGGCAGCCCACTCGCGCAAGCGTTCGACCAAGGCCGCCGGAGCATCGTCGCGCGGCGTGACATAGGCCACCAGGGCCTGCCCGCCAGGGCTATCACAGACCATCACAGCCGCTTCGTGCAGCCAGCCACTGGCCAGCAACGCCGCCTCGATCTCGCCCAGTTCGATCCGTTGCCCACGCAGCTTGACCTGATGATCGAGGCGGCCCAGGTAATCCAGGGTGCCATCGGCCGCGCGTCGCACCCGGTCGCCGGTGCGGTACAAGCGCTGCCCGGCCTCGAACGGATCGGCAACGAAGCGTTCGGCGGTCAGCCCCGCCCGGTTGCAATAGCCCCGCGCCAGGCCGACACCGCCCAGGTACAGCTCGCCGGGCACGCCGTTGGGCACAGGTTGCAGCGCCGCATCCAGTACATAGGTGCTCAGACCGTCGATCGGTTGGCCGATCGGCACATGTGGGCGGTCATCGGCACGACAGGTCCAGTGGGTCACGTCGATGGCCGCTTCCGTCGGCCCATAGAGGTTGACCAGGCAGGCTCCCGGCAGGCTGGCCAGGCAGCGTCGCGCCAGCGCTGCCGGCAAGGCTTCGCCGCTGCATACCAGCAGGCGCAGACTGCCCGAGTGAGCCGCGACCTGGCCGTCGGCGAGAAAAGCCTGAAGCATGGACGGCACAAAGTGGATCACGCTGATGGCCTGACTCTCGATCAACTCGGCCAGGGCCTCGGGGTCGCGATGCGCCCCCGGCGGCGCCATCACCAGGCGCGCGCCCTGGGCCAGTGGCCAGAGGTATTCCCACACCGACACGTCGAAACCAAACGGGGTTTTCTGCAGCACTGCATCGGTGCTGCCGAGCCCGTAGGCCGTCTGCATCCAGTGCAGCCGGTTGGCCAATGCCGAATGCCGGTTGCCGACCCCCTTGGGCCGGCCAGTGGAACCAGAGGTGAAGATCACATAGGCCAAGTGTTCACCCAGCACCGGCACCCGGGGCGCCTCGGCCGAGTAACCGTCGAGGACCAGGGTCGCCAGGTCCAGCACCGGACACCCAGTCAGCGCCAGCAGCCGCGTACTGTGGGCGGCATTTTGCGCCACTACGGCATGCGCCGCGCTGTCGGCGAGCATGCCCGCCAGGCGTTCGTCGGGCAGTTCCGGATCCAGTGGCAACCAGGCACCGCCGGCCTTGAGAATGGCCAGGATCCCCAGCACCTGTTCGAAGGAGCGCTCGGCACACAGGCCGACGACGGCATCCGGCCCTACGCCCTGTTCGCGCAAGGCATGGGCCAGGCGGTTGGCCTGACTGTCCAGTTGGCCATAGGTCCATGAGCGCTCGCCCACCACCAGCGCCACAGCGTGCGGGGTACGGCGGGCCTGGTCGGCGATGGTCTGGTGCAGCGGCTGCTCGAAGGCCGGGGCCGAGACGCCGCGACTGGTCTTGAGAATGGCCTGTCGCTCCTCGGCCAGCAGCAGGGGCAGTCGCTCCAATGCCAGGTCCGGTGTCTGGATCAAGGCGTCGAGCAACTGCTCGTAATGAGCCAGGAGGGTTTGCATGACGTCAGAGTCGAACAGCTCCAGGTTGTACTCCAGCCGCGCGCTGACCCCGCTGTCAGACACCTCGATATCCAGGGACACGTCGAACTTCGCGATCCCGGTGTCGATGCGCACCGGCTCCAAGCGCAGGCCGCCCGGTTCCTGCAGCTTGCCCGGGGCCTGGGTACGCAGATTGAACAGGGCCTGGAACAGTGGCGCGCGGCTCAGGTCACGGGTGGTTTCAAGCTCCGCCTGCAGCAGTTCGAAAGGGTAATCGGCATATTCCAATGCCTTGAGAAACTCGCTGCGCAGGCGTTGGCACAGCTCAGCGCCAGTGAGCCCGTCGGTAAACGCCACGCGGTACAGCTGCGTATTGACGAAAAAGCCCACCAGTTCCTGGGTTTCCGCACGGTTGCGCGCCGCCTGGGGTACACCGATCAGAAACGCCTGCTGACCGCTGTAGCGCACCAGCAATGCCTGCCAGGTCGCCAGGCAGACCACAAACGGAGTCAATCGGCGCTCGCGGCAGAAGGCTTGCAGGCGCTGCGCCAATGCCGCAGGCACCGCTCGGCGCAAAGCCGCACCACGGCTGCCCAGGATCGCCGGGCGCGGCCCGCGGGTTGGCAGGTCCAGGGCCGGGGCCCCGTTACCCAGGTAGTCACGCCAGTAATCGGTGGCCGGCCCTTCGACCTGGGCGTAGCGCTCACGCTGCCAGCGGGCATAGTCGGCGTACTGCAGCGGCAGTTCAGCCCACGTGCTGTTGTCCAGGCCCGCTGCACGAGCGTAAGCGCGGCCCAGATCGCGCAGCAGCACGCCATTGGACCAGGCATCGGACACGATGTGATGCAAGGTAATCGCCAATACCGGCGACTGC
This sequence comes from Pseudomonas sp. Pseusp88, assembly GCF_047303955.1. Lineage (NCBI taxonomy): Bacteria > Pseudomonadati > Pseudomonadota > Gammaproteobacteria > Pseudomonadales > Pseudomonadaceae > Pseudomonas > Pseudomonas sp. Pseusp88. The sequence continues at coordinate 116,774 of NZ_JBGLYM010000006.1, read as the reverse complement.
TCCTGGATTTCAATCAAGGTCGCCCGCAGCAACGGGGCCTGCCCCAGGTCGAACGGTCGGCGCGCCTCGTCGAGTAATACCTGTTCCAGTGCCTCATCGTCGACCAGGGAGCGTTCGTGCAAGAGTACCTGCACTTGAGCCAACGGCTGCTGCCAAGCCTGGCCTTCGCTCTCGAAAAAGCGCGTGCGTAAAATGGCGTGGCGCTGCACCAGATCGTTCAGGGCCTGCTGCAGTGCCGGCCGATTAACCTCGCCGTGCAGGCGCAAGGCATGCAGCAGGTTGTAGGCGACGGCATCCGGCTCCAGTCGATGCAGTACCCACAGGCGCTGCTGAGCGAACGACAAGGGTGCCGGCCGATCGCTGCCACTCGCTGCGATCCGCTCCAGGGCCGGGCTTTGCGGGCTAGGCCAAGCAGGCGTCGAAGGCGTGACGGGGGTCGGGCGGTATCCATTCATGGCGGACTTTCTCGGCAAGCTGAAGTCTTTTGTAAACGAACTTGCGCGGCGTTAATTTAATCGGCCAGGGCCTGCCATAGGGCCTGGCGAACGCCCTCCAGGCAGCCGCGAGCCGCCCTCGGCGGGGCGGTCGCGGGATCAGGTGGGCAGGCTACGCTCAGGCAGGTTCCACAAGTGACAGATTCAACGCCCGCTCGGCATTGCGCTCGAGCTGGCCGGGGACGCTTTCATAGGGCAACAGGGCGGCAGACAATTCCAGCGCACTGGGGAAATCGAACACCACCCCCGGCGGTGGCTCGATGCCCAGGGTGTCGCGCAGACCACCCATCAGTTGTATCACCAACAGCGAGTGCCCTCCGGCGTGGAAAAAATCGTCCTCTAGGCCGAGGCTCGGCAACTCCAGCAAGGCCGCCATACGCTGTAGCAGCAGGTGCTCCAGAGCACTGGCCGGCTGTCGGCGGGCTAGCGTCGAGACAGCCTGATCGGGGCGGGCCGACGCGGCCAGCAGGGCCTGACGGTCTGGCTTGCCGTTGGCCAGGCGCGGCAGCTCGCGGTGCAGATGCCAGCGTCCCGGCACGAACGCGCTCGGTAAGCGCCGGGCCAGTGCCTCGCGCAGTGACTCCAGGTACTGAGCCGAGTCATCGGGCGCCGGTTGCACCACCATGTGCCCATGCAATACAGCGTCGCCATCCGCTCCCACCACGGCCACCACCACGGCCTGGGTGATTGCGACCTGCTCGAGCAGTGCCGCCTCGATTTCTGCGGGCTCTATGCGGTAGCCCCGCACCTTGATCTGCAGGTCCTGACGCCCGAGCAATTGCAGCCGTCCGTCATGCCGCAGGCACGCCGAATCGCCGCTGGCGTACAGACGTTCGCCAGCCAGCCACGGATCTTCACCGAAGGCCGCGCTCGCCTCGGCCTGCAGGTAGCCGCGCGCCAGCTGCGCACCGCCGATGTACAACTGACCGCGCGCCCCCCGTGCGACGGGGCGGCCCTGAGCGTCAAGCACACGGATCCGACTGCCGGCCAATACCTGCTCCAGAGTCGCCGCGGTGTTGGCCGAGCTGCTTGGCAGTGCCTGAATCAGCACGCCCACGGTGGTTTCGGTGGGGCCGTAGTGATTGAACAGGCGCAGATCCGCACGCGCCTCGAACAGCCGACGCAACGTCGCCGCCGGTACGGCTTCGCCACCCAATATGAGGGTGGCAGGCAAAGTCGCAAGTCCATCACCTATCAACGCCCTCACGTGGGACGGGGTCATTTTCAGGCAATCGACGTCGTGGCGCCGCACGAACGCCTGGAACGCTGCGCCATCGAGGGTTTCGGCCTCGCTGGCCACCACCAGGCGAGCCCCCTGCTCGAAAGCACCGAACAAGGTGGTGTTTCCCAGGTCGGCGGCCACGCTGGAGGTCAGGCCGAAGCTGCGGCAGGCGTTGAGCCCCAACGCCTGGGCAGAGGCGCCGAGGTAAGTATTGAGCTGGCGATGCTCGATGATTACGCCCTTGGGTACCCCGGAGGAGCCCGAGGTAAACAGCACGTAGGCGGCATCGTCGGGCGCCGGCAGTGGCAACGCCGCACGGCTCGCACAGGGTGTTTCCAGCAGAGTCGTCAGTTCGTCGATAATCAACAGCACACGCGCCTGGGCTTGAATGGCCTCGCGCCGTTGCGCCGGCCAGCCTGGGTCCAGGGGCACATAGGCGGCGCCACTGCGCAATACCGCCAGAACAGCGATGACCAACTGCGGCGAGCGCGGCAGGTTCAAGCCGACGCAGGTACCCGGTCCGGCGCCGCGCTGGCGCAACACTTGGGCCAAATGCTCAACCTGGGCGTTCAGTTCGGCATAGGTCAGCACCACTGGCCGGCCGTGCTCATCACTGCCCACCAGAGCCTCGGCGTCGGGGCGCATGCGCGCCCAGTTGGCAACCGACTGGCTGGGGCCGATCGCCGGCAACACGTCTTCAATCGACGCCACGGTAGCATCGGCCAGGGGCTCGGCGCTCAGGTCGATGTCGGCTGGCAGGGCATCAGGTTGCGCCAACAGACCCAGCAGCAAATGACGATATTGCTCCAGCAGGCCCGCTGCCTCGACGGCCGGGTAGAGTGCAGGCCTGTGTTCAAGACTCAGTTCGGTGCCGTTGAGCACATCCTGACGCACCACCAGGCACAGTTCGGCGCCCGGCAGCACGCTCGGCCGCGCCGTGATCTGCCAGCCGACCGGCAGCGTGGTGCTGCTGGCGACAAAGGCAAAGCCGCAGGCCATGGGCGACGGTTGCACGCCGGGCAGCGGCCAGTAATCCTGCCAATCGCGGTGCCCTTCACATTGGGCACTGAAGGTGCTGACCAGGGTACTGAACGGTTGATCGATTCGCTCCAGCGACACCGGCAGTACATGGGCAAACGCCCCCAGCGTAGTAGCGAATTCCGGGTAGTCGGCCCGCGGGTCATACAGCCAACCGCCGCCGCAGGCACCGTCGCCCAAGCGCGCCAGCAGCGCCCACCAGGCTGTCTGCAGGGCATCTTCCGGCAGCCAGCCACGCGCCTCGCACAGGTCCTGCCAGGCTCGGCTCTGAGCCGGGCTCAAGCGTACGGTCTGGCAATCAGTGGCTATTGCACCGGCGCTACTGTCCTCGCCGCGCACAGCCAGGCGCGCCTCGACAAACGGCGATTGCTGGCGCGCCTGCCAGTAGGCCCGCCCCTCTTCGGCATCCTCGGCATTGGCTGTACTGCTCTGCCACTCCAGCCAACGCGCATACAGCACGTTGTCCGCCAGCGGCGCCCGCAAGGCTTCGTCCAGCAGGTTTAACAAATGCTCCAGGCTGGTGGTGTCACCATGCAGACGACTCAAGTTCAGACGCAACCCAAAGGCTTGCTCGCCGATGCGATAGAGACTGGCGCGCAGGCCTTGGCCTGGCATCGGTGCTTGCAAACGGCGAACGAATTGCACCACGGGGTCGGCCAGAGTACGCAGGTCTTCGCTGTGCCATTGCCATTCGGCCAAGGCATTCGGGCAAACCCGCAACTCCCGGTAACCGGCGACACTGGCAAAGTCGCAACGCAACCCCCACTGGCTGTCAAATACCCGCTGCAGGGCCTGACGGACCTGCTCGGGACTCAGCGGGCTATTGCAGATCAGGCTGATCTGGTTGTCAGTTGCGCTACCGGCCCGGTCGAAAACCTGGGCAGCACGCTGGCCGCTGCTCAGGGCGAGAGTACGCGACGGGGTGCTGTGTTCGATCATGGTCGTGCTCCAGGTTCAAGGTCGGTACGGTCAGTCAGCTCGCCCATGGCCACGACTATCTTGCGCGGGCCCGAGTAAGGGTCGCGAGCATGGGCGGCGAGCATGTTGTCGAGCATGACCACATCACCCTGCAGCCAGTCGAAGCGCACGGCGCAGGCTTCATAGGCCTCACCGATGCGTTGCATGGTGGCGTCGTCGATGGGTTCGCCGTCGCCATACAAGACGTTGCGCGGCAGACGTTCAATGCCGACCATGGCGATCAGGTCGCGACGCACTTGCGCATCCAGACACGAAGGGTGGTGCAACTGCACCTGGTTGAAGAACGAGCGCGCGCCGGACAACGGATGGCGAATCACCGCCGGCCCCGGCGTGCGGGTCTGCAGCTCGTCATCAGACAGCCATTGCCAAGCGATGCCAGCCTCACGGCAACGGCGCTCCACTTCCTCGCGCTGATCAGTACCGTAGAAGTCCTGCCAACTGACGTCCAGGCGCCGGGTGAAGGTGCGCAGATAGCACAGGCCACGCCGCTCGAAACGCTCCACCAGATCGGCCGGCAGGTGCTCGAGCATCTCGCGGCAGTCGACGATGGGAGTGGCGCCACCGACGGTGGACGGCAGTTCACAGAAGAACCACTGCTTGCGCGGCCAGCGGCCGGTGTGGGCGCTTTCATTGTGGAAAAGGATCATTTGCTGCTCGGGGTACGGCGTGGAGCGGTAGGTGTTGCGCCCGCCCTCTTTCTTCGGCAGATCGCCATAAGCACCATACAGGCCCGGGTGCAGGGCTTCGGCGAAGGCCTCGAAATCACTGGAGCTGTGCAGCTCGAAACCGCGAAACAGCAACCCGGCATGCTCGACCAGCAGCGCGTCGATGCGCGAGCGGTGAGCAACAGCCCAAGCCACCGGATCAAGCCCCGACTCGTGGGGTTCAATGACCCGTACAAAGCGCTGACCGTCGCGCAGGGGGCGGATTTTCAGGGTGTCCGTCGCCACGGCAGGTACGGGGGCATCGACGGTTTCCAGGAATCGCTTGAGGCGATCACGGCGCCCGCCGCTGCGGGCAACCGGTTCCACAGATTGTGCTTGAGACGAGGATGACTGAGGCATGGTGGGTTCCTCCATTACCGTATGAGGGGCGTTCAATACCCGTTGCAGGCACATCAACCACTGCCGGGCGAGGGTCTGGATCGTTTCAACGTCGAACAGCGCATCGGCATACACCCAGCGCACTGCCAAGGCAGCGTCGCGGGGCTGCAGGAACAGCGCCATATCGAACTTGGAAGACGCCTGATCAGACTCTTGCATCTGGATCTGCAGGCCCGGCACCTGGAAATCTTCGCGGGGCTGGTTGTGCATCACGAACAGCGCTTGTACCAGCGGGTTGCGGCTGCGGTCGCGCGGTACGCCAACGGCGTCCACCAGGCGGTCGAAAGGCACGCTGGCGTGGGCGAAGGCTTGCAACGAGCGCTCTCGGGTCGCCTGCAACAACTCGACGAAGGTCATGCCCGGCGTGCGCACCGAACGCACCGGCACGACGTTGACAAAGAAGCCCACCAGCGCTTCCAGCGCCGACTCTTCGCGGCCGGCCAGGTCCGTGCCCAGCAACAGGTCCTGGCTGCCAGTCAACTCGTGCAGCCACCACTGGAAACTGGCAAGCAGCACCATGAACGGCGTGGCCTGCCAAGCGTTGGCCAGTGCCGTTACCTGGGTCACCAGGGCAGCGTCCAGTTCAAACTCATGAGCCTTCCCGCTGGCCGTCGCCACTGCCGGCCGCGGCCGCGCGCCGGGCAGTTCGAGGCTGCGTGGGGCCCCGTCAAGAGCTTCGCGCCAGTAGTCGAGCTCAGCCTGCTGGTAGCCCTCGTCCCACAACCGTTGCTGCCACACTGCGTAGTCGCCGTACTGCACAGACAGGGCCGGCAAGGTGACACTACGGCCAGCCAGCAAGGCTGAGTAGGCGGCACAGAAATCACTGATCAACAGGCCCACCGACCATCCGTCGGCGACGATATGGTGCAGGCTCAGGTGCAGCAGATGACGGTCGCCGCCCAGGTGTTGCAAACGCGCCCGCAGCAATGGCCCGCTTTGCAGGTCGAAGGGGGTCTGCCCCTCTTCTACGCTGGCCTGGGCACAGGCTTGTTCACGCTCGACGGCATTCAAGCCGGCAAGATCGTCGACCGGCAGCGCCAGACAGAACGGTGGCAATATCTGCGCGAACGGCTTGCCAGCAGCATCGACGGGGTAACAGCTGCGCAATACATCGTGGCGGCTGACCACGGCGCTCAACGCCTGCTGCAACAACGCCGCATCCAGCGGGCCATCAAAAGCCAACCGACCACACAGGTTGTAGGCACTGCGGGTGGCACGGTCGCCCAGTCGGTCCACCATCCACAAACGGCGCTGGGCCGGGGACAGTGGGTAACGGGTTTGCTGCAAGGCCTGCAGCATCGGGCGCGCGGCGCTCGGCGTCAGCGGTACACGTGATGCCAGGCGCTCGGCCAGGGCCTGCAACGTCGGCACGGCAAACACATCAGCCAGTGGCAGTTCCAGTTGCAAGCGTTCACGCACCCGCGCCACGACCTGGGTGGCCAACAGCGAATGGCCGCCCAGTTCAAAGAAGTGATCATCCAAGCCCACGCGGCCCAGGCCCAACACTTCACACCAGATCGCGGCAAGGGCCTGTTCCAGCGCACTTTGAGGCGCGCGGTAGCCTTGGCGACCGTGCCAGTCGGGTGCGGGCAATGCCTTCACGTCGAGCTTGCCGTTGCCGGTCAGCGGCCAGTGTTCCAGGGTCACGTAAAAGGCCGGCAACATGTAGTCCGGCAGGCGCTCGGCCAAGTGCTCACGCAACACCCCTGGCTCAGGAGGCTGCCCTGTCAGCCAGGCCACCAGTTGCGGGCCACTGGGAGAGTCGGATACCCGCACTACGGCACCGTCGATACCCGGGCAGGTGCGCAGCGTCGCCTCGATTTCACCGGTCTCGATGCGAAAGCCACGCAGTTTGACCTGCTGATCGCCGCGGCCGGCATACACCAGTTGACCGTCTTCGTTACGCCGCGCGCGGTCGCCGCTGCGGTATAGACGTGCACCCGGCTGCGGGTTGAAGGGGTGGGCAATGAAGCGCTCGGCGCTCAGGCCTGGGCGGCCCAGATAGCCACGGGCCAGCCCGGCGCCACCGACGTACAACTCTCCCTCCACCCCCACGGGCGAGGGTTCCAGGCAGTCGTCCAGCACATACCAGTCAAGGTCGTCGAGGGGTTGGCCGATGGGGCTATGAACACGTGTCAGATCACTTAGCGCCAGGCGCCGGTAACTGACATGCACGGTGGTCTCGGTGATCCCGTACATGTTGATCAGCTCCGGTGCCTGCGCACCGAAGTGCTGCAACCAGGGGCGCAGGCTGGCCACTTCCAGCGCTTCTCCGCCGAACACCACCTGACGCAACGCCAGTTCACCCGGTCGCACCTTCGCCGCCATCACCACCTGCTGCAAAGCCAGGAAGGCACTGGGTGTCTGGTTCAGCACGGTCACCCGGGCATCACGCAACAGCTCCAGGAACGCCTCGGGGTTGCGTGTGACGGCCAAGGGCACGATGACCACCTGCGCGCCCTGCACCAGCGGCGCGAACAGTTCCCATACCGAGAAATCGAACGCGATGGAATGGAACAACGTCCAGACCTCATCCTCACCCTGGCCAATCCCGGCGGCGTTGGCGCTGTGCAGCAGGCGCAAGGCGTGCCGATGAGTAATCTGCACGCCCTTGGGGCGACCGGTGGATCCGGAGGTGTAGATAACATAGGCCAGGTTGTCCGGGCCAACACCGGTGTGCGGGGCCTGATCGGGTGCCCCGTGTGCCGACTGTTCGAGCTCAGCGAAAACATGGACCTGGGCACCACCCTGACTCAGCGCCTGGTCGACCAGCAACAGCGGTGCACCGCTGTCAGCCAATTGCCAATCACGACGCTCGGCTGGCGCTTGCGGATCGATGGGCAGGTAGGCAGCCCCGGCCTTGAGTACCGCGAGCACGGCCACCAGCAAATCCAGCCCGCGAGTCATGGCAATACCGACGCAGATTTCCGGCCCGGCGCCCAGTTGCCGCAGGCGATGGGCCAGACGGTTGGCTCGCAACTCCAGGGTCGCGTAGTCGAGCTGGTCTGCCCGTTGCGGCCATTGCCACAAGGCAATCGCCTGCGGACGGCGGGCGGCCTGGCGTGCGATGGCCTGGTGCAGGCATTCGTCCACCTCGTATCGGGCCAGCGGTTGACCCAGCCCCAGGGCGGCCTGGCGTTGTTCGGTCGACAGCAGTTCATAGTGGGCCAACGGCCGCCCCGGTGCGGCGACGATGCCCTGCAACAACCGCTCGAAGGCTTCGGCCAGACGCCGAATGCGCACCTCGGCAAACAATTGGTTGGCATAGTGGAAGGTCAGTTCCAGTTCACCGCCGGGCAGTTCTTCGCTGTTGAGCATCAATTCGAACTGGGTGCTGTGGCTGACCATCGGCAGCCGCTGCACGGTCAACCCTGGCAACTCGCTCAGGGCATCGCTGCGCAGCCGCGTATGGCTGAACATCACCTGAAACAGCGGCGTGCGGCTGAGACTACGCTCCGGCTGCAGGGCCTCGACCAAGCGTTCGAACGGTAAAGCCTGCTGGGCCTGGGCATCAAGCAACTGGCCGCCGAGTTGCCGCAGGGTATCGCTGAACGATGCCTGGGGATCGAGGCGAATCGGCATGGCCAGGGTGTTGACGAAGAAGCCGATCAACCCTTCGAATTCCACGCGTTCACGGTTGGCCACCGGAATGCCCAGAGCAAAAGCCGATTGGCCGCTGTGGCGCTGCAACAGGGTAGCAAACGCACTCAGCAGCAGGCTGAACAGCGAGGTGCCATGGTCCTGGGCGATTGTTTGCAGGGCCTGGCACAACGGCTGTGGCAGGCGCAGGGCAAGGCTCGAACCTTGCGCGACCGGGGTCGAGGGACGAGCGAAGTCCAGCGGCAGGTCGAGGGTGCGTGGTATGTCCCGCAGGCGTTGGCACCAGCTGTCGAGCAAGGTCTTACCCATCGCACCGCCCAGACGTTCGTTCTGCCAGCGGGCGTAGTCGATATATTGCAGGGCCAGCGGCGCGGGCGGTGTGTGATCGCCAGCGATGACCTGACGATAATGTTGCACCAGTTCGTTGACCAACAAGTCCATGGACCAACCGTCGGCCACGATATGGTGCAGGGTCAGGTGTACCACCCAGGTGGTGTCCTCGAGCCGATAAAGGCATACGCGCAGCAGGCTGTCGCTGCGCAGGTCAAACACCTGCTCGCCAGCGGCGGTCACCAGCGAGCGCCAGGTTTGCGCCGCGCCGCGCAGGTCCTGCTCATGCCACTGTGGCGCGCGCTGTTCAAGGATCTGCTGGCGTGGCTCGCCGCTCTCTTCGATGAAAGCCGTGCGCAGGCTGGCGTGACGCTGGGTCAGGCGCTCGAAGGCTTCTCGTAGCACGACGGTGTCCAGATTGCCCTGCAGGCGTACCGCAGCCTGGATGTGATAGGCGCTGCTGTCCGGCAGCAGTTTCCAGAGGAACCACAGGCGTTGCTGACCGGCGGACAGCGGCGCCTGGCGCAGTGTCGGGTCGTGCGCCAGGTTCTCGGCGAGCGGTACAGGTGCGGGCTTGGCGACCGGCAGGCTGGCCACCAGCTCGCGGATGGTTTGATGGGTGAACACCTGCTGCGGACTGATCTTGATGCCTTGCTTGCGCGCCCGGGCAATGATTTTCAGGCTCAGGATCGAGTCACCGCCCAAGGCGAAGAAGTTTTCAGTGACACCCACTTGATCACGCTTGAGCACCTCGCACCAAATCTGCGCCAGAGTCGCTTCTTCAGCGCTGGCTGGCAGCTCCAGCACTGCCTCGTCCACCGGACCGGCCTGTGCATCGACTTGCAGCAGGGCCACCAGATTCTTGTGGTCGAGCTTGCCATTGGCTGTGCGCGGCAATGCCTCCAGCAGCAACCAGCGGCCGGGTTGCAGGTAATCCGGCAACTGCATGGCCAGGGCGGCCTGTAACTCCGACAGTTGAGTAGACGGCGTGACCACGCACGCAACGATCAAGCCTTCGTCAAATATGACCGCCGCTTCCTTGACCCCGGACAGGCCGCGCAGTACCTGCGCCACCTCCTCCGGCTCAACCCGATAGCCACGGATTTTCAACTGCGCGTCGATCCGGCCCAGGAACTCTATCTGGCCATCGCGCCCCAGCCGTACGCGGTCACCGGTGCGATAGAGCCGCTCACCCCCGCCGTCGGGGTCGGCGACAAAACGCTCGGCGGTGAGGGCCGGCTGGCCCAGGTAGCCCTGAGCCAGGCCAGCGCCGCCCACGTACAACTCGCCCGCCACGGCAGGCGGCACCGCTTGCAAGTGCTCGTCGAGGATGCGCACCTGCAGGTTGGCGAGGGGCCGGCCCAGGGGCAAGTGACTGTCGCCTGCCAGCGATTCGTGGGTCAGCACGCCCACCGTGGTTTCGCTGGGGCCGTAGTGATTGATGATTCGCAGGTCTGGTGACAGCGCCCGGATGCGCTGCAACAACCCGTCCGGGCAGGCTTCGCCGCCCAGCACCAGGGCATGCCAGGGCAGCACGCCAGAGCCGGCCTCAAGCAACGCGGCAAGATGGCCGGGAACGATTTTCAGCACGCCGACCCGCTGTTGGCTGATGAAGCGGGCGAAGGCATCCGGGTCACGTACGCAGTCGGCATCAGGCAGGTACAGCATACGGTCGGAACACAATGCACCGAACAGCGCGGTGTGACCCAGGTCCGCAGCCACCGAGGACACCATCGCCGCGCTCGCTTCGGGCGCCAGTTGCAGACGCGTCAGGAGGGCTTGTACGTAGTTGGCCAAGGACCCGTGGCTGATCGCAACACCCTTGGGCGCGCCCGTAGAGCCAGAGGTGTGAATCACATAGGCCAGTTGCCCGGGCAGCACCGTCACAGACGGCGCGAGGGCCGCCTCGAGCGCCTGCGGGGCCAGGGTTTTCAGGTCGCCCAAGGCCTGCCCGGACACCACCAGCCGCACGCCGGCCTTGCGCAGCAAGCGGACGCGATAATCGGCCGGTTGCTCTGGGTCTACCGGCACACAGGCGGCGCCGGTCTTGAGCACCGCCAGCAAGCCCACCAGCCAGTCCAGCCCGCGCGCAAGGTTCAAGCCAATCACGGCGCCAGGATCGGCGGCGAGCAATTGCGCCGCCAAGTGGTTGGCGCGGCCATCCAGTTGCGCCACGCTCAGGCTGTGCTGCCCGTCGCCGGCCGCCAGGGCCTGCGGTTGCCGGGCTACGCGGGCCTGCCAGGCCTCGAGCACGGTGGCGTGAGAGAACGCGACGCGCTCGCCGTCGAGTCGCGCCCCCTGCCCGTCGCGGGCCAGGGCATGCACTGGCTGATCGGGGCGGGTCAGCACCTGCTCGAGCACGCCGTTGAAGGCCGTGGCGAAATGCTCCACGGTGGGCCCATCGAACAGGTCGCGGGCGAAGGTGAACACGCACTGGAAACCTTCGGCGCTGTCGGCAATGTCCAGGGCCAGGTCAAAGTGCGCCCCCAGGTAGGCGTTATCCATGGGCGTGAACACTAGCCCCGCCGGGCTGGGCAGTACCGAGGTGTCGAAACCATAGTTGAACTTCACCTGGAACAGGGGGTTATGGCTGAGGCTGCGCTCGGGCTTGAGGGCCTCTACCAGTCGCTCGAACGGCAGGTCCTGATGGGCCTGGGCGTCCATGGAGGTAGCCTGTACCTCGCGCAACCAGTGACGGAAACTGCCGTGGCTGTCGAGACGGCTGCGCAACACCAGAGTATTGACGAAGAAACCGATGACCCCTTCCACTTCCTGGCGACGACGGTTGGCGTAGGGCACGCCGACCCGCAGGTCGGTCTCGCCGCTGAAGCGGTGCAATAGCACCTTGAACACGGCAAGCAACAGCACGAAGGGGGTGACCTCCTCACTACGGGCCAGGGCCTTGACGCGCTCGCTGTCCGCCTTGCTCAGAATCCAGGCGTGACTTCCACCCTGAGCACTGAGCACTGCCGGGCGTGGCCGGTCATGGGGCAGAGCCAGCAACGGGTGGCTATCGCCCAATTGCTCGCGCCACCAGGCCAGTTGCCGGTCGCTTTCTCCCGCCGCCAGCCACTCGCGCTGCCATTGCGCATAGTCCGGGTACTGCACCGGCAGGTCGGGCAAGGCCGCGTCCGGTTGCTCGTAGAGCCGGGCCAGTTCACGCAAGAGGATATCCACCGACCAACCATCGGCGATGATGTGGTGCAGGGTTACCAACAGAACGTGGTCGTCGCTGGCCAGCCGGATCAGTGACAGCCGCAACAGTGGTCCCTGCTGCAGATCGAACGGCGCCAGGGCCTCCTCTTCGGCTAGCGTGTGGGCCTGGGCCAGACGCAGCTCAGGGGGCAAGTGTTCAAGATCGTGCCCGGTCCAGGCCAGCGGCTCTGCCGGCATGACCACCTGGGTATCGCCGTTGTCGCCGTGGCGGAACACGGTGCGCAACGCCTCGTGGCGCTGATACAGGCCCTCGAAGGCCCGCTCCAGACGCGGGCGATCGAGCGGGCCACTGACGCGGATCGCGCCGGGCACGTTGTAGGCATTGCCCTGGGGATCGAGCTGCCAGAGGAACCACAGCCGCTGCTGCGCGAACGACAGCGGCAACGGCTGTTCGCGGGACACAACCGGCATCGGCAGACGTGCGTGCAGGTCGATGCCCTTGCGCGCCATCAAGGCATGCAGCGCTTTGCGCTGGGCCGGTGAAAGGTTTTGTACGGAGGCCAGCATATCGTTCATCAGGCTTGTTCCTTGGCCAAGAGTTCGAGGGCTGCGTCGTCGAGCCCTTCCAGTTCGCGCAGCGCTGCCGCCAGCTCGTCATCGAGCCCGGCCAGGCCGCCGCTTTCGCCGATGCGCTCGGCCAGGGCAGCAAGGCTGCGGGCTTCGAAGAATTCGCGCAGGGTCAGGGTCGGGTCCAGTTGGGCATTGATCCGCCCCACTACCTGGGTGGCCAACAGGGAGTGCCCGCCCAGTTCGAAGAAGTTGGCGTGTACGCCGATGCGCTCCACACCCAGGGCTTCGCGCCAGATCTCGGCCAGGTCCAGCTCCACGGGATTGCGCGGTGCCTCGAACGCCTGCCCGGACACCGCCAGCGGGTCATGGGCAGCCAGGCGCTCCAAGTCCAACTTGCCGTTGGCCGTCAGCGGCCAGCGCGGCAATACCTGGATCTGCGCCGGCACCATGTGCGCCGGCAGACTTTGCGCCAGGGCCTGGCGCAAGCGCGTCGGCAATTGGCGACGCACCCGGGCGATCAACGGGTTGCTGTGATCGGCCGGATCGGCCTTGGCCGCAGGGTCCGGCGTATCGGCGACCAAGGGCGCGCAAGCGACGTCCTCGACCAACAGCTCGACACTGAAACGACCTTCCCCGCCCGGGCTCCAATTGATTGCCGCGCTGTACCCATGCTCCCGGGCCAGCGTCCAGTACACCTCGGGATCGACACCGCTGGCCGGGGTTGCGGCCAGGCGTTGACGCAATTCGCCCACGGTGGCCAGCGTCGGGTCGGCCAACAGCCTGCGCAATGCCAAGTCGGCACTGAGCCGGCGGTTGGCTATGCCGGTGAGCAGCACCCGGGCTGGACGTTGCTCGGTCAGCAGCCGGGCCAACGCGGCGGGCTCGATCGGTGCAGGGGTGGCCACGGCAGTCACTACCCGGGCCGGGCCGCGTTGCAAAATGGCGTCATAGCGGTAGCGGGTCAGCTCGTTGTCGGCAAAGCCGCGACGCAACTGGCACTCCACTCGCGCCAGACCCAGGCGGCGTTGCAGGCCGTCGAACCAGGCGGTTGATAGTTGCAGCTCCTGGTCCTCGCCCATGGCCTTGAGAATGCGCTCGTGCAGGTGTGTCAGAGGCAGTTCATCCGGCGCCCGGTGCAGGGCCACGGCGCTGTGCAACATCGACTGCAATGGCCAGGCGCGCAAGTCGCCAAGGAAGATCCGGCCACCAGGGCTCAAGCGGGCCAGAGCGCCCTCCAGCACCCGTTCCAGGTACGCCACATCGGGGAAGTACTGGGCCACCGAGTTGATCACCACCAGATCGAAGCTTTCCGGGGCCAGGCCATCGAAATCGCTGGCCTCGCGGCAATCCAGGTGCACATGCCGCAGGGCCGGTTGGGTCTGCACCCAGCGGGACAGGCCAGCCACCGCGGTCGCCGACAGATCGGTGCCCCGGTACACCGCGCAGGCCGGCGCCAGGTGCTGGGTCAGCAAGCCGGTGCCGCAGCCAATTTCCAACACACGCTGCGCGCCCAGCGCGAGGAGCCGCGCCACGGTGCCGTCGAGCCACTCCTGCATCTGCGCTTCGGGGATCGGCGTGTCATCGTAGCTGTCGTTCCAACCGGTGAAGGTCGGTGCCTGGGCCTTGGGGTCGTAGGTGCCGTCGAATACTTCACGCCACTGCTCCACCAATTCGCCCTCGCGCGCCTGGCTGGCGGTGCCGGCATCGGCCAGCACATAGGCGGCCAGGCGCTGAGCCTGGTCGCTGCCCACCACTCGCACCAATGCATCGCTCACGTTGGGCTGGGCGCGCAGGCAAGCCTGGATCTCGCCCAGTTCGATACGGAAACCACGCAGTTGCACCTGCTGGTCACGCCGTCCCAGGTAGTGCACCGAGCCATCGGCGCGCCAGATGGCCAGATCACCCGTGCGATAAAGCCGCTCGCCGGCCGCAAATGGATGAGCGATAAAGCGCTCGGCGCTCAGACCCGGACGGTTAAGGTAACCACGGGCCAGGCCCGGGCCGCCGACGTAGAGTTCGGCGGGCACACCGGCCGGTACCGGGTTCAGGCCATCATCTAGGAAGTACCAGCGCAGGTCGCCCAGAGGCAGGCCGATGGGGCTGATGGTGCCCTCTGCATCCGCAGCGCTCAGGCGATGCAGGGTTACGTGAACAGTGGTCTCGGTGATGCCATACATATTCAGCAATTGCGGTGCGCGGTCACCGAAGGCCTTGAACCATGGCGCCAGGCTGCCCGTGTCGAGTGCTTCGCCGCCGAAGATCACCAGACGCAAGGCTCGTGGCAACGCGCCGCTGGCCAGCACTTCGGGCATCAAGGCGCGGAATGCCGACGGGGTCTGGTTGAGGACACTGACGCCCTCCTCTTGCAGCAGCCGACGCAAATCGGCCGGCGAACGGGTGGTATCGCTCGGCACTACCGCTACCCGACCGCCATACAGCAAGGCACCGAAGATTTCCCACACCGAGAAGTCGAAGGCATAGGAATGGAACAGGCTCCACACATCCACCTCACTGGCCTGCAGCCACGGCTGGCTGACAGCGAACAGGCGCAGCACCTGCTGGTGGCCGATCATCACGCCCTTGGGGCGCCCGCTGGAACCGGAGGTGTAGATCACATAAGCCAGTTGTTGCGGGTGCACCGGCAAGGCAAGGTTGGCGGCGCTGTACTGCGCCGCCGGGTATTGGTCGAGGAACACCGGGCGCGCAGCGCCCTGGGGCAGACGCTCGGCCAACTCCGAGTGGCTGACCAGCAATTGGATGCCACTGTCTTTCAGCATCATCGACAGGCGCTCGGCCGGGTACGCCGGGTCGAGCGGCACGTAGGCGCCGCCGGCCTTGAGAATCGCCAGCAGACCGACCAACAACTGCGGCGACCGTTGCAGGGACAGGCCCACACGCACGTCCGTCCGCACCCCTTGCTCGCGCAGCGCATGGGCCAGGCGGTTGGCCTGTTCGTTGAGCGCGGCATAGGTGAGGGTCTGCCCGGCGTAGCTGACGGCGATGGCCGACGGCCGGCGTGCGGCCTGGGCCTCGAATGCCTGGTGCAGGCTGGCAGCGCTGGCCGCTGTCGGCGCGGCGCTGGCGTTCCACTGACCGAGCAATTGGGCCTGCTCGCCGGTATCGAGCATGTTCAGGCGGCTGACCGGCAGATCAGGCGCCGCGACGATGGCCTGCAAGAGGTTGACCCAGTGCCCGAGCATGCGTTGCACCGTGGCAGGCTCGAACAGTTCGCTGCTGTAGGTCAGGGTTGCGGCCAGACTGCCGTCACGCTCAAGACAGTGCAGGATCAGATCGAACTGGGTGTGTCGCTGATCATGGGCCAGCTCCACTACCTGCAGGCCCGGCAGCCGCTGCAGAGGGGCCAGACGTTGCCATTGGTGGTCGAAGGCGACCTGGAACAACGGGTTGCCGCTCAGGTGACGCTCCGGGTGCAAGGCTTCCACCAGTCGTTCGAACGGCACGTGCTGGTGGGCCTGGGCTTGCAGCGCATGGTCACGAACCTGGCGCAGGAAATCGCTGAAGCTCGGGTCGCCGGCAAAATCGGCTTCCAGCACCAGCATGTTGACGAAAAAGCCGATCAGCGCTTCGGTTTCCAGTCGGTCGCGCCCGGCTACCGTGGAGCCCACGCGCAACCGTTGCTGGCCGCTATAGCGCATCAGCAAGGTCTGAAACGCGCCCAGCAGTACCATTGGCAGGCTGGCCTGGTGATTACGTGCGAGCAGACGCAGAGCCTTGAGCAGATCGGGCGGCAGAGTCACGCTGACATTACCTCCGGCCCCCGTGGAGCGCGAAGGTCGTGGATGGTCAAACGGCAACGCCAGGGTCGGTGGTTCGTCGGCCAGCCGTTGCTGCCAGTACCCCAATTGCCGCTCGCCTTCGCCACTGGCCAGCCACTGCTGTTGCGCCGCTGCGAAGTCCTCATATTGCACCGGCAGTGTCGGCAGTAGTGCTTCACGACCGAGCACCGCGGCCTCATAGAGGCGGGAAAACTCATCGATCAGGCAATTCATCGACCAGCCATCGCCCACAATGTGATGCAAGGTGACCAACAGGTAATGGTCGGCCTCGCCCAGCGCCAACAGACGAACCCGCAACAGCGGGTCACGCTCCAGGTCGAACGGGGTATTGGCTTCGGCATCGGCGCGAGCCATGGCCTGATCCGGCTCGGCGCGCAGATCTTCTCGGGCAATCTGCAGCACACGCCGATCGTCGATCAGCAAGCGCGCGGTACCGGCCTGTTCAACGAACCGTGTGCGCAACGCCGCGTGGCGGGCCAACAAGGTATCGAAGGCGCTTTGCAGCGCCGGTTCATCGAGTGCGCCTTGCAGGCGCAGACGTCCAGCGATGTTATAGGCCGGGCTTGTCGGGTCGAGTTTCCAGAGGAACCACAGGCGGCGCTGGGCCGGCGAGAGTCCTGGCTCGGTGTCACAACGGCCGATGGGCGCCCAGTCATTGGTCGCCGTGGCCGGCCTTGTGCTCAGCAGATCCACGAAATCGCCCAACTGCGGCGCTTCAAAGAAGTCCGCCAGGGTGGCCTGCAAGCCCAGTTGCTCACGCACCCGCCCGATGATTTGCACGGCCGTGAGCGAGTCGCCACCGCGGTCGAAAAAGTGTTCATCCAGACCTGGTAACTCGCCGCCAAGCAGTTGCTGCCAAATCCTGGCCACCGCTTGTTGTCGTTCGGTCGCGGGCAGTACATCGGCGTAGCCGGTGAGCGCACCGCGGTGCTGATGGAAAGCGTCGATCGTGCCAGCAACGATGGCCGCCCGACAGGCGTTGCGCTGCACCTTGCCGCTGGAAGTCTTGGGCAGTGCGCCAGGTTCGAGCAAGGTGATCTGATACGGCGCCTCGCCACAAGCCGCGCTGACGGCGCGATGGATCGAACGCAGCAGCCCGGCGAGGTCGCCGCGATGCTCGCTGGAACGACCGATTTCCGCCGCCAGGCCAATGCCTTCCTGGCCATCCTCTGTGCTGACGGCAAATACCGCGACCCGGCCACCACGCACGCCGTCGACAGCGGCTTCAACGGCATGTTCGATATCCTGCGGGTAATGATTCTGCCCACGCAAGATGATCAGGTCCTTGAGGCGACCGGTCACGATCAGTTCGCCATCCTGGACGAACCCCAGGTCACCTGTGCGCAACCAAGTCTGCCCGTCCACGACGTGGCGGCTGTTAACGGTGGCTTCGGGGTTACGCCAGTAACCACCGGCCACGCTGGGCCCGCTGAACAGAATCTCACCCACCGCCCCAGGCGCAAGCTGCGCACCGCTGTGGACATGCGCAACGCGCAACTCATGCCCCGGCGCCACTCGACCGCAGCTGACCACCGCATGGTCAGTGCCCGGTTCGCCACGACCTTCACGCAATGCCTGAGCATTCACCCGTACCCGGCCGATGCCGCCACCACGCACGCTGCCAGCGACAAACAGGGTCGCCTCGGCCAGACCGTAGCTTGCCATCAAGGCGCGCGGGTCAAAGCCATGGTAGGTAAAGCGCTGGGCGAAGCCATCCAGGGTGTCGATACGGATCGGCTCGGCGCCGGTAAATGCCACGCGCCAACTGCTCAGGTCGAGGCCTTGCAGGCTGCTGTCGCGGATGCGCTCCAGGCACAGACGATAAGCAAAATCGGGACCGCCACTGACAGTGCCGCGGTACTGCGCAATCGCCTCCAGCCAACGACGCGGGCGCTCCAGGAAATAGTCCGGTGCCATCAATACGCAGGGAATACCGGTGTACAGCGCTTGCAACAGGCCACCGATCAGGCCCATGTCATGGTAAAGCGGTAACCAACTGACCATCACATCGTCAGGGCCGATGCCGAAGCCCTGCTGGATGGCCAGTTCGTTGGCCGCCAGATTGCCGTGGCTGACTTCTACGCCCTTGGGCGCGGAAGTGGAACCGGAGGTGTACTGCAAGAAGGCGATTTGCCCGGCATCCGGCACGCTCGGATACCAGTCGCTCTCCCCTGCCGGCCCGGCTGCCTGCGCCTCGATCGGTGGCACCTGGGCGCCGGCGCCCTGCAGCGCCTCCCTCAGCGGCTGACACAGCGCCGCCTCGCACAGCGCCAGGCACGGCTCGGCATCGGCAAGGATACCCAACAATCGTTGCAAGTGCTGGGGGCGCACGGTCTGCGGCGGGTAGGCCGGCACGGCAATCACCCCGGCATACAGGCAGGCCAGGAACCCCACCACGTACTCGACGCCGCTCGGATAGAGCAACAGCACCCGTTGCCCCTTGCCCGCACAGGCACTCAAGCGCGCGGCCAGCATACGCACGCGGCCATCGAGCTGTTGATAGGTGAGGACGGTTTCGGTCTGTTTGTCGATGAAACGCAAGGCGATCCGGTCGGGCTGGCGCTGAGCGTGCTCGCGTAGCACTTCGACCAGATTGCGGCCCATAGCATAGGAAGGGTTCATGGTTCACCTGTCTGCGGATAACGGCGCCGGCTCAGCCAGCAGGCCGACTGAGGTTCAGGCCGGGTTGACCGGCGTAACGGAATGCTGCTCGACACGGGCGCTCGGGCTGCCCGGCGGGACTGCGCGCAGGGGCTCGAGAAACTGCTGCAGGGCCGTGAGCACGGCATCCTGCGCACTACCAATAAAAAAATGACCGCCATCGAACATCTGCACGGCAAAGGGCCCGCAGGTCTCGTGGCGCCAGGCCTGCAGCTGTTCGGCGCTGGCGATGTCATCATGGCCGGCCATTACCAGCAGTGGCACTTCAAGGGGTGCATGGACGCTATAAGTGTGACTGCCGCACAGCTGGAAGTCGGCACGCAGCACAGGCAGCACCAGCTCCAGCAATTGCGGGTTGTCGAATACGGCGGCCGGAGTACCGCCCAGCTCTTGCAAGCGCGCCACCAGGCGCTCGTCACTCAGCGGCATGGCCAGTTCTCGGTCGTCGCGCTGCGAGGGCGCTGCGGTACCGGACACGATCAGTGCCGCCGGCAAGCGACACTTGCGCTCCACCAGCGCCTGAACCACGTGCCAGCTCAGCAGGGCCCCCAGGCTGTGGCCGTACAGTACATACTGCGCGCCGTCTTCGACCTGGGCCGCCAGCTCTCCCGCCAGACGCCGACTCAACAGACCAATGTCGGTGTAGAGCGGGTCGGCATAACGCTGACCGCGACCCGGCAACTCCAGCGGACACACTTGCAGCCAGGAGGGCAAAAGGCATTGCCACTTGGCGTAAACCATGGCGCTGGCGCCCGAATACGGCAGGCAATACAGACGCATCGTGATCACTCGCCAGCCTGGGTTTGCATCGCCTGGCGCAGGCTCAACGGACGCATGTCCAGCCACACTCGCTCGACATAGTCCAGGCACTCTTGCTTGAGCCCGGCTTGGCCGGTATCACGCCAGCCGGCAGGCACATCTTTCCAGTGAGGCCACAACGAGTACTGCTCCTCTTCGTTGACCAGCACCTTGTATTGAGCGTCTTCGCGATCGAATGCCATGGGTGTTTCTCCTGTAGGAAAAGATGTACGCATTTTTCAGATATAACGGATCGCAACAGCGGATAATTAGTCATCCATTTCAACTGCCAGACTGCCTGCCACAGGCGCAGGCCGGCCTCGCTCGTACTGGCCTGCAACACGACATCGATCAGTTATTCAGGGAGGAAGGCCAGGCAGCACGGCAGCCAAAAGTCCGCCTTATGGCGCACTTTCAATAAGTGGCGTGTCGCCCAGCACCAGCGTCAGGCTGTCGACTGAGCGCGAGCACTGAGCAAGCGGCCATCCGGCGCAGGCATGGGTTGAAACGGGAAAATCGCGGACAGGCTCTCATCCCGCAAGTCATACGTCGGGGACGGAGCGTGGACGGTTGTCGCCGTAGCCTTCCGTCATCGCCACCACCACTTTGCGGGGCCCGGTGTAGGGTGCCCGGGAATGCGCGGTGAGCATGTTGTCGAGCATCAGCACATCGCCATTGGCCCACGGGAAGACAATCTCGCAATCGTTCAGTACACCGCGCACCTCGTCCAGCGCCGAACTTTCCAGCGGGCTGCCGTCGCCGTAATAGACGTTGCGCGGCAAATCTTCCTCGCCGACGGTATCGAGCAGCACTTCCTGCATGTCCGGGTCGAGGGCGCTTAAGTGAAACAGATGCGCCTGGTTGAACCACACCCAGTCGCTGGTGCGCGGGTGCTGGGCCACGCCCTGGCATTGTTGGCGGGTGCGCAATTCACCGTCGCTCTTCCATTCGCACTCGATGCCGCGCTGGCGGCAGTAGGCCTGCACCTGCGCCGGGTCCTCGGTGTTGAACACCTGCTGCCAGGCCACGTCCAGGCCATTGCCGTAATTGCGCACGTACATCAGACGCTTACGGGCAAAGCGTTCGCGCAAGGCCGGGTCGATGCGCCGGTAGACCTCGCGGCTGTCGGCGATGGGCGTCTGGCCACCGGTCTCGGCAGCCTGAGCGCAATAGAACCAGATACGCATCGGCCACTCGGTGGTGTAAGCCTGTTCGTTGTGCAGCGGGATCGAACGGTGCGCCGGGTACTCGGTGGAGGTGTACACCCCACCGGCCACCTGGCTGCGCGGCGTGGAGCCGAACTCGTAACTGAGCAACGGATGACCGAAAGATCCGGCGAACTGCTGGAAGCCCTCGATGCCGCCCGGGTCGAAGCCGCTGAAGAGAATCCCGCCATTGCGCTCCAGGAACGTCTGGGTCACCTCCCGCAGCAGGTGGGCGCAACTGGCCAGCGAAACACCGGGTTGTGTGGGCGATAAGCGCATGGGCAGGCCTTCTTCAAGCTGCAGCCAGGATGCATGCGCGATCATGCTGGTGTTCATGAACGGGTCCTCGGGATTGAGTCGCCCATGAAAAAGTATCGGGCGTTATAAAGAGAGGACGAACGTGCGGTCGAAAAATTTGGTTACTTGTAAATTTGCGGACAGGATGCGGCGGCTCTGGTTTGTGCTCGGCGATTTTCGTGCCCGCCCCAGACCGGGCTCAAGCCAATAATGCGGTGATCCAGCAAGCCTGCCCGAGATGGCTAGCAGCTAAGAAAGATCCGTGTTGCGCAGGTTGAGGCAAAGGGTGCCAAGAAGTGGCACGCGGTAAGGCGCTGTTGGAGACGGCATTTGCGGCAGCCTGGCCGTGATGAGGGGGTGCGATACGTTTTACGGTTCATAAATGACGTCGGTCCTGATCGGTTATGGGACTTGTCATTCTTTTGTGCCGCTGCTGCGTGATCCACATGCTATAGCGTACGTTCGGGGATCTTCCGATATCTGCGATTCAAAAATGTTGTTGAATGTACGAACCTCCTCGCGGGCAAGCCTCGCTCCTACGGGCGGTATCCGGTCAGTGGGTATTTGTCGTGCAGCACACCCTCATGTGGGAGCCAGCAAGCCGGCTCCCACGAAATGTCACGCCAAGACAATTACCTACAACACAAACCGGGAAACCGAAGTTTTCAGCTCCTGCGCCAGACGCTCCAGCGACTGCACATTGCTATTGGCCTGCCCCACCGATTCGGCCGTGGCTTCGACCATATTGGAAATACGCTCGATATTTTCCGCGACGCTGGCGCTGGCCAGGCTTTGTTCGGTGGTGGAGGTGGCGACTTCCCGGACCTGAACAAGGGTAGCGGAGGCTTCGCGGTTGATTTCACGCAGGGCGATGGCGGCTTTTTCGGCCATCTGCACCCCTTGCAATACCTGAGGGGTGACGGCGTTCATGCTGATCACCACGGAGCCGGTGTCGTTCTGGATGGAAGTGATCATGCTGGTGATTTCCTCCGTGGCCAGCGACGTGCGTTGCGCCAGGTTGCGGACTTCGTCGGCGACCACGGCAAAGCCACGGCCTTGTTCACCGGCGCGGGCAGCTTCAATGGCGGCGTTGAGGGCCAGCAGGTTGGTCTGGCTGGCGATGTTCTGGATGACCCCGGCGATGCTGTCGATCTCATGGGTGCGCTTGACCAGGCCCTCGATCATGTCCGAAGCCTCTTCGACCTTGATCGAAACCGCCTGGATGGCTTGAGCGGCATCGTTGACCAATTGTTCGCCGTCGGCGGCCAGTTGGGTGGAACTGGCGGAGTTCTTTTCGGTTTCCCCGGCGCTGTAGGAAATGTGCTCGATCGTCACGGACATTTCTTCGATGGCGGCCGCCGTAGCTGTGGTGGCGTCGGAGGTCTGCTGGGAGGCCGAGTCCAACTGATGCATCTGTCCGGACAAACCCACAGCCGCCTGGCCCAGCTCCAAGGCCCCCTGCTGGATGGAGTGGATCATCTCCCGCAGGTTTTTCTGCATCTGCGCCACACTGGTGAGCAGGCTGAGTTTACCGGCGCTATGGACAATCGTCTGGCTCAGGTCGCCATTGGTGATGCTGCCGACCACGCTGGCGGCATAAGAGGGTTCGCCACCCAGGCTGCTATAGATACTTTTGGAAATACGCCAGGCAACGATCACGACAGCAAGAATTACCACCAGACCGATAATGATGAAGTTAAATGCCAGTCGCCAGTAAGCCTTTTCGATATCAGAAACAAATACGCCAAAGCCGACAAACCAGTTCCAGTCTTGTATCTGTGTGACACCATTTATCTTCGGCGCCATTTCTCCAGTATCGGGGTTTTTGGTGAAGTCGTCGTAGTAATAGAACTTGGTCGTGGCCAGATTATCGATGTAATTCTGGATGCTGGTTTTGCCGTTGGCCGCTTTACCCATATCGATCTTGCCGACTTTGTCAGCGATGGCATGGACCAGGCCCATGCCGTCGATACCCCGTGCCCATACGTAGGCGTTGGAGCCGTTGCGCATGTTGGTAAGGGCTTCGATGGCTTTAGCCTGGGCTTCAGCGCGGCTGAGCTTGCCGCTTTTTTCCAGTGCCTGGAAGTAGCCGACCTGCTGCGCGGCAAGGCTGAGCACAGTGTGGATTTCGTTACGTTTGTCGTCCTGCATGGTGGAGTGCAGGGTGTTCAGGGCCAGGCCGCCGATGATCGCGAGGCCTAAAATTGCCGTCAATACCAGGATGATCAAGCGATGGGATAACTTCACGTCCGTCTCCAATAAAAGCCCTAAGTCAAATCCCTAAGGGGCGTTAGTTGTGTTTATTAGATAATGGCTATCGGCTATCGAGCGAAGGACTTTAGCTTTTGGATCCAAAGAAATATGAGTCACTAGTTCCAATTAGCCGAAGCCAACCCGAACGGCAACAGAACATGAAACGCAAGTGAAACTGTACTTGCGCTTAGATTAAAAAGTTGCATATGCAGCACCGTTTTCTGTCGGGAGGGTGTTCTCTCGGCTAAAGGCGCGTTCATCAAACACAACACAAATATCTGAATTGAAACGAGATTTGCAGGAACCGGCTTGCTGGCGATCGAGTGCGAAGCGCTCGCATAGCGTCAGCAATCGCCAGCAAGCCGGCTCCTACGGGTCTTGTGTTTGCTGCGCGACTGCGTGGCGCCTTGACGACGAGGTTGCTCCTGCAGAAACCGCATCGCTCTCGCTGTATTCGGCCGCCTTATTGCGCCCGAACCGCATCGGTAGCCTGACCGGCCTCGTCGCTATCCCCGTCGCTGCTCGAATCGGTTTCGATTTCGTAGCTGTTGATCTGCTGGCCATCGGCGTCATACACCAGTATTCGGCCCTCTTTCTCCGGGTCATAGATGCTGTACTGCGCCTCGTTAGTGTTGGCCGACACGCTGTAGGTGTTGTACCCGCCGAGCTTTTTGACCATCCGGTTCTGCTTGTCGATCAAGACCAGGCCGTCAAAGCCTTCTTCAGGCACGGCAGCGGCCAGCCGAGTCTGGAACGGGTTGATCGACAGGTAATTCAGCGGGACGGTCAGCGCACCCTGCATGTCGATAGCGCCAGAGCGCTCGCCCTTGCGCACCACGGCCATGCCGTTGGAGAACGGTTGCACGTCGTCGTAGGGCAGTTTGAAGGACAGGGTCTTGCCCTGCTTGTCGATAAAGGCAAAGGTCCGATTCTTACTGTTGTGCATCAACAGCGGTTGCTCGGCCGTGAAATCACCGATCACATCAAAACCTGTCGGATTGATTTTCTTACCGGTCAGGTCGTAAAGATCCCGATGTTTGTCGTCCGCTGAAGTCGCGTACAAAAAGCCTTCGTGCAGACGCACGCCGCCAAAACGCGGCGGCAGTATTTCCTTGCCGTCGAGGGTAAAGGCGCCGTAAGTCGGTTTGGACTCATAGGTTTTATCACCCAGCCGCGCCACCATGACATTGCCTTGTACTTGCGCGTTGACGAACTTCATCGGCACGGTGAAGGCCTGCTGCTTCATGCTGTAGATGCCGTAAGGGCCATTGGTGTTGCGCTGCACCAGCATCAGGTCATCGTTGATCTGCTCTTCGATCCCTTCAAAAGGCAACGCCTTGAAGTTGAGGGTGCCAGGTTGCAGGTAGTAGTACTTGACCAGCACCTCGGAGACTTCGTCGCTGATCGATCTTTTCCCGGTCACCACTCGATAAACCCCGGCGATATCCAAGTAATCGATGCCGATAAAAGTGGGTTTTATTTTCCAGGCGCCACTGGCATCGACGAAGCCGACCAGGCCGGTCTTCTGATCGTGGGCGATATAAAGATCCTGGGCAGGCAGTCGATTGGGCAGCGTCAGTTCGGTCTGGCTGACTTGCACCGGGTCATAGACGACTATCTCGACTTTAGTGGGCGTGACGTCATAGCGGTATTCCGCCTGAATATTCTTCAGGCTGCTCGCAGCGGGCTGGAGGCTGACCGCAAGTTTCTGCAGTTCATCCTGCAGGCTCTGGCTGTCGTGATACTGGCTGAAGTTGGCTTTTACCTTGAGCAGTGCGTCGTACAACTTACGCAGGCTGGCCATTTCTTCGTCGGAAGGCAGGGTGCTGGAATTGGAACTGCTGCTGCGCAGCCGCTTGCCTGTTTCGTCCAGCCCTTGCACGGCAAAGCTGTCTACCCTGGACGTAGAGATCATCAGCGAGGCGGCGTTATCTTGCAGCGAAGTCAGGCGATAGCGCTCGCTGCCCACCGTCACTTGCGGATGGTCCTTATCCAGCACGACCGTGTGATAACCGGCGTAGCTCTTATAGCTGATTTCTACGCTGATTTTATCGATGGGCTTGGCCGTATTCAGTTCGGCGTCGCTGCTGTAATAACCGGTTTCCTCATCATCGGCCTGCACCCTGGCCTGTACGGCCGAATAGTCCTGCTCGGAGCCATCACGGAAGTAAACGCGCTTGAAGCGATAACGCTCCACCGATTCATTATTGGAGGTCGCGGCCTGTTTCCAGATGGGATCCAGCGCCTGGGTATTCCATTTGGCCACCGAACCCGGCACATCGATCACCTGACGAAAATCAACGGCGCCGGGCGCAAGCGCAGCCAGGGCAGCTTCAACATCCTTGCCGGTGAAGGGCTTGATGGGCTCGTCATAAGCCGGTACGACTGCCAGTTGATTGGCGGACGTCTCTTTTGCCGGAGTGATCTTGAGGGTCAGGCTGCTCAACTGACTGAGCGCATTAAGGGAGTCGCGGGTATCGGCGATCAGGAAGTTCAGACGCTTCTGCGCCTCGGGCAGTGGCAGAGTGGCGATATCGTCCAGGCCGCCTTCATTGAGCTGATCGGGGCTGAAGTTTTCGCCGTCAATCAGGCCATCTGCCGAGCGGCCAGCCATGAAGGCGTACGTCAGCCCCCCTGCCAGCAACAGGCCGACGACCAGAGTCGACAGCAGGACGGTCCTTGTCTTGTTGGTTTGCATGGTAATAACTCTTGCGACACAGTCGGGTGGCAGACAGTGCTTGGTCCGGCCAGGCCTTTATGAGTTCCCCGGCCCGCCGCAATGAGCGAACCGATTGGCAGGAATCACGACTGGTTCCGCTTTCAGGCCCGCAGAAAATGCTCGGCGAGCACTCCGGACTGAATCAACTCGACCGCCCCGGTCAGAATCACGCCGCCACGACCGTCCCAGCTCACTTTCAACGCGCCCCCATCGCACTGCACCTCAACGGTGTCATCCAGCAGGCCACGGCGAATCCCGTTGACCACCGCACCGCAGCAGCACGAACCGGAGCCCATGGGAATACCACCGCCGCGCTCCCAGATGCGCAGACGAATATGGCCACGGTCGATAACCTGGACGAAATGCACATTGGTTTTTGCGGGAAACAGCGGATGGACTTCGATTTCAGCGCCCATCACCGCGATGTCGAGGCTGGCCAGATCATCGACAAAATACGTGCAGTGGGGATTACCCATGCTGCACGCCGTAGGGCTCGCGGGCAGGAGTAATAGCCGGGTGTCGGCGGCTTCGGCCAGGGGAATGTCCTGCCAGTCGAGCAGCGGCTTGCCCATGTCCACCGAGATGCGCTGATCGGCTTCGCGGTGACAGGTCAGCAGGCCGCGGTTGGTCCTGAGCACCACCGACGAAGTATCGGCCTCACGCATCAACAGATCGGCAACACCACGGGTCGCACTGCCGCAGGCATTGAGCAGGGTGCCGTCAGGGTTCCAGAACACCAGCTGCGCGGCGGCATCGTCGCAATCCAGAACCACTGCCAACTGATTGAAACCGATGCCGCGATGGCGGTTGCCCAGACGCCGGGCTATTTCAGCGGTGATCGGGTCCGCTTGACCGCGCCGGTCTACCACCATGAAGTCATCGCCATGGGCGTGCATCTTTATGAAACTAAGGGTCATACCTTGCCCTGCTGATGAAATGTCATTTCGCCAAACTCTATTGTGTGGGAGCCGGGCTTGCCCGCGAAAGCGATTCGTCAGACACAAAAAAGTATTGCCTGTACCGGCCTCTTCGCGGGCAAGCCACGCTCCCACAAATATCAATCACGCTATAGAACATTTGGTTCGGACAACCGCAGAAAATGTGTGATCCGCACCATTAAGCCCCGTGCTAACGTCGTCCGCACATGCACATTAGCCAGGACGATCATGAACCGTACGCTAGCGGCGTTGACCTTCGCCACCCTCCTCGCACCAACCTTCAGCCAGGCCGCCCCGGCCACCGCGCAAATCACCGACGAGCAATATGCCAGCGTACTGGCCGGGCCATGGCGCGCGCCGCAAAACAGCGTGCGTGACAGTTATCGCCATCCAGAGCAAACCCTGAAGTTCTTCGGCTTGCAGCATAACCAGACCGTGATCGAAATCACCCCCGGTGGCGGTTGGTACAGTGAAATTCTCGCTCCCCTGCTCAAGGATCACGGCCATTACATCGCCGCCCTGCAAGCGCCGTCCTCGGGTGACTATTACAAAAAATCCGCCGATGGCCTCAAGCAGAAGTTCAAGACCGACCCCGAACATTACGCCAAGGCCGGTTTTGTCGAGTTCGACCCCAAGGCGCCCGTCTTCGGCAAGCCGGGCTCGGCCGACCGCGTGCTGACTTTCCGCAATGTGCATAACTGGGTCATGGCCGATGACGCGCCGCAAATGTTCGCGGCGTTCTTCAAGGTGCTGAAACCGGGTGGCGTGCTCGGCGTAGTCGACCACCGCGCCAAGGACGGCGCCGATCTTGAGAGCATCAAGCAAAGTGGCTACCTGCCTACCGATTACGTGGTGAAACTGGCCACCGATGCTGGCTTCAAGCTGCAAGACCAGAGCGAAATCAACGCCAACCCCAAGGACACCAAGGACTACCCCGGCGGCGTCTGGACCTTGCCGCCGTCACTGAAACTGGGGGATCAGGACCGGGCCAAATATGTCGCGATTGGCGAGTCGGACCGGCTGACGTTGCGGTTTGTCAAACCGGGCAAGTAAAGCCAACACTGCAAGTCTCTGTGGGAGCGAATAAATTCGCTCTCACAACAGTGTCAATCTCAGTGAGTCTTGGCAACCGTACGATCCAGGAACCGATGGATCTCGTTGCCAATGGCCTCGACATCGGTTTCCAGCGCAAAGTGGCCGGTGTTGTAGAAGTGCACTTCGGCCTTGGCATCGTCACG
Source organism: Pseudomonas sp. Pseusp88 (assembly GCF_047303955.1). Taxonomy (NCBI): domain Bacteria; kingdom Pseudomonadati; phylum Pseudomonadota; class Gammaproteobacteria; order Pseudomonadales; family Pseudomonadaceae; genus Pseudomonas; species Pseudomonas sp. Pseusp88. Next base: position 88,377 of record NZ_JBGLYM010000006.1, on the reverse strand, counting down.
CTTGAACGCCGTGGCACCGGCCGGCAGGAAGAACGGATCGTTCTTGCCCCATACGGCCAACAGCGGCGGCTGGTACTTGCGGAAATAGGCCTGGAACTCCGGATAGCGCTTGACGTTGTTGGCATAGTCGCCGAACAGATCCAGCTGGATTTCGTCATTGCCAGGGCGAGCGACAAAGGCAGCATCAAGCGTATAGGACTCAGGGGCGACGCTGTCGGGGTTGGTCACACCGTGGGTGTATTGCCACTTGATCGACTCAGGCTTGAGCAACTCACGCAAGGCGTTGCGATTCTCGGCAGTCGGGTCTTTCCAGTAGCGCTGGATCGGGTTCCAGCCTTCGCTCAAGCCTTCTTCGTAAGCATTACCGTTCTGGCTGATGATCGCCGTGATTCGCTCCGGGTGCGCCACTGCCAGGCGCCAACCGACCGGCGCGCCGTAGTCAAAGACTTCAATCGCATAACGCTTGAGCGACAGCGCTTCGGTAAAGCCGTCCATGGTTTCTGCCAGGTTGTCGAAGGTATAGGCATATTGCGCACGATCCGGGCTGTCGGAGAAACCGAAGCCAGGCATGTCCGGGGCAATGACGTGGTAACGGTCGGCCAGTTTCGGAATCAGCTCGCGATACATGAACGACGACGTCGGGAAGCCGTGCAGCAGCAGAACGGTTGGCGCCTTGGGATCACCGGCTTCGCGGTAGAAAATCTTCACCCCCTGCACCTGCACGGTGTGATGGCTGACCACGGGTTGCGCCTCGGCAGCCTGTGCGTTCGAACCGATCAGCGCGGTCGCCAGTACTGAGGCTGCCAACAGTTTGTTAATAGACATGGGTTATTTCCTTTCAAGGTTTGAGCTGCCATCAGCTCCTTGAACGAAATAATGCCGTCTTTCACATATAAAGATAATTCACTAATATTGAGAACCATACTGCCAATAAATGGAAGAATCCATGGATCGCTTCGAGGCCATGTCACTGTTGGTCATGGTCACGGAGAAAGGCAGCCTGTCGGCAGTCAGCCGTGCCTTGCACGTGCCGCTACCCACACTCAGCCGCAAGCTCTCCGACCTGGAAACATTGCTCGGCACACGCCTGCTGATCAGGACTACCCGCAAACTGACCCTGACTGACGCAGGCGTAGCCTACGTCGCCGCAGCGCGGCGCATTCTGGAGCAAGTGGAAGACGCCGAACGCGAGGCGGCGGGTGAGTTCAAGGAGCCCAAGGGTGAATTGGTACTGACCGCCCCGGTATTGTTCGGGCGGTTGCATGTGCTGCCGGTAGTGACGGACTTTCTCGAGCAGTTCCCCGAGATCAACGTGCGCCTGGTACTGGCCGATCATAATATTCATCTGGTCGACGACCACGTGGACATGGCCGTGCGCATCGGCAGACTGCCTGACAGCAGCATGGTGGCCACACGGATTGGCGTGATGCGCTCAGTGATGTGCGCAAGCCCCGCATTGCTGGCTAAATACGGCGAACCCCAGACCCCGCAGGCGCTGGAAGGGCTGCCCTGCGTCAAGGTGGAAACCCCGCTGCCGGCAATGAACTGGCATTTTCCACTACCGGATTCGACGCACACCATCGAAGTGCCAATCCGCCCGCGTCTGCTGGTCTCCACCGCCGAAGCGGTGATGCAAGCGGCCGTGCGCGGCGTCGGCGTGACCCGGCTTTTGCATTATCAGGTGGCGGATGCGGTAGAAAACGGCAGCTTGCGGATCATTCTGCGCAAGTTCGAACCGGAACCGATGCCGATCAGCCTGGTGCATGCATCGCGGGGATTCATGCCGTTGAAGATGCGCCGGTTCATTGATTTCGCCTTGCCGCGTTTGCGCGAGGGGCTGGACAGGCTAACGGCTTCGAAGGACATCTCTGCGCAATAACCCATTCCTGTGATTGCGAATTCTGTGGGGCCAAATTGTGTGCGAATTCATTCGCGAAGAGGCCGGTACATTCAACGCATTTTCAGCGATTCAAATACCGCATTCGCGAATGAACTCGCTCCCACAGAATTCGCTGCTACAACTCCCCCCAACAATTCACTGCCACAAAGTTCGCTCCTCCCCTTGTCAGACCACCTTGAACCGCTGCACCAGCGTCGTCAGCTCACCACTCAGGCGCGACAGCTCGACACTGGCCTCCGTGGTTTTCAGGCTGTTGTCGGCGGACTCGTCGGCAATATCACGCACCCGTACCAGGCTGCTGCTGATCTGCCGCGACACACTGGTCTGTTGATCTGCTGCCGTGGCGATGCTCATGTTCATGCTGTGAATCGAGGCCACCGAATCGCGAATCTCGCTGAGCACCTGCCCGGCCGCACGGGCCAGCTCGACGCTGGAATTGCTCATGGCTTCGCTCTGTTGCATCAACGCCGTGGCGTCCTTGGCGCCTTCCTGCAAGGACAGGATCAGGCCCTCGATTTCCTGGGTGGACTGCTGGGTGCGTTGCGCCAGGCCCCGCACTTCATCGGCCACCACGGCAAAGCCGCGACCGCTTTCCCCTGCCCGTGCCGCCTCGATGGCGGCGTTGAGCGCCAGCAGGTTGGTCTGTTCAGCCACGGCGCGAATCACCCCCAGCACGCCGTCGATACGTTCGCTGTCGTGACGCAGGCGGGTCATGGCCTGTCCGCATTGGGCGACGTTTGCCAGTAACAGGTCGAAATGCTCCAGTGCCTGGGCAATGATGCGGTTGCCTTCCACCGTCTGCTGCTCGGTAACGTGAGTGGCGTGGGTGGTGTCCCGGGCGTTCTGCGCCACATGCTGGGCACTGGCGACCATATCGGCTACGGCATGGGTGACGTGGGCGGTCTGTTCGCGTTGCAAGGTGGCCCCGGCATTGTTCTGGGAGGTCACCACCGACAGTGCCGCTGCGGCCGAAGTCAGGCGCTGGGCACCGCCACCGATGCGGCTGATGATCTGGCGCAGATGCTCGGCCATTTCCTGCATGGCCCCCATCATCTGGCCGATTTCGTCCTTGGCGCTGCTGTCGAGTTTGCCGGTGACATCACCGGCGGCAATCTGCCGGGCCAGGGTCAGGGCGCGATTGAGCGGCGGCACAATCTGCCGGGTAATCAGCCAGGACGCGCCAAGCCCTAACAGCAAGGCCAGTACGGCGGCCACTGACAACTCGGCCTGAGCCAAGCGCACATCGTGGCTGCGGCCTTCGACATGCTGCTGATAGATAGACGCGCTCAAGGTCTGCAGTTCGTTGGCCTGATCAAGCATCAACTGTTTGGCTTTTTGGCTCTTGAGCAGGTTGTCGCGGAACTCGGCAACCCGGTCCTGATAAGTCAGTACCGCCTGCAGGGCATCAACCAGCTGCTGTTGAAGGTCATCGCCGGGCAGCAATTCCCACAGATCGTTGCCACGCTGGCGAATGTGATCGACGCTGGCTGCGACATGCTGATGGGCCTGATCGGTGGGGCTGGCGACGTAGTTGCGTACTTCGTCACGCAGGGCGCTCATCAGCGCTTGTAGTTCGACCGCCGTTTGCAGCGGTGCAATGCCACTGGCAGGGTCGCTGCCCAGTGTCTCGAACAGACTGTTCAGGACCTTGGTCAGCTTGCTGGCAATATCTTCGATCACCGGATTCATTTCATTCTGCGCCCGCCTGGCCTGATTACGCGCCACAACGAAATCGCTGAAGGTTTGTTCATAAGTCTTACGCACGGTGCGGATGCGTTCGACGGCGGCGCGACCCTCCTCACCAGCGCTGATACGGACCTTGTCGACGAGGGTGTCGAGTTTGCCGATTTCCCGGTTATATGCGTCCACCGCCTGGCTCTGGCCGGTACGGTCAAACTCGTTTTCCTGCAGGCGTACGGCAGCGATCTGACTGTCCAGGGAGATGCTGTCGACCAACGCCTCGCTACGGGTAGTGAGTTGCTTGACGCTGTACAGCGCGATGCAGGTCAGCAGCGCGGTCAATAACAGCACGGCACCAAAACCGGCGATCAGCTTGCCTCTGACGGATGTGTTCATGCACACGCCCCCCGAATCAGACGCATATCCACTTCGCGCTCGACGAACTGCCACTCCAACGTGCCGCGCAACAACCCCAGCAACTCGTCAAAAGCCCCGGCATCAGCGGCATTGAATTTAAACCAGGTAAGAAAATCGAAGGGCTGGGCATTGGCCAGATCGCGACAATGAAACAGACGGCGGGCAATCGCAGGCAGGTAATTCATACCCAGGGCGATGTGGTGCGACTGCTCCTCGACAATGCTGCGCCGCTCATCCTGGGTCAGCGCCCACCATTGCGGGCTCTTGCGCAGAGCAATGAATGCCCCGCAATCCGCCGAAGGCCGTCCCGGTTCAGCCTGACGGGCAACCAGAGCCGTTTTTTCATCGCGGGTCACATAGCGCTCGTTACTGGTGACGCCTTGCAGCGACCACAACGGCGCCAAGTCCGGCACTGTATCCGTATGTCCGATAATTGCCAGACGCTCGGCATCCGGCAAAGACTCCCCCACTAAGGCGATATTGCTCTGGATCGACCAGGGGCCCTGTTCGCCAGCAACGAAGCTGAACATGCGTTGCGATTTATCAATCATGGAGGGAGTGCTCAAGAATTCACGTCAGGCTGACGAGGGTTAATTCGTTTCGGACGGGGATTCAGTTACACCGCAATGCAGTTTTTTCAGAGATCGAGGTCCTCCTGTAAAACCGGGGCTTCTACCGGAGAGTCGCCTCTACAATCACACCTACGGATTCTTGACCGCCTGCGGCGGATAGCGCTGGATCAACGCCTGGGCAAACTCCTGTTGCCGGGCGAAGCTCTTAAAGTCCGGTTTATAGTCCATCTGCTTGGGCCAATACTGCGCAGCGATTTTGTGCCAATAGAGAACATCGTCCGAACCGGCCACCGAGGTGTGGTTTTCACGCTGGATATACTCCATGGGCTGATCGTCCACCCAGCGCCAGGTACGCCGCAGATTTTTCGGTTCATCGGTCACTACCTGACGCAGATGACCGTCGATGAAGACGTAGACGATCCGCACATCCGAGGTGAATTTCCCGGTGTCGGTGCCGCGCAGGTCATACAGGCAGATACCGCCGTGTTCATCCAGGGTGATGCTGACCTCGACATTCGGGTCGTAGGGCCATTGCGCCGTCTTTTCCAGCCGGGCCCGATAGGTCGTGGCAGCAGGTCGCAGGCACAGGTAGGAGAAATCTTTCAGGTTCGCGGTAGGGTTGTAGACCCAGCCTTTGTCCGGCGTAGGTATCAGCCCATAGCTGTCGAGCAGCTCACTGCTGATCATCGAGTTTTTTTCACCGTAGTGACCGCGAATGCGCTCTTTTACACTTTGCCTGGTTGTCCAGGCTGGCCAGTCCCCTTTGTCCAACCCACACTCCGCAGCCTTGGGATTGGTACTGGCGCCCTTGCGGTAGGTGAGCAGGAATTGCCGGGTGAGCATTTCCGGTTCGCGTTCGTCGGTATAGCAGTCGGTGGTGACGTCCTGAGTAATCGGCTGGCACTTGTCGCAAGGGATCAGAGTCAGGTTCAGCGAAGCGATCCGATACTCGGCGCCGCGAAACTTGAGCATTGGCGCAAAGTCCACATCGATACTGCGCTCACCCGCAAGGCTGATCTGACTGGCAGGTAATTGCATCCACTCCGAACGCACAACCGTGCTTTTGCACTTGCCCATGCTCGGTACCGGTACGAACACCACATTGCTGCCTGCCCTGCAGTTCTTGCGACTTTCAGTGGTAATGAAGGTGCCGGGATCGCCGAAGTTGATCGGGTTGTAAGTGGCGAGCACCGAGACACGCCAGCCGCTGGCCAATGGCGAATCCGGGGCGAACAGAGTAAGCCGGAGTCGGTCCAGGTCTGCCTGCTGCGTCTTTGCAGGGGAAGGTGGAGAGGAAGCTGGAGAGTTGTTATCTCGCGCTTCGCAGCCGCTGGAGAGCAACAACACCATGACGAGCAATACCGCCCCCATGCGCTTCAATGGCACGTCCTTTTTATTGTTATTGTCACTTAACACTCAGAGCTTCTTCATCAATCGCTCTTTGAACTGCAACACGGCCGCTTCGCTGATCTCGAAATACAGATTTTCTTCATCTTCTGCGGTACGCACGGCACCCATTTTTTCGTGGAAAGAGATGACGTGCTCATTGCCCTTGCGTACATCGAAGTGGGCCTTGTGATAACCCAGTTGCTGGAAGCCGATCTGATAAATCAGAAAGGCGCTTTCCAGTGCCGCATAGCGGGTCTTGTCGGCGTTGAGAATCCAGCTGCCCCAGCAGAATGAATCCTCGCGCAGGTCATAGATACGCACGGTGCCACAGGGCACGCCGTTGTTGTTTTCAATAATGAAGTAGAACTGGCGCCCGGCACGCTCATCATCCTTGTAGCTTTCAATCCATGCCCGTTGCGCCGCGACACTGGGATTGACGCTCGACAGATACTCGCTGTAGCGCTTGTCCAGCCGCAGGTCCAGGACAAACTCGGCATCTGCCACTTCGATCAGCCGTAAACGAATGGATTTCGCTTGAAGATCCATGGCCACTCCAGAAAAAACACAACATCGACTGCCGAAGCCTACACGCCGCTCGTCGCTTTCGCTAATTCCAGTCCGTTGGGGCTGGGTACATGCTGCTTCAGCCATGCGCTGACGACGGAGACGTCCAGCAGGTATTCCTTGTAATAGAGCTCATGGGAATTATGGGCGCCGGTGCGATAACGAACGAACTCCAGATCGACACCGACAATGGCGGCGAGATTGGAAAAACAGGACAGGTCGCCATATTCCTCGGCCATCCAGCACAGCGCCTGAGTTCCCGCAGAGGCGAACATGATGTTAGTCCATGCAGCCCCGGTCGGCCCCAGGACCACTTCGGCATTGGCCATGATCGCCACCTGCTGATGGACATCGAGGTCTTCCATATAAACACAGGTAAAACCATAGGGTTCAAGCAGTTCGATAACGTCCTGCTGGTTAAACCGTCGCAGGAATCCCTTGCGTGCAAGAAATACACGCTTGGGCAGGTCGGTCATATCGAGCCCGGCCACCAGGCTCAAGGCATTTTCACGCAGGTACTCGATGGACTCGCGTCGACCAAAATTATCGATGGTGTGATAACCGTGGCTGGCCTTGAAGTTAGGAATCATGTTGTTGGGAGCATCAATCCACAACAGGTCATCAACCTGGTAGTTAAGTTGTGTCTGCAGATAGATAAAAGGCCGGGTAATACCGAGCCCGTCGATCATGGCCTTGATGGACGGTATTTTCTGACTGCCACCTGAAATCAGAATCGGGTAATCGGCATACTGCGCAGGCAACTCTGCAACGAACTGCAATTGCGCCAGTACTTCCACGACCCAGTGATAATAATTCCCTTCGCTTATACCGTTAATGAGGATGCCTTTATCGACAGGCACAGGCTCGCCGACGGCCACCAGTGCGAGGCGTCTGCCATGAAAAACCATGTCGCCGACGGAGTAATCCGCGTTACCAGGCGTGGTCGTGGTCACGCGCTCTTGCACCACACGTTGATCCGGCAATAACACCGAACGCGAAACCGAGCCCACCAGGCCCTGGCGAAAACGATGCAAGGCGACCTCTGGCAAGGTGACTTTTACCGGCGCAACGTTCTGGCCGACATACCGCGGGCCCTGGACTACACCAGGCACGGCAGGCCGGAAAACATGCACCTTGAACTCATCTGTCGTGTCCAGCCATTGCAGATTGAAGCGCTTTACCTGCTTTTTAATGCCGGTGCGGCACTTGAGATAATGCTGATAGAGCACGTCCGACAGCATCCCGGGGCGCAGGCAGATCAGCTCCAGGAACATTATCCAGAAGCGATAGCGCAAACGCTGGCCCAGCGAGCTGGCTTCCATCGAAGGGTGATGAATATCGATTTTTGCATCATCGATACCCAGATCGATCAACTGGGGAAAAATCTCACGATAATAATCACTGGCAATGACGATCCTGTCGAAGCTGAGTTGATTCAATTCAGCGGGTGCATGGATCACTTTGCCGAGTAATTGCTGCCCGTGCTTTTGTGCACTGTTATCGACAAAACCCAGTACTTCATAACGTTTGCCCTGGCTTTTGTAAAAATTGACGCCTCCGACACTGGCACCAAAGACAAGGACACGCTCTTTTTGTTTGGACCACATAGGCATACTTCACCCGGAAAATTAATTATCGATTCAGCCTTGGCAGTGGGCAAGCAATTCAGCATATTGTTCATCGGTCAGATAATCTGACAATTTCTTCCCTGAATAATCATATGTTTCCAGCTGCGCAGCGTTTTTCAGCAACAGGAAGAACGTGCGGCGACAGCGCCCGGAAAAATACGCATCCTTCGCGTACATCAACGGTGTGGTCCCTTTATGGTTGGGCCTGACCGCCGAAGCACCTTGTTTCAGCAACCAGTTCACCACGTCATAGGCGCCGGCGTAACTGGCGACGATAAGCGGCGTCCAGCCCTTCTCGTTGGCATCGTTGTAGCCCGCGATATTCCCTTGCAGCCGGATGACTTCCGGCAAATCTGCACGTTCGCAGGCAGCCAGCATTTCCGGCAGCTTGTCGAAATGCAAGCGAACATCGTAATCAATGGTGGCAACGTCTGCGTGATACTCGTTTTCAGCAAGGACAATACCCGGTTTATGACGAGACTTGTCCGGAAGAATTGTGGCAGATACCACGGGTCGGCCTTGCCACTTCAAGAATTGATATTCGCGAAAGGCAAAGGCTCTGATCTGCGTTACGCACTCCCAGGCGGTGGCCTTGGTGTTGATCTGCAGGCTCGAATAGTCGATGGACGATTTCGAGAAATAACTCGACCCCCTCGCCGGTTGAGGTCGACCTTCAACCTGATTATTGATCAGGCGTAAAAAACAGCGATCCAGAACTTCGGTGGCCTGCTGAGTAAACGCGAGGTAAAGATCACGGCAAGTCCACCAATCGGCGATGGGGAATACCTGCTGGTCGATGATATCGCCGGTATCAATGCCAGCCTCTATGTGATGCAGTGTCACCCCGGCCTCCTCCTTGCCATCGAGGATGGGCCAGACCGAAGTAAACATGCCTTTGTATTCCGGCAGCCTGGAGAAGTGGATATTGAAAATATTCGGGATGGAAAACCGCGACGGCACGACCAGTTGATCGAACTCCAGGGACAGGAAGGCCTGGGTAGCCAAACCATAGGCCGCCTCAAGGCTGATTTCTTTTACCCCCCATCGGGCTGCCGCCTGACGCAACGAGCGCTGCCAGCTATCTGCACCGGGTTCATTTCTATTGCAGACCACCGCCAGTTGTTCTGCAGGAAAATGCCTGAGCGCCAGTTCCAGGCCGTGCACAGCAATACTGTTCTTTCCTGCGATGATGATCATTGCTCGGCGGTCTCTACTGCTTTATTTCATAACGGTGGCAAATATTGACGATCGGCGATGACTCTGTCCATAAGCAGCAAGCCAGCGGCTTGAAGACGACGCACGTTATTAAATATTTCCTTGATCCACGTTCATTTACACCGGCGCCCGCCGATAAGAATATTCGAGCACTACCAGCAACGATGAGCGAGTGGAAACATGCAAAGCTGCCTCAACAACCTGATGGAGCAAGGTGCGCACCTGTTCGGCGAGATCCTTGATGTCGAGCGAACCCAGGCTCTGTATCGCGACATGATTGCCGCTCGCGCCTTCAACGGCGATCTGTTCATGAGTGAGGCCGAGTATCTGGCCCAGGAAAATCACTTTAACGCCAACCCGACCAAGACCTTCAACTTTCTCAACCAGTTCGAGGAACAGTTGCAGTTCATCGAGCAGGATCCGGACCTGACAGCCGTTCTCAATCATGTGCTGGGCGATGATTATGAAGTGGTGATCAAGAAAGCCGTGTGCGGTGTGCCTGAAGCCTGGCTGCCGGACTGGATAAAAGAGCGAATCCGCGATGTGAACGTGGCGAACCTCGGGCCTTATATCAAGAAGCCGTTTCGCGACATTACCTACTTCCGTGGCATCGACTTCCATCAGGACATCATCGACTGGCCCCAGGGCCGGGTAGAGCTCGACCCTTCGACCTTTCTGACCCTGTATGTCTATCTGCACGACGTCAGCGAGCATGACTCACCGCTGCACCTGATGCCGGGCACTCACCAACTGGGCGCCACGCTGTTCCCTCATCGACTTGAACATCTGCACAACGACCAGTGGGTCTATAGCGATGATCAGGGCAACAGCATCCCGTGCATCGATCAAAAGCTGATCGGCGGTCCCGGCTACGTCGGGCTGTGGCATAACTGCACTCTGCATGGCACCCGCCCGGTGACTCATGAGTCGGAACAGTTCCGCCTGTCACTGCGCTACTTGCTGGGCAAGTCCAACGGCAATGTGCAGAAAACCGGCATTGACGACATCAACAGCCGGATCAAGGGCGAACTCAAACCCATCAGGACCCGCCGCGACCTGGATGAAAAAGGCGTAGCGCAGATTCGTGGCAACATTATCAACAAGGATTGAAACGAGGTCGTAATGGCAGCAGGCTCTGGAAATAAACCGCGCATCCTGATTTTCGGGACTGGCTCTGGCGGGGTCAATTTCTACAAGAGCTATCGCCAGCGCTACCAGGTGCTGGGTTTTCTCGATAACAGCCAGCAGAAACATGGGCAGCGGTTATTTGGCAAAACCATCCACGCCCCGCAGTCCATCAATATGCTGTCATTCGACAAAATCATCATCGCCAGCGATTACTACCGCGAAATCAACCAGCAACTGCTCAATGAGCTGGCCGTCGATGAGCAGAGAATAGGTTTTTCCCACTCCGAAGAGCCGCTGCCCCAGAGCCGTTTCAAACTGTGGTGCCAACAAATGAGGCGTTTGAGTCATAAGCGCCTGTGTGAGAAACCGGGGCTGGTTTCTTCGGTTTTTCATGGGTTGTTTTCGCGGGAAACCGGCAAAGGCGCCAAGCCAGTCCTCAAGCGCTTGCCGCTGCGCTGGCTGGATACGATGCACGACAACAAAGTGCATGTTTTCCGGCAAAGTCGACCGGATAAAGTGCAGGGTCCAAGAGTATTTGGCGATCAGGTACCGCCCATTGATATCCAGCTGCCGGAGGTCGCCCTCTATCACTTCAAACACGCGCGGGCCTGTTCGGTTTCGCGCTCCGTGGTCCTGCCGGGCGAGCAATTGATCGTTGAGCGAGTGTTGACGGCGACCATGGATAACGCGGACTACGGCAACGGCCATGTGCTGCATCACAATGACAGCCATGGGCTGATTATTCAGCACCCGCAGGTCAGGCTCGAAAAAGGCATCCTGATCAACGGTTTGACTGAAACCAATTATTACCACTGGATTTTGGAAATCCTCTCGCAACTGGAATTCATTGCCGAGCTGCCGAGGCAATATGCCGACTATCCAGTGCTGATTTCTGCGTTCAGCCAGAAGATCCCGTCGATCACAAGTTACCTCGCAACCTTCAATATTGACCGGCCACTGGTCTTTCTCGAAGCACAGATAGCCTATGAGGTCGACGATCTGTTGTTTATCAACGCTCCCAATAATCTGATCGCCAATCTTAAAAACGCTGCCGGAAACCTCACTGAGGACGGTTTTATCCGCAGGGAATCACTCGACTACCTGCGCAGCCATGCGTTGCCATTGGCGAACACGATCGACGCCAGCACCCTGCCCAAGCGAGTATTCCTGGCCCGCAAACATAACCTGCGCACCTACAATCAGGCCGACATTTTCGCGGTGCTCGACCCTCTGGGCTTCACTGCCGTCTATATGGAGGAACTGGACTTCAGCCGGCAAGTGGCCCTGATGGCCAACGCCGAAGTGGTCGTCGGGCCGACCGGGGCGGCCTGGACGAACATCCTCTTTGCCTCTCAAGGCACCCGGGCGTTGTGCTGGATGGCCGAAGAATACGGCGACCTGTCGTGCTTCTCCAATCTGGCGGACAAGGTGGGCGTCGACCTGGATTACATCCATTACGCGGCCGGGACTAAAGACTCTCGCCAGCTTTATTCGAAAGAATATTCCCTGGACAAGAACCTCGTCAGCCGCTGGGCCAGAGACAAACTGCCGGCTTTGGCCTGAGCGGCATGATCCCTGCACTGCACTGAGTCCAGGCGCATCGGGCAAAGCTTATCCGGCTTTTTTTTGACGCTTGGTAGTACGGGTGCCAAGAGGTTATGTATGGCAGTAGCGGCAAAACAAAAAAACACACGCATCCTGATTTTTGGTACCGGCGCGGGCGGGATCAACTTCTATAAAAGCTGTCGTGGCCGTTATAACGTGGTCGGTTTCCTGGACAACAACCAGCAAAAACACGGGCAGGCGTTGTTCGGCAAGACCATTCACGACCCACAACACCTGAACCAGTTGAATTTCGACCAGATCATTATTGCCAGCGACTACTACCGCGAGATTTATCCGCAACTGGTCAATGAATTGGCGATCCGCGAAGAACAGATCAGTATTTTTCACAAACAATTGACTGCCGCCAGCCGCCTGCAACGCCTGACTGCCCGGCTGGAGCGTTGGGGTTATGCCCTGATGTGTTGGCGCCCGGGGCTGATGTCAGACCTGCTTTACCGGCTGTTCTTTGCCCGGCAGCGCGACATCCGCCGTTTTGCGTTGCGCTGGCTCGATGAAGCTGATGCCCATAAGGTGCAGGTCTTGCGCCCGGCGCAGCCCGGCAGCGTGCAGGGCCCGCGATTTCTCGGCCATGAGACCACGGCTACCGCTATTACCTTGCCGGAAGTGGCGCTTTACCGCTTCGTAAACGGGCAGGTGTGCTCGGTCTCCCGCTCGGTGATTCTGCCCGGCGAGCGGTTGGTCGCCGAACGGGTCGTCACGGCGAAAAGCACGGCTGCCGACTACAGCGGCGCGCATCTGCTCTATCACGGTCAGGCCCTGGCGCTGGTCCGCCAGGCCCCCCAGGCAGAGCTTATTGATAAAGGCCTGCTGGTCACGGGTGGCAGCGAGGTCAATTATTATCACTGGGTGCTGGAAATCCTCAGCCAGTTGCAATTCATCAGCGAACTGCCGGGCGAGTATGACGACTATCCATTGCTGATCTCCGGGCACAGCCAGAATATCCCCGCGATCAAAGCCCTGATTGATGCCATTGGTATTGCACGGTCGGTGGTGTTTCTTAAAAGCGTGGCCTCGTATTGCGTCACTGATCTGTTGCTGATCAGCGCGCCAAACAACTGCATTACCAACTACAAGGGCGAATCCCGCAGCATCGCCGAGAACAGCTTTGCCCGGCCGGAATCCATTCGTTTCCTGCGGGAAAAAGCACTGCCTCTGGCCGCCGGCATTGACCGGGACAGCCTGCCCAAGCGGGTGTTTCTCGGCCGCAAGGGGTTTCTGCGCCCCTACAACCAGACTGAGATCCTGACAAGACTCGAACCCCTGGGGTTCATCTGTGTGTACATGGAAGAACAGGACATCCATCACCAGGTCGCAATCATGGCCAATGCCGATATCATCATCGGCCCGACCGGGGCGGCCTGGACCAACATCATCTTCGCCACCAGGGGAGCCAGGGCGTTGTGCTGGATGGCCGAGGAAGCCGGAGCGATTTCCTTTTTCTCCAATCTGGCGGCCATTGGCGGAGTTGAAATGGATTACGTCTCCTATCAGGCACAGACATCTGACTCCAGAGAGATCTACTACAAGGGATACTCGATTGAACCCGACACTATCGTGGCCTGGATCACGAACGACGTGCCGGTCCCCCACCGCGGAACGACATCATGAAAGTTCATTATTTGCAGTTGCAGGCCCATGGTGATGAACGCGGATCGCTGATCGCCCTGGAGGAAGGCAAGAACATTCCCTTTCAGGTCAAGCGCGTCTACTACATGTTCGATACGGGCGAAGGCGTACGCCGCGGCTATCACGCCCACAAGTCCCTGAAGCAGGTGGCGATTGCCGTGCGCGGTTCGTGTCGTTTCATGCTGGATGACGGCACGGAAAAAATCGATATCCGCCTCGATAATCCGAATCAGGGATTGTTGATCGAATCCTTTATCTGGCGGGAGATGTATGACTTCTCCCCCGACTGCGTACTCATGGTGCTGGCCGATAATCTTTACGACGAAGCCGACTATGTACGCGATTACGCAACCTTCCGGGCCATGGTGACGGCATGACGATGAATATTCCCTTCCTCGACCTGCAAGCGGTCAATCACGAATACGCCAACGAGTTGAAGGAGGCCTGCGCCAGGGTCATCGATTCGGGCTGGTATATCGGCGGAGTCGAACTGAGTCGTTTTGAGCAAGCCTTCGCCGAGTACTGCGAGGTTGCCCATGCCATCGGCACCGGCAACGGCCTGGATGCACTGGTGCTGGTCCTGCGGGCCTGGAAGGAACAGGGCAAGTTGCAGAGCGGCGATGAAGTAATAGTGCCGAGCAATACCTTTATTGCCACTGTTTCGGCGGTGGTGGAAAACGACCTAGTGCCCATTCTGGTGGATGTCGATCCCCGCACCCACAACCTCGACTGCACAGCGGTCGAGGCCGCCATCGGCAGCAAGACGCGGGTCCTGCTGCCCGTGCATCTGTACGGCCAGCTTGCGCCGATGCCTGAACTGATGGCCATCGCCGAACGCCATGGTCTGCTGGTGCTGGAGGATTGCGCCCAGGCCCATGGCGCACGCCTGAACGGCCGCCGGGCCGGTAGCTGGGGGCATGCTGCAGCGTTCAGCTTTTACCCCGGCAAGAACCTTGGCGCCCTGGGCGACGCCGGTGCGGTGGTTACTGCCGACGCCGAATTGGCCAGACTGGTACGGGCCTTGGGTAACTACGGTTCGAGCATCAAGTATCAGCACGACTACCCGGGCATCAACAGCCGGCTGGACGAGATCCAGGCCGCGATGCTGCACGTCAAGCTCAAGCATCTGGACGCTGACACCGAGCGCCGTCGCCGGGTTGCCGAGCGTTACCTGAGCCGGGTGGATAATCCGTTGATCAGTCTGCCCAAAGTGACAGAGCGCGCAGCCCATACCTGGCACTTGTTCGTGATCGACTGCCCTGAGCGTGATGCGCTCAAAGAGCACCTGGCGCAACATGGCATTCAAACCAACATCCACTATCCGCTGCCAATTCCCCGACACAAACCTTACGCAGACCTGGCACTGAGCCCGGCCATGGTCGCTGCGGGCCTGCACGGGCGCATCCTGTCGTTGCCCATCTATCCAACCCTTGGAGAGGCAGAACAAGACCACGTCATCAACGCTCTGAATCAGTTCTCCGTTCGCCAGGAAGCAACTCATGAAAGGTAAGGATTTTGCTCAGGTCGCTTTTTTTATACACGCCGCCGAAATATTCAACCATTACCAGGCGGTATGGCGACTGCTGGGCAGCGAGTCCTTCGACATTGTCTTGCACGGTACCGACAGCGAACGCGCGAACACCCTGGCGCTGGCCAGTGCTGCGGGCTACCGCTGCTTTGACAGCGAGACGGTGATCGAGTCCGGATACCGCTACGACATCGTCGTCTCCAACCTGAGCATGTATCACCACATGGACCAGCCGATCATCCATGTACTGGGTCATCGTCGTGTGCGTTTCATGTACGCCCTGGGCAAGGCCAAACACAACTTTTCCAGCTGGAACAACGACTACGACCTGATCCTCTGTTTCGGCCCCTGGCAGGCCGAGCGCCTGAAGCAATGCTGCGACGCGGTGACCTTCCAGATGGGCTACCCGCGCTATGACGAGTATTTCCGAGAGCCCGCGCTGCTCGGCGTCTCGCCGCCGGGGCTGACCCTGGATCCGGCAAAAAAGACCGTGCTCTGGCTGCCGACCTGGATGGAGCTGTCGTCGATCAGCCGCTATGCCGACGCCATGGCCGAGTTGTGCCGCGACTACAACGTCATCGTCAAGACCCATCCGCTGTCGGTAGAAGCCGAACCCGAGGTTCTGGCCATTCTCGACCGCTACGAATTCACGGCGGTGATCGTCACGGTCTATGACAACCTGAACCTGTTCCGCTGTGCCGACTACGTAGTGGCCGACTATGGTGGTACAGCATTCGGTGCACTGTATCTGGACAAGAACCTTTTACTGCTCAACGTTCCCGACGCGGAAAAAGACGCCCACACCGGTGATGACTCCCCGGATATTCTGCTGCGTGAAGAGATCGTCAATGTCGACGAACAGGATCGCTGGAAGCTGCCTGCCCTGCTCGCCGATGAGACGCTGTGGGCGGCCCAGGCCAAGGTTCGCCGGGATTTGCGGCACAAATACTTCGTCAACAGCTATGGTTTTTCTGCCGAAATGGCCGTCATGGCCCTGTGCAATATAGAAACCTTACTCAAGCAAGGATAAAGGCCATGGTCATCTGGCTGGTCGGCCTCTCCGGGGCTGGCAAAACCACGATTGGACGGGCGTTGTACGCCAGTCTGAAACAGGAACGGCCACAGACCGTGTTCGTCGATGGCGATGAAATCAGGGCGCTGTTCCGCCATGACCAGCGCGCCGACGCCTATACCCTGGCCGGGCGCCGGGTCAATGCCGAACGCATCCAGGCATTGTGCGGCTGGCTGGACAGCCAGGGCATTGATGTCGTGTGCTGCATTCTGTCGATGTTCCAGGACATCAGCGATGACAACCGCCAGCGCTTTTCCGGCTACAGGGAAGTGTTTATCGATGTGCCGCTCGACATCCTCATCGAGCGCGATGACAAGGGCCTCTATCAATCGGCGCTGCGTGGTGAGCAGGCTCATGTGGTGGGGGTGGATATCGAGTACCGGCCACCCGTGACCCCGGACCTGGTGCTGCACAACAGCCAGGTGCCGGACGACCTGCCGGGCTATGTGGCGCAGATTCGCCGGATCAGCGGGTACGCCTCGTGAGCCTGGACTATCCCTACAGCGACGGCGATCTGCTGAGCCATCCGCAGACTTATCGCTATACCCGCTTTCAGGGCGAAGTGTTTGTCCGGGCCTGGCAGGCTTCGCGTCAGGAGGCTTGTGCACAATTACCCGAGCCTGCTCTGCTGCCGCTCACTGCATCAGTCGATACATCACCGACCGACATCACGGCCCTGCTCGCGCACATCTGCCTGACATTGCGAGTCACGCCCCTGAGCGACGACACACTGGCGCAGTACTGGCTGCCACGGCTGCTGAAGAAGTTCGAGGTAAGCAAACATTTGCATGCCGGCTATGAACTGGCCGCGCCCCATCGCGCCCTGCCCGGCAGTGACTTTCTGGCGCTGGCGCCCTACCTGCTGCTGGCCGAGTGCATGATTCATGGCTGGCGCTCGGCAGGTGCCGGTTATTACCTCAGCGCCCTGCTCAAGCTCAACGATACCCTGGTCTCGCAGCGGGCCCGACTCGATACGGACCAAGCCGCTTACCTGGCCTGGATTCTCTCCACCGAACAGCAATTGATTGCGGAGTTGAGTCCATGAGTTCATCGCACCTGGTACTGCTGTGCGCCAGAACCGCCCGCTCGGTCAGCTACCTGCAAGCCCTGCATACCGCAGGTATCGTGCCGGACCAGGTGCTGGTCTATGGCCAATCCAACAGCACGCCCCACACCACCCGCGCCTGGCAGGCGGCGAAAGCGGATGGCCTGTTTCTGCCAGACCTCAAGGAAGACGTGAGCACCTGCCTGGCGCGCCTGGGCTGGCCCCATGTGACCTGCTCCGCCGACACCCTGGACGATCCGGCCTTGCTCGCCAGCGTCGAGAAGGCCGCGCCGGGCGTGCTGGTCTACTCCGGCTACGGCGGCCAGCTGGTGCCTGCCGCCCTGCTCAAACGCTATCCGGTGCTGCATATCCACTCCGGCTGGCTGCCGGACTACCGCGGCAGCACGACGATCTATTACCAGATCCTCGAACAACGCCAATGCGCCGCCAGCGCCCTGTTGCTGGATGAAACCATCGACACCGGCCCGGTGCTGGCGCGCAAGGTCTATCCGCTGCCACCTGCGGGACTGGATGTGGACTACGTTTACGATAACGCCATCCGCGCAGATCTGCTGGTGCAGGTACTGACCGCCTGGCGCCGGGACCCGGCCAGCCTCAAGCCCTCGGCAGACGCGGAGTTACAGGCCGAGGCGCCGCCCTATTTCATCATCCATCCTTTGCTCAAACACTTGGCCTTGCTCGCCGTTGACCAGCAAGAGGCACAGCCATGAGTATCGAGTTCGGCACCAAATCCGAAACCCTCAAGCGCTTGAAGCCTTTGCTGCGCAATTCACAGATTCTGCCGCTGCATTACTTCACCGCCGCCGACTGGCAACGCGATCCGGCCGGGGTGCTGGCCGCCATTGCCCGGATGGAGCACGGCGGCAATGTGATCGTGCGCAGCAGCGCGAAGAACGAAGACGGCGCGGCAAGTTCCATGGCCGGGGCTTTCACCAGCTGCCTGAATGTTTCGACAACGATGGCCGGTGAGCTCAACGCGGCTATCGAAAAGGTGATTGCCTCGTTCGCCGGGCATCAGGCCGACGGCAACCAGGTGCTGATTCAGCCGATGCTCACGGATCTGCAGATGAGTGGCGTGGTCATGACCCATGACCTGGAGCACGGCGCGCCGTACTACGTGCTCAATTACGATGATGAGAGCGGCCAGACCGATACCATTACCGGCGGCATCGGCATTCAGAAAACCGTGCTGGTCTACCGCGACACCGAACGCGAGCTGATCCGTTCGCCCCGGATCCAGGCCGTGCTGGATGCCTGTCGCGAGCTGGAAGCCTTATGCGGTCGCGTGCCGCTGGACATCGAATTTGCCGTGGGCCGCAATCAGCAAGTGTATGTGCTGCAAGTACGGCGCATCACCCTGAGCAACACCTGGCACCCGGTCACCGAACGCCGCGTAGCCCGGCAACTGGAGCATGTGCGCAGCTTTCTGGCCCATCGTCTGGCACCACAGCCTGGATTGTATGGCGCGAGCACCGTGCTCGGCGTCATGCCGGACTGGAACCCGGCGGAAATCATTGGCACCACCCCGCGTCCGCTGGCGGCGTCACTATATCGTCTGCTGGTCACTGATTCGACCTGGCGTAAAGCGCGCAACCAGATGGGCTACTACTCGCCGCCGCACCAGGTATTGATGGTCACCCTGGGCCATCACCCGTATATCGACGTGCGCTGCAGCTTCAATTCGTTCCTGCCCGCCGGCCTTGCCCCGGCACTCTGCGACAAACTGGTCAACGCCTGGCTGGCCCGGCTGCACGCCAATCCGGAGTGGCACGACAAGGTAGAGTTCGACATCGTCCCCACCTGCCTGGACTTCACCTTCGACGCCGATTTCGCCACTCGCTATGACGATGCCCTGGACGCGGATGAATACGTCACCTATCGCGCGGCACTCGACGAACTGACCTGCCGCGCAGTGTCAGGCCAGGGGCCGGGTTCGCTGCCAGAGGCGCTGGCACGCATCCATGCCCGCGAACGTCAGCAACGCGCGCGCAGTGCCGAGCCCCCGCAAAGCATCAGCCTGGACAGCATCAACCGTCTGCTGCAGGAATGCCGTGAAGAGGGCACCTTGCAGTTCGCGATTCTCGCCCGCCACGGTTTTATCGCCGAAGCCCTGCTGCGCTCGGCCGGTCGACGCGGAGCCCTGAGTGCTGAACGTCTGCAAGACTGGAAGCAGTCCATCGCCACCGTCACCACCGAACTGACCGGCGAATATGCCGCCGTCTGCGCCCAGGCGGCACCCCTGCCGCAGTTTCTGGAAAAATTCGGCCACTTGCGCCCTGGCACCTACGAAATCACCTCGTTGCGCTACGACGAGCGCCATGACCTGTTCGCCAGCGACCCGGTGCAATGGTTCGACTCCGACGCCCAGACCGAGGCGTTCGAACTGCAGGGCAGCGAACGTCAGGCCCTGCAAGAGTTGCTGGACGAACAAGGCTGGCCAATATCCACAGAGCAATTGCTGAGCTATGCCAGCCAGGCCATCCAGGCCCGGGAATACGCCAAGCTGGTGTTCACCCGCGACCTTTCCGACGCCCTGAAACTGCTGGTCAGTTGGGGCGGCGAGGTCGGCCTGGCACGGGAAGACCTGTCATTCCTGAATATCAACGGCCTGCTCGATACCCTCAGCGTGCCATTGATGGACGATCTTGACCGGGTCCTGCTGGAACGCGCGACCCAGGCGCGCAACAGCTATGAGCAAGGGCTATCGTTGAAGCTCGGCCACCTGATCGGAGGCATCGACGACGTCTTTGTGGTGCCACTGCACCGCAGCCTGCCCAACTTCGTCACTCAGAAAGCCGTCGAAGCACCGGGTGTGAAACTGAGCCAGAACTCACCGGCATCGACCTCGCTGCAAGGGCGCATCGTCTGCATCGAAAATGCCGACCCCGGCTATGACTGGGTCTTCACCCGTGGCATTGCCGGGCTGGTCACGCAATATGGCGGCGCCAACTCGCATATGGCGATACGCTGTGCCGAGTTCGGTATTCCGGCGGCCATCGGCTGCGGCGAGCAATTGTTCAACCGCCTGGTGCGCAGCACACGTATCGTCCTGGACTGCCGGGACAAGACCCTGCGACCGCTATAGGCTGCTATCAAACACAACGCAATTATCTGATTGGAATGACATCTGTGGGGCCGGCTTCAGCCGGGAAGAGGCGAGTACATCCGACATATATCCTTGATCAGAAAAGTGCCTTCCCGGCTGAAGCCGGTCCCACATTAAAGTGCGAACAAAAAGCAGGCTTGTATGAAAAAAATAGGCATCACCCTGCGCCAGTCATCACCCCACAGCTATCACGAACCCCGTGACGGCCTGGCCAGAGACTGGTATCGGCTGTTTGCCGAGCTGGGTGTTGGCCATCACTGGCAATTGTTGCCCAATCTCGGCGAACAGACCGTGGCCTATGCCCAGGCTCATGGGATTGAGGGGGTGATTTTCAGCGGCGGCGACGATGTCGGCAGTGACCCCTTGCGCGACGCCAGCGAGCAGGCGCTGCTGACCCATTGCATTGCCCGGCAATGGCCGGTGTTGGGCGTCTGCCGGGGGCTGCAATTGATCCAGCGGTTCTTTGGCGGGCAACTGGCCGAGGCCGATCGCAGCGTGCATGTCGCCCAGCGGCATCTGCTCATTCCGACGACGGACGA
This sequence comes from Pseudomonas sp. Pseusp88, assembly GCF_047303955.1. Classification (NCBI taxonomy): domain Bacteria; kingdom Pseudomonadati; phylum Pseudomonadota; class Gammaproteobacteria; order Pseudomonadales; family Pseudomonadaceae; genus Pseudomonas; species Pseudomonas sp. Pseusp88. The sequence continues at coordinate 67,321 of NZ_JBGLYM010000006.1, read as the reverse complement.
CCTGCCCTGGCTGAGCCAGCCATCGGCGCCGCGCTCGGTCAATTCCTTCCACGGCAACCGTCTGGCCATGCCCATACCGGCCACATTGCGGCCATGGGCGTTTGATGAACAGGGCGCCTGCGAAGCATTGGTGCATGTCAGCGAAAAAATCGCCGGGATCATGTGGCATCCCGAGCGCGAAGCCTCCTTAAGCGAGCCCGACCGGCAACTGTGCCGGTGGTTATTTGAGTGAATCGATATGAAAGCCATTATTCTCGCCGCCGGACGCGGCTCCCGTCTGGGCAGCATCACCGCCGCACAACCCAAGCCGCTGACAGTACTGGCGGGCAAGCCTCTGCTTGAGTGGCAGATAGCGGCATTGCACAGTGCCGGGGTCAGCGAGGTGCATCTGGTCAGTGGCTATTGCCGCGAAGCTCTCGAGCCCTACGGCGACAGCCGCCTGTACAACCCGCACTGGGCCAGCAGCAACATGGTCCGCAGCCTGCTGCGCGCCGACGCCCTGCTGGCGGCCGAACCCATGCTGGTCTGCTACGGCGATATCGTTTACCGCCCGGATATTATCCAGAGCCTGATCGACTCCCCCGCGCCGCTGGCCATGACCTATGACCTGGACTGGTGGTCACTGTGGTCGGCACGCTTCGACGACCCGCTCAGCGACGCCGAAAGCTTTCGCCAGGCCGACGGCCAGCTGCTGGCCATTGGTGAGCGCACCGACGACCGCCGGCAGATCGAAGGCCAGTACATGGGCCTGCTGAAATTCACGCCCGAAGGCTGGCAACATGTCAGGGACCTGCTTGCCGGGCTGACTGGCGAACAGATAGACAAGCTGGACATGACCAGCCTGCTGAGGCGCCTGCTGGACAATGGCACGCCCATCGCGGCCGTGGCCATTCGTGGCGGCTGGGTAGAAGTGGATAACCCGTCGGACATTACCCTCTACGAGCAATTGATTGCCCGGCCGGGGTGGAGCCATGACTGGCGTTATGGGAGCGCCAGCAAGTGATCAAAAAACAACCGCGCCGCACTCGATAACCCTTCCCGTGACCTCACACACAGGCTCAGCTCACGCCGAGCCCAGGGTTCGTCGAGATCGACGGTGCGGATATTGGCCAGGTTATACAGGCCGACGCTGCCCAGAGGCATGACCCCCAGGCCGATCCCCGCTTGCACCATCAGCCCCAGGGCATCGTAGTTGGACACTTCCATGCGGATTTTCAACGAGCGACCGACGTCATTGGCGGCCTTGATCAGCTGGAAATTCAGGTGGGTGCCGCTGCGCAGGGCGACGAAGGGTTCGTCCAGGGCGTCTTCGAAACGCACGCTGTCGTACCCGGCCAGGGGATGCGTGTCGGGTACCAGCAGGACCAGTTTGTCTTCGCGAAACCGATAGACCTCGACATCAGTACCGTGGGGCAGCCGGGTGAAGATGCCGATATCGGCCTGATTCTGGGCAACGGCCTGGGTGATCGCCAGGCTTTCTCGCTCCTGCAAGGCGATATCGATCAGGGGGTAGCGATCCATGAACGAGCGAATCAGTGCAGGCATGAACTGAGTAATCGCGGAAATATTCGCCAGCACCTGCACCGAGCCGCGCAGGCCATGGGCGTAGTCGCGCATCTGCACAACGATGTCATTGAGGTTATTCAGCGCGCTGCGTGCCAGATACAACAACGACACCCCCGCCGCCGTCGGCGTGATGCCCTTGTTGCTGCGCACCAGCAGTTGCGCATCGAGTAACGCCTCCAGTTCGCTCAGGCGCTTGCTCACCGCCGCAGCGGCAATGTGCTCACGCCTGGCGGCGGCGGCGATGGTGCCTTCTTCGATGACACTGACGAACAGACGCAGCGAAACGGGGTCGAGCTTCATGCAGTGGTTGGCTCCAGGCACGGAGCGAATGAATTGGGGATAATTGTGGGGGGCTAGTTCTGTGGCAGCGAATAATGTGGGAGCGAATTCATTCGCGAAGAGGACGGCTCATTCGACGCATCTTTACCGCCTGAAATACCGTCTTCGCGAATGAATTCGCTCCCACAAAATTAGCTCCCGCAGTTATAACCGCATTACTGGCTTCCACATCAGTGGCCCTGGATTATTCACTCACTCAGCAAAATCAGAGCGCCATAGTACCTGCTCGGATGAGCCTCAGAACGCGCCCGACAACAAATACCCCGCATTGGGCACCTTGGCTTCGAGGCCAAGAGTCTTGAGGATCTGGTAGACCGTCGCCACCGAAGCCGACAGCACCGGCTTGTCGAGGCGATCCTGCACCACCTGGATCGCTGGCAGCGAAGGCATCTGCACGCAGCACGACAACACCACGCCATCGGCCTGGCCAATATTCAGGCGATCGGCATGGGCAACCAGGTCCATCGGATCGAGGCGGCCGACCGCGAGGTTGTCCGAGACTTCCAGGCTGATGGAGTCCGTGACTTCGATTCCAGCCGCTTCGATGTAGTCGATCACCTGTTGGGTCAGGGGCTTCATATATGGCGTGATAATCGCGATTTTTTTGTATTGCATCAGGTTCAGGCTGTCGATCAGCGCCCCGGCCGAACTGAGGATCGGGGTCGGCGCCTGATTGGACTCCACGGCCTTGCTCAGACGTGCCTGGGACACACTGTGATAACCCGGCCCCTGGCACATGATCGCGACCAGGCAGGCATAGGCCATGACATCGACCCGCGCATCGCTCAGCTCCAGGGCGCAGCGATCACTGTCCACATCCATTTTCTTCAGCTCTTCGGGGCTGACTTTCATCATGCGCATGCGCGCCGAGTGAAAGGTGAAGTGCTCTTCGGGAAACAGCGAGTAGCGCGACGTCAGCATCGCTGGAATTTCGGTTTCCATGGTGGTGTTGGAGCTGGGGACGATCTGGCCGATACGGAAGTTCTTCATGGTTCGCGGCTCGCAATGATGAAAAGGCAGTCATGGCGATACTAGGAGGACCAACCCGGGCGGCAAATCAGTCATTGGCGAGCTTGCCATCGTCAACGGCGATGGCAGCGTAAACACGGAATGTGGGGATGAGGTGATTGTGGGACATGCTTTGGCCGGGAAGAAGACATGGCAGGCGATAGAAATATATCGATCTTGCCCATGCCTTCCCGGCTGAAGCCGATCCCACATTTATTGACCCATCAGCCTGATCGTAATCTACCAACGCAACCAACGCGGCCCCATGGCAGCGCCGATCAGGGTCGGCACCAGCATGCCCAGCAGATACCAGATGCCCCAGAACGGCACGGCCATTTCCGGGCAATGCAGGCAGTAGGCAAGGGTCGCCAGAGAGCTGGCAAGCAAGCCGCCGCAGGCTCCGGCCAGCCTCAGTTGCGTCGGTGCCAGGCCGCGCAGGGCCCAGAACACGGCGATAAAGCCCGGGATCGACAGCACAGTGATATTAAAAGCACAGACCTTCCAGGTCTTGCCCAACACCATGGCAACTCGCTCGTCGGCAGGCGCCACGGCCAGGCCATATAGCGCGCCCACCCAGATCGCCACCACCCCCAGAGTCACCCACAGCTTGCCGCCGCCAGCGCTCATGCCAGGTCGGGACAGGCGCGTCACCATCAACAGCGCGCCCACCATCAGGCTCAGGGGGAAGGCAATCTTGGCCCAGAAAACCGGAGTCGTCGCCACTTCGGCCAGATCCGGGCGCACGCCGAAGCGCAGCAGGATCAGCAACAGAGCGCCCACACCGCCAATCAGTATCGCCAGGCTGAAACGCTTGGCCACTGCCTTGGGGTCAACGGGTTCAACCCCCGTCGAGAGCATGGAAATAAGATCGTCTGTGTTCATCATTTACCCCTGATCAAGGCCGCCAGGGCCTTGAGGCCGCGATGCACGCCAATCTTCACCGCCGACTCGGAAAGCCCGGTCAACTGCGCCGTCTCCATCACGGAAAGCCCTTCGAGCTTGACGTGCAAGATCGGCAATCGCTGCTTGTCCGGCAGTGCTTCGAGCAACCTGTCCAGATCACGACTCGCCTGAGCCGGTTCCAGACAGGGCTCGGCAAACAGCTCATCGGTGTCATCCAGGGAATCGGTGATCCCGTCGTGCCGCGAGCGTGAGCGATAGAAATCGGCCAGCTTGTAGCGCGCAATGGCAAATACCCAGGCTGTCAGCGGCTGATCGGATTGATAGGTCTGACGGCCGTTATGCACTGCCAGCAGGATTTCTTGCAGCAAATCCTCTATTTCATCCGGCTGACGCAGCAGTCTTGCCCTGAGAAAACCACGCAGATGCGTGCTCAACTCCCGCAGGAAACGTGCGTAGTCAGCCTGATGCCCCTTGAGCCCCGACAGGAAGAGCGTCTGAAGATCAATCTCTCGCCTGCGCAACGATTCGTTATGTGTAGTTCGGTCCATCAATCGCCCTGGTTACACAAAAGTTAGAAATTTTTTAATTGTTTTACTCATAAGCGCGTCACGAGCGCGCACTCATTGAGCGCGAGGAGGGCAGTGAACTGAGAAACCCTGCCTGGCGCAAACTTTTTCACGATGTTTCAAATATTTTTTTCGATCGCTGTAACCGGTTGGCGTTTCATGACGAATTACTTCTCGGATCGCAAGCACAGCGACAAATTCGCTGAAATGCCGACCAACTACCTACATCCTCGGAGAATCACCATGAAAACTATGAATATCGCCGCTATCGCCATCGCCCTGTCTTCCGTTGCTGCCGGTTCTGTCATGGCTGCCGAAAAACCAGCAGCCATGGAGAAGTGCTACGGCGTTTCCCTGGCCGGCAAGAACGATTGCAAAGCAGGCGCAGGTACGACTTGTGCCGGCACCTCGAAAACCGACTACCAGGCCAACTCCTGGAAGAACGTTCCTGCCGGTACCTGCACTTCGATCAAGACGCCGAACGGCCACGGTACTCTGGAAGCCATGTAACCCGCCACAGCAAGGGACACGTCAATCATGAAAACTTCCCAAAAGATGGGCGCCGGACTGGGTCTCAAGGCAGAGCACTACGAGCACGCACTCGAGTGCACCGCCGGCGGCCTGTGGTTTGAAGTCCATCCGGAAAACTACATGGTTGACGGCGGCCCCCGACTGGCCTGGCTTGAAGCGATTGGCAGCCGGCATCCGCTGTCCCTGCACGGTGTATCCCTGTCCCTGGCGGCCGATTGCCCGCCGGACATGGCCCACCTGCAACGGCTCAAGGTGCTTGCCGATCGCGTTCAACCGGCCCTGATGTCGGAGCATCTGGCCTGGTCAACCTGGCGAGGCCAGTACCACCCCGACCTGCTGCCGTTTCCCCGCTCCCATGAAGCACTGCAACGGATCGTCGACAATATTGATTGCACCCAGAACACCCTCGGGCGCCGGATTGCGATTGAAAATCCGACCCACTATTTAAAGCTCGACGGCCATGACTGGAGCGAGCTCGATTTCCTCACGGAGCTGAGCAACAGAACCGGCTGCGGGCTGCTGCTGGACGTGAACAACGTCTTTATCAGCGCGCATAACCAGGACTTCAACGCCGCCGGTTATCTGGATGCCTTCCCGGCCAATGCGGTCATGGAAATCCATCTGGCCGGTCACACCCCTGACCCTGGCGACTCGAACCTGCTGATCGACTCCCACGACAGCCCCATCAGCGACGCGGTCTGGTCCCTTTATCAACGCTTGATCAAGCGTATCGGCCCACGGCCGACGCTGATTGAACGCGATGACCAGATTCCCGCTTTCGATGAATTGATGATCGAACGCAACAGAGCCCAGAACCTGCTGGAAACCCACCGGCACCTGCAATTGGAGACCGCACAATGAACCTGTCACTGGCCGGTTTTCAGGACGCCTTTATCAGCGCCCTGTATGGCAAGGACCCCGAAACCTTGCCGGTACTGACGCAACAGTCGGGGTTTCTGGTGTATCGCAACACCGTGATGAAAGGCGCCAGCGATGCTTTGCTGGCAAACTTCCCGACCGTCGAGCGATTGGTCGGCACCGAATGGATGCAAGCCGCTGCGGCGCGCTACGTACGCCAGTCACCGCCCACCGATGCGCGCCTGCTGAACTACGGCAAAGGCTTCCCGGACTTTCTCGATGCCTTCGAACACGCCCGGGACCTGCCCTATCTGGGCAACGTCGCGCGCCTGGACCTGCTGTGGAACGAAGCCCACGGTGCCGAAGACGAACTTGCCCTCGACGTTACTGCCTTTGCCGCCATCACGCCGGAGTTGTTGGCCAGCGTAAGGCTCAAATTGCGCGCTACGGCACGCTGGAAGTGGTTCGCCACTCAGCCGGCCTACACCATCTGGCGCTGCAATCGCGAACAGATCGACGTACCTGCCGAGTTGGAATGGGTTGGCGAAGGTGCGCTGATCAGCCGTAGCAGCGGGCTCATCACCTGGTATCCGTTGAGCGTCGGCGATTGCGCCTTTCTCGACGCCTGCGCAGCCGATCTGGCCCTGGAAGACGCGGCCGAACACGCCACCCGGGCAGAGCCCGGCCTTGATCTGATGAACATGCTCAGCCGCCTGATTGCCGCCGACGTCTTTGCCGCTCACTGAGCCCTGGAGAACACCATGAACCCGCCCCGCCTGCTCGTCCTCTGGAATACCGTGGCCGAGCGCCTGCAACGCCTGATCAATGACTCGACCCTGGCGCTGGTGGCGCGGATCTCGATTGCCGCAATATTCCTGCTGTCCGGGCGGACCAAGGTCGAGGGCTTTTTGACCATCACCGACAGTACCTACGAGCTGTTCCGCACGGAATACAATCTGCCGCTGATCTCCCCCGAGCTCGCCGCTCATCTGTCGGCGTATGCCGAGCATCTGTTTCCGACCTTGCTGATCCTCGGGCTGTTCAGCCGCCTGTCGGCACTGGCGCTGCTGGGTATGACGCTGGTTATCGAGATATTTGTCTATCCCGATGCGTGGCCGACCCATTTGTCCTGGGCCGGGTTGTTACTGGTGATCATTGGCCGGGGCGCGGGGGCGATCTCGCTGGATAGGCGGTTGGGTATTAAATAAACACATGCACCTGTAGGAGCTGCCGAAGGCTGCGAATGACGATGTCCGATATTGCGCTATCGCAGCCTTCGGCAGCTCCTGAGGTCCGGATGCAGGCCCTGTGTAATTTGCCCCAAAGCCCATGCTCTGCTAGTGTCGCGCCGGTTTAACCTCTACCGGAATGTCCGCCATGGCCCGCAAGAAAGCTGCACTGGATTTCGAACAGTCACTCGCCGACCTGCAAACGCTGGTAGAGCGTCTGGAAAACGGCGAACTGTCGCTGGAAGACTCCCTGACCGCCTTCGAGCAGGGCATCCGCCTGACTCGCGATTGTCAGAGCGCCCTGGCTCAGGCCGAACAGAAAGTGCAAATCCTGCTTGAACGCGATGGCGAACTGGCTGAAGAACCTTTCGACGCGGAACAACCCGAATGATCGCTGACTATCAAGCTCGCAGTCAGGCCCGCGTCAATGCGGCGCTTGAGAGCCTGTTCGAAGCCCCAAGCCCTGAATTGACCCGCCTGTATGCCGCCATGCGCTACAGCGTGATGAACGGCGGCAAGCGTGTGCGCCCGCTGCTGGTCTACGCCGCCTGCGAAGCCCTGGGCACTGACCCGGAGCAAGCCAATGGCGCGGCCTGTGCAGTGGAACTGATCCATGCCTACTCCCTGGTGCATGACGATCTGCCCGCCATGGACGACGACGACCTGCGTCGCGGCCAGCCCACCACTCATAAAGCCTTCGACGAAGCCTGTGCAATTCTCGCCGGAGACGGCCTGCAAAGCCTGGCCTTCAGTGCCTTGCTCAATGCCAGCCTGAGTCCGCAGAACGCCGAAACCCGCTTGCAGATGGCCGACGCCCTGGCCTTTGCCGCAGGTCCTGCCGGCATGGTCGGCGGCCAGGCCATTGATCTCGGCTCGGTCGGCCTCAAGCTTGACCAGGACGCCCTGGCTTTCATGCACCGGCACAAGACCGGCGCCCTGATCGAAGCCAGCGTCAAACTCGGCGCCCTGGCCAGCGGCAAAGCCGACCAGAGCCAGCTCGATGCCCTGCAAACCTATGCCCGCGCCATCGGCCTGGCCTTCCAGGTGCAGGACGACATCCTCGACGTCGAAAGTGATACCGCGACCCTCGGCAAGCGCCAGGGCGCCGATATCGCCCGCGACAAACCCACCTACCCGGCCCTGCTCGGCCTCGACGCCGCCAAGGCTTACGCCCTGCAACTGCGCGATCAGGCCCTCGACGCCCTGCGACCTTTCGACACGGCCGCCGAGCCACTGCGGGCGCTGGCACGGTTTATTGTTGAGCGGCGTAGCTGAAGCATCGAATTGTGGCCCTGTATTAAGGAACACTGTGGGAGCAAATTCGCTCCCACAGAGCTAGTCACGCGCATCCATAAGCGCACCTTCATGGGCAGCATGCGCTGCATCAGGTAAACTGCCGCCTCTTTTACTTATAACGATTCGCCTGATGCCCACGACGTTCAAAGAGATTCCCCGCGAACGCCCGACCACGCCCCTGCTCGACCGTGCGCAAACGCCGGACGGACTGCGCCGGTTGGGTGAAGCCGAGCTGGAAGCCCTGGCCGATGAACTGCGCCTGGAACTGCTCTATACCGTTGGTCAGACCGGCGGGCATTTCGGTGCCGGGCTGGGTGTGATCGAGCTGACCATCGCCCTGCATTACGTCTTCGATACCCCCGACGACCGCCTGGTCTGGGATGTGGGTCATCAGGCGTATCCGCACAAGATCCTCACCGGTCGTCGCCAGCGTATGTCGACCCTGCGTCAAAAGGACGGCATCGCCGCCTTCCCGCGTCGCAGCGAGAGTGAGTACGACACCTTTGGCGTCGGCCACTCCAGCACATCCATCAGCGCCGCGCTGGGCATGGCCATTGCCGCTCGCCTGCAAGGCAGTGAGCGCAAGGCCATCGCCGTCATTGGCGACGGGGCATTGACCGCCGGCATGGCTTTCGAAGCGCTGAACCACGCGCCGGAAGTCGATGCCAACATGCTGGTCATCCTCAACGACAACGACATGTCGATTTCGCGCAATGTCGGCGGCCTGTCGAATTACCTGGCCAAGATCCTCTCCAGCCGTACTTACGCCAGCATGCGCGAGGGCAGCAAGAAAGTGCTGTCGCGCCTGCCCGGCGCCTGGGAGATCGCCCGCCGCACCGAAGAGTACGCCAAGGGCATGCTGGTCCCCGGCACCCTGTTCGAAGAGCTGGGCTGGAACTACATCGGCCCGATCGACGGCCACGACCTGCCGACCCTGATCGCTACGCTGCGCAACATGCGTGACCTCAAGGGCCCGCAGTTCCTCCATGTGGTGACGAAAAAGGGTAAAGGTTTCGCCCCGGCCGAAGTCGATCCGATTGGCTACCACGCCATCACCAAGCTTGATCCGCTCAATGCACCGGTTGCTGCGCCGAAGAAAGCCGGCGGACCGAAGTATTCGGCGGTGTTCGGTGACTGGATCTGCGATATGGCTGCCGCCGACGAACGGCTGGTGGGTATTACCCCGGCCATGAAAGAAGGCTCCGATCTGGTGGCGTTCAGCGAACGTTTTCCGACGCGCTACTTCGACGTTGCCATTGCCGAGCAGCACGCCGTGACCCTTGCGGCCGGCATGGCCTGTGAAGGCAGCAAGCCCGTCGTGGCGATCTACTCCACCTTCCTGCAACGCGGCTATGACCAACTGGTCCATGACGTGGCGGTACAGAACCTCGACGTCCTGTTCGCCATCGACCGCGCCGGTCTGGTCGGCGAAGACGGTCCGACCCACGCAGGCAGCTTCGATCTGTCCTACCTGCGCTGCATCCCCGGCATGCTGATCATGACGCCGAGTGATGAAAACGAACTGCGCCGCATGCTCAGCACCGGCTACCACTTCGTCGGCCCGGCAGCCGTGCGCTACCCGCGTGGCAGCGGCCCGAACGCGGTGATCGACAGCAGCCTGGAACCGCTGGAGATCGGCAAGGGCGTGATTCGCCGCAACGGCCAGGGCGTCGCCATTCTGGTATTCGGCGTGCAACTGGCCGAAGCACTGAAAGTCGCCGAGCGACTGGATGCCACGGTCATCGACATGCGCTTCGTCAAACCTCTGGACGAAGCCCTGATCCGTGAAGCCGCTGCCAACCATGAGCTATTGGTGACCGTGGAAGAGAACGCCGTGATGGGTGGCGCTGGCGCCGCCGTCAGTGAGTTCCTGGCCCGGGAAAACATCCTCAAGTCCGTCCTGCACCTGGGTCTGCCGGATGCCTACGTCGAACATGCCAAACCGGCGCAGATGCTGGCGGAGTGCGGGCTGGATGAGGCGGGAATCGAAGCGGCGATCAATGAGCGGTTGGCGTTGATTGGCTGAAATACCCAGCGAAGAGCCAATGATGGGAGCATTGTGGGAGCGAATTCATTCGCGAAGAGGCCAGAACACTCGACGAATTTTTATCGATTTCAACGCCGTCTTCGCGGATAAATCCGCTCCCACTGGAATGAACTGCCAGATGAACGTCAGGCCAACTGCCGCGGTATCCGATAGAGATACAGCAGTACCACGCTGGACAGCGTCAGCAGACACAGCGGCACTGTCTCCAGCCCACTGAACACCGCTATCGCGGCAATCCATGCAGGCACACTGGCAGCCAGCAACGCCTTGCTGCGGGTAGCGTCAAGATTGCGCCAGGCGCCGTCTTCTTCGGGAGTATCGAGGGCTTTGCCGGTGGCGATCAGGGCGTGTTTGTAGCGACCAAACGGGCGCAGGCTGACAAACATCGAGCTGACCCCGACGATAAAGGCGGGCATTGCCAACATCGGCGCAAAGGCTTCGGAAGGGGCGAACCAGCGGCTGATCACCACGACCGGCGCGACAATCAGCAGCAATTGCCACCACCAGGCCAGCGCCAGGCGGCGGCGCCTGTTATTGCGGGTCACGCCTTGTCAGTCTCGCTCTGGTGCTCGTTGCCCATCATGTGGCCAAGCTTGCCGGCCTTGGTTGCCAGGTACAGCTTGTTGTGCGGGTTATGGCCGGTGTGCAGCGGTACGCGCTTGGCGACCTTGATGCCCATGTCCGTCAGGGCCTTGACCTTGCGTGGATTGTTGGTCATCAGGGTCAGCGACTCGACGCCAAGATGCTGCAACATCGGCAGGCAGATGGCGTAGTCGCGCTGGTCGGCAGCAAAGCCCAGACGCTCGTTGGCTTCCACGGTGTCGGCACCACCATCCTGCAACTCATAGGCACGGATCTTGTTCATCAGGCCAATGCCACGGCCTTCCTGGCGCAGGTACAGCAATACACCGCGACCTTCGGCAGCGATGGCGCGCAGGGCGGCTTCGAGCTGCGAACCGCAATCGCAGCGCTGGCTGAACAGGGCGTCGCCCGTCAGGCATTCCGAGTGCACCCGACCGAGCACCGGGGCGCCATCGGCCACATCGCCGAGGCTTAAAACGACATGTTCACGCCCGGTGGCCTGCTCAAGAAAACCATGCATGGTGAATTGAGCAAAAGGGGTAGGCAGCTTGGAAGCAGCGACAAATACGACGGGCACCTTGTGCTCCTGATCTGTATGAGGGTGTGGATTAACAGGGCGGCATTGTAACAGTACGGTCCTACAGACGCTTATGCCGAATTATTGAGCATTCAGATCAACAAGATCGATTGGTCATTTGCCCGAACCTCTGGTTTGCACATCCACCCCCTCGAAGGGGTAAGGCCGCTTCCAGCGCTCAAACACCGGCCGTAGCTGGCCGTCGGCGATCAGTTGCTCCATACGTTCGTCGTATATCGTACGTAGGATTCGGCCTTTGTCAGTGTCAGAAAACACCAAAAACAGAGGCAGATCTGTCAGATAAGTGGCCAGGTATAGGTCCGGGCGTGGGGTCTGACTGAGCAAAAACTCCACTTCAGGCTGGGCATCGATATAAAAATCCACCCGTGAGTGCTGCAACATCGACAGCACATTGTCGCGCCGCAGCACCTCTTCGAACCGAGTGATACCAGGCAGGTAGCGCTGGTATTGATAACCGTGCATCCAGGCCAGACGGTAGTGCCGCAAATTGATCTGACTCGGCGCCGGGTTATTGGCCAGACCCAGGGCATAGATGCGGTCAGCGTCGAAGTGCCAGCGTGGATATAATACGCCGTTGGTCTCGGCAGCGTAGGAACCGACCCAGGCATCCACCGCGCCCTGCTTGACCAGCCCGACAGCTCGCACATAAGAGGCGGAGTTGGTCTTTACCGTAATCCCGCGCGGCTCGAATACCAGACGCAGAATGTCCCAACCCAGGCCGCGACCATCGATGTCGGTGTATTCACTTCGGGGCTCACCGACCAGGAAAATCTCGGTAATCACGGGCGCAGAAGAATGTTCCTGAGCCGTTGTCGGGAAGATGGGTAAAACCGTCGACAACATCGACCAGCACAACATCCACCATCTGCGACTGCTCATGCTGCTCTCCTAGAGCAAGTGCGATCCCCACACCATTGCCTGCACGGCCAACCAGGCAAAGATTCCCGCCAACACATCATCAAGCATGATGCCCGTCCCACCATGCACATGCCGGTCGATCCAGCTGATCGGCCATGGCTTGAGAATGTCGAAGAAGCGGAACATCAAAAAGCCCGCCAACAACCAGTACCAGCCCTGGGGCGCATCCCACAGGGTGATCCACATGCCGACCATTTCGTCCCAGACGATACCTTCGTGGTCATGCACGCCCAGATCGTCCGCCACCTTGCCACACAGCCAGAAGCCGAACAGCGTGGTCAGCACCAGCATCAAGCCGTAACCCCAGCCCGGCAGCATCTGCCACAGCGGCATGAACGGCACGGCGACCAGCGAACCCCAGGTGCCGGGGGCCTTGCGCAGGGTGCCGGAGCCCAGGCCGAAGGCCAGGAAATGCCAGGGATTGCTCCATACCGACGGCGTTACGGCCTGCGCCGCAACCTGATTGGGCTGATCTGTCACCGTGTCTCCCGAAAATGTTGATAACCCCGCGTCAACGGAGTGATGTCCTGCCCATCGGCATCGGTCAGTACGACACCCTGCCCCGCTTCAACAGCACCTATGACCCGAATCGGCCAACCGGCATCAAGCAAGCCGGGCAAAAACGCCGACGGTAATGTGAACGCTAGTACATAGTCATCGCCGCCGCTCAGGGCAGCCTGTTGTGCAGCGTCTTTTTCCAGCAGCCCGAGCAGCGCCGCCGACAGCGGCAGGCGCTCGCGCTCAATACGCAGGCGCACACCGGAAGCCAGAGCGATATGTCCACAATCGGCCAGCAGCCCATCGGAAATATCCAGCGCCGCCGTTGCCTTGCCCCGCAACGCCTGGCCCAGGGCCAATTGCGGCTGCGGCGACCAGTAGCGGGCCAGCAGGGGCTCGGTGATTGCCGCCGGGGCGGTGCGCTGCTTCAACACCAATGCCAGGGCACCCGCACCCTCGCCCAGATCGCCGCCGACACACAGCAAGTCGCCCACCTGAGCGCCACTGCGGGTCAGCGCCTTGCCGGTGGGAACGTGGCCAAAGACAGTCAGGGTCAGGCTTAACGGGCCGCGAGTGGTATCACCACCGACAAGGCGCAGCGAACAGCTCTGGGCCATAAGGTTGAGGCCGCGGGCAAAATCCTGCAGCCAGCCGGAATCGACCGACGGCAAGGTCAGGGCCAGGGTAAAGGCAGAAGGCGTGGCGCCCATGGCCGCCAGATCGCTGGCCGATACCGCCAGGGCACGCTGGCCCAGCAGGAACGGATCGCAGACTTCAGGAAAATGCACCCCGGCAACCAGAGTGTCGGTAGACACCGCCAGTTGCTCACCGGGCGGCAGGGTCAATAGCGCGCAGTCATCGCCAATGCCCAGGGCAACACCCTCGCCCGTCTGAGCACAGGGCGCAGCGGCGAAGTAGTTGCGGATCAGTTCGAACTCGCCCATTTCAATCTCGTTAAACAGCGCATGAGCTCGACAAAACATGTGGGAGCGAATTCATTCGCGAAAAGGCTCGTACAGACGACCTTATCTATCGCCTGAAATACCGCCTTCGCGAATGAATACGCTCCCACAAGTCGTGTTCGCAGCGCGCCTCCAGCCTTGCGCCAACCTCAGCGCTTGTAGGCTTTGACCTCAGCTTCACGCAGGCGTGGGGCCAGTTTGTCCAGCACGCCATTGACGAACTTGTGGCCGTCAGTGGAGCCATAGACTTTCGCCAGCTCGATACCTTCGTTGATCACCACGCGATACGGCACATCCACGCGCTTGAGCAGCTCGTAAGTGGACAGGCGCAGAATCGCCAGCTCAACCGGGTCCAGCTCTTCGATGGTCAGGTCCAGGCAAGGCTTGAGAGCGGTGTCGATCTCTGTCTTGTTGGTGCCCACGCCGTGCAGCAGCTCGCGGAAGTACACGCCATCGACATCCTTGAAATCATTGTCGACGCGGAACTGCGCTTCGATTTCCGTCAGGGAGTGATTCGCCATGTGCCACTGGTACAGCGCCTGGGTGGCCAGCTGCCGCGCTTCGCGGCGCTTGGCGCTCTTGCCCTTGGCAGCGTCAGGAGACTTGGGGTCACGCGGGTTGAATTGATCGCTGTCGTCGGAAATCACTTGGCCTCCAACTGCGCCAGCAGGCTGACCATTTCCAGGGCGGACAGGGCAGCTTCGGCACCTTTGTTACCGGCCTTGGTGCCGGAACGTTCGATGGCTTGCTCGATGGAATCAACAGTCAGCACGCCGAATGCAACCGGTACGCCGAACTCCATGGCGACCTGGGCGATACCTTTGACGCACTCGCCTGCAACGTATTCGAAGTGCGGAGTGCCGCCACGAATGACTGCGCCGAGGGCGACGATGGCGGCGAATTCGCTGCGCTGGGCAACTTTCTGCACGACCAGGGGCAACTCGAAGGCACCCGGTGCGCGGACGATGGTGATGTCGCTTTCCTTGACGCCGTGGCGGACGAGGGCGTCAACGGCGCCGCTCACCAGACTTTCCACGACGAAGCTATTGAAACGGCCAACCACCAGGGCATAGCGACCTTGGGGAGCGATGAAGGTACCTTCGATGGTCTTCAGAGTCATTCGGGAGAGTCTCGTCTTTATAAAGAGCAAACACGCCAGCTCGGCGTGTTTTTATGGATTTTAGGCCACGAATCACGACCACAGGCAGCATTTGCTGTGAAAACGCGAAGGTTTTCACAGCGCGGCGCCCGCCGGTCTTATTCGGAGGGCACGTATTCTACAACTTCCAGATCGAAACCGGATATCGCATTGAACTTCATTGGTGAACTCATCAGGCGCATTTTGCGCACGCCGAGGTCACGCAGGATCTGCGAACCGGCACCGACGGTGCTGTAAGTGGTCGGTGTCTTGGCCACAGTCTGCCCGGCGGTCTCGCGAATATGCGCCAGCAGCACGTCGCCATCCAGAGGATGGCCGAGCAGCAGCACGACACCGCTGCCAGCCTCGGCCACCGTGCTCATGGCGGCGCGCAGGCTCCAGCGGCCGGGCTGATTGACCATCAGCAGGTCGCGCAGCGGGTCCATGTTGTGCACGCGAACCAGGGTCGGTTCTTCGGCGCAGATCTTGCCCAGGGTCAGGGCCAGGTGAACGTCGCCTTCCACCGAGTCGCGGTAGGTGACCAGGTTGAACTGGCCCAGTTCGCTGTCCAGCGGCTGCTCGGCAATCCGCTGAACGGTACGCTCGTGGATCATGCGGTAATGGATCAGGTCGGCAATGGTGCCGATCTTGATGTTGTGTTCGGCAGCAAAGACTTCCAGCTCGGCGCGACGGGACATGGTGCCGTCATCGTTCATCACTTCGCAGATCACGCCGCTTGGCTCGAAACCGGCCATGCGCGCCAGGTCGCAGGCGGCTTCGGTGTGACCGGCGCGGGACAGAGTGCCACCGGCCTGGGCCATCAGCGGGAAGATGTGGCCGGGGCTGACGATATCTTCAGCCCTGGCGTCCTTGGCAGCGGCGGCCTGTACAGTGCGGGCACGGTCTGCGGCGGAGATGCCGGTGGTCACGCCCTCGGCGGCTTCGATGGACACGGTGAACTTGGTGCCGAAACCGGAACCGTTACGTGCAGCCATCAGCGGCAGCTTGAGGTTTTCGCAACGCTCACGGGTCATGGGCATGCAAATCAAGCCACGGGCATACTTGGCCATGAAGTTGATGTGCTCGGCCTGCACGCATTCGGCGGCCATGATCAGGTCGCCTTCGTTCTCGCGGTCTTCGTCATCCATGAGGATGACCATTTTGCCCTGGCGAATGTCTTCTACCAGTTCTTCAATGCTGTTGAGCGCCACAAGGCACCCCCTTCAATTCAGGATTTGAGGTAGCCGTTGGCGGCCAGAAAGCTTTCAGTGATGCCACCCGAGGTAGGTTCGGCGGCCTTGTCACCGAGCAGCAGGCGCTCCAGGTAACGGGCCAGCAGGTCCACTTCGAGGTTGACCCGACGACCCGGACGGTAGTCGGCCATGATGGTCTCGGCCAGGGTGTGGGGCACGATGGTCAGTTCGAACTCGGCGCCGTTGACCGCATTCACGGTCAGGCTGGTGCCGTCGACAGTGATTGAGCCCTTGTGCGAGATGTACTTGGCCAGCTCGCGAGGAGCACGGATGCGGAACTGGATGGCGCGGGCGTTTTCCTCGCGGGAAATCACTTCGCCAATGCCGTCGACATGACCGCTGACCAGATGGCCGCCCAGGCGAGTGGTCGGGGTCAGGGCCTTTTCCAGATTGACCCGGCTGCCCGCTTTCAATTCGTTGAATGCGGTAACGTCCAGGGTTTCGCGGCTGACGTCAGCCCAGAAACCGTCGCCCGGCAGTTCCACCGCCGTCAGGCAGACGCCGTTGACCGCAATGCTGTCGCCCAGTTTGACGTCGCCCAGATCGAGCTTGCCGGTCTCCACGTAAACGCGGATATCGCCGCCTTTGGGAGTCAGGGCGCGAATGCTGCCGATGGATTCAATGATGCCGGTAAACATGAGGTCCTCCAGGAGAACAAAGCCAGCGCTATAAGCGAAAGCCGAAAATTATACGCCTGACACGGGCACTGGTATTGCTGTGACTCGCCAGTCATTGCCCACCGCACGCATTTCAACGATTTGCAGCTCTTTGGCTTCGCTCATATGCGACAGCGGCAGGTCCAGCAGCGGACGGGCCGAGGAGCCCATGAACTTGCCCGCGATAAAAATCTGATACTCATCGACCAGCCCCTGACGGGTAAAGGCCCCAGCCAGGCGCGGCCCGGCTTCGACCAGCACGTCATTGACGCCCCGGGAAGCCAGTTCGAGCAACAGCTTGCGCAGATCGACATGCCCGGCCGTACTGGCCATCGCCAGCATTTCGTGGCCTTCCTCGTGATAACGCACGCGGGCAGACGCGGCGGCGCAGGTCACGACCAAAGCACGGCCCTCCTGAAAGAACGGCGCGGTCAGGGGCACGCGCAGGCGGCCATCAATCAATACACGCAGCGGCGGGCGGGTCACGCACAGCGCCGTCAGTTCGGCATTCAGGCCCAGCTCATCGGGACGCACCGTCAAGCGGGCGCGGTCGGCCAACACGGTATCGGCGCCGGTCAGCACGACGCTGGACTGGGCACGCAAGCGCTGCACGGCGGCACGGGCTTCGGGGCCGGTGATCCACTGGCTTTCGCCACTGGCCATGGCGGTGCGCCCGTCCAGGCTCATGGCCAGTTTCACCCGCACATAGGGCAGGCCCTTTTCCATGCGCTTGAGAAAGCCTTTGTTCAGCGCCCGCGCCTCAGCTTCCAGCACACCGCTCTGCACCGCGATACCCGCGCTCATCAGGCGCAACAGACCATGGCCGCCGACTTCGGGATTGGGGTCCTGCATCGCCGCGACCACCCGGGCCACGCCAGCATTTATCAGTGCATCGGCGCACGGCGGCGTGCGGCCAAAATGGCTGCACGGTTCAAGCGTGACATAGGCGGTGGCGCCACGAGCCTTGTCCCCGGCCTGACGCAGGGCGTGGACTTCGGCATGGGGCTCGCCGGCGCGGGCATGCCAGCCTTCGCCGACGATCTTGCCCTCGCGCACGATGACGCAGCCGACCCGCGGATTGGGATGCGTGGAGTAAATGCCCTTGCGCGCCAACTCAAGCGCACGAGCCATGTAGTGGACATCCAAAGCGCTCTGTTCAGTCAAGCGGGCACTCACTCTTTATTCGGCTCGCGGGCCAGACGGTCGATTTCTTCGCGGAATTCGTTGAGGTCCTGGAAGCGCCGGTAAACCGAGGCGAAGCGGATGTAAGCCACTTCATCGAGCTTTTGCAGCTCGGCCATGACCAACTCGCCCACGACCAGGGATTTGACTTCGCGCTCGCCGGTGGCGCGCAGCTTGTGCTTGATATGGGCCAACGCCGCTTCCAGACGCTCGACACTGACCGGACGCTTCTCCAGCGCCCGCTGCATGCCCGCGCGCAGCTTTTCTTCATCGAACGGCTGACGGCTGCCGTCCTGCTTGATCAGGCGCGGCAACACCAGCTCGGCTGTTTCAAACGTGGTGAAACGCTCGCCACAGGCCAGGCATTCGCGACGGCGACGGACTTGCTCACCCTCGGCGACGAGGCGTGAGTCGATGACTTTGGTGTCGTTGGCACCGCAGAAGGGACAGTGCATGGTGGCAGGCAACAATAAAAAAAGGTGGGCCATGGTAGGGGCTGTTGCCGTTTCAGCGCAACCGATGCAGCGGATGTCCCGGCGCCTTACCGGCTGAAGCCGGTCCCACAACTTGTATTTCAAGTCAGTTGCCCGTGAAGTGAAACAAACACAAAAAACGGATGTGGGACCGCTTCAGCCGGGAAGGCGCAGTATCTGATCACAACGCGACCGTCCAGCGGGCCACAAGACAAGTTTAAGGCTTTGCGGTATATAGACGCCCAGCACAGCGATACATCTGCGTATCGCCTATACCTGTCATTAGAGCGGTTGCTGCTGTCCTTCGTATTCTGTTTTGCTGGAGCTGTTCATGACCCTCAGACCGCTTGTTTTGCTCTGTCTGGCAGGCCTGCTGGCCGCCTGTAGCAGCACCGAGCCGCCCAAGCCCGCCGCCAAGCCCTCTACCGCCACCCAGGCCATCAAGTTGCCGGAAGGCCCCGGCCCGCTGCTGCCTTATCAGCGCGAGCTGAGCGGCCAGTTGCTCGGCGTGCCGAGTGGTGCCGAGGTCGAGTTGGCGCTGTTGGTGATCGATGAACGCAATCGACCGCAGAAACTGCTGTCGAGCACCAAACTGCTCGGCAATAACCAGTCCCTGCCCTTCCAGTTGCGCTTCAACCCCGAAGCCTTTCCGGCCGGGGCTCGGGTTGAACTGCGCGGCCGTGCCAGCCAGTCCGGCCAGTTGATCCTGCACCTGCCATCGGTGCGCATTCAGGAAGCCAACACCCAGGCACTCGGCGCCCTGCAGTTCGTCACCGCGCCGTGATCGAGCTGCAACAGCCTCTGAGCGAACTTCAAGAGTCATTGAGCGAACTGCTCGGTGACGCCCGGCTGGTGGACACGCCACTGCCGGGCACTGATCTGCGCCTGTGGCTGATCGACGCCGACAACATGGACCGCGCCTTCAGCCCCGAGGAAACCCGCCGCATCCTCGACGAGCCGCCGTACTGGAGTTTTTGCTGGGCCAGTGGTCTGGCCCTGGCGCGCTTTCTCGCCGAACAGCCCGAATGGGTCGCCGGCAAGCGCGTACTGGATTTCGGCGCCGGTTCCGGTGTGGCCGGGATTGCCGCGAAAAAGGCCGGCGCCCTGGAAGTGGTGGTCTGCGACCTTGATCCCCTGGCCATTGCCGCCTGCCGGGTCAATGCCACGCTCAATCAAGTTGAACTGGGTTACTCGACGGATTTCTTCGCCGAAACCGACCGCTACGACCTGATTCTGGTCGCCGACGTGCTCTACGACCGCGCCAACCTGCCGCTGCTCGACGCCTTCCTCGGCCGTGGTCGCGAAGCCCTGGTGGCCGACTCCCGGGTTCGCGACTTCGCCCACCCGGCCTACCAGCGCCTGGGGATGCTCCATGCCCACACCCTGCCCGATCTGGCCGAGCCCCACGAGTTCCGCGACGTCAGCCTCTATCACACGCGACGCACAGGCGACTGATTCGCGCTTTCAGCAAAGGCTCGCGGCCTTTATAGTTGACGGCATTCAGATTCCCCGAGACTTGTGATGAGCCAGGACACCCCGTACATCTTCGACGTCACCACTGCGACCTTCGACCAACTGGTGCTGGACAAATCCTTCGATCAACCGGTGCTGGTGGATTTCTGGGCCGAGTGGTGCGCGCCCTGCAAAGTGCTGATGCCACTGCTGGCGCAAATCACCGAGAGCTACCAGGGCGAACTGCTGCTGGCCAAGGTCAACTGCGATATCGAGCAAGACATCGTCGCCCGCTTCGGCATTCGCAGCCTGCCCACCGTGGTGCTGTTCAAGGACGGCCAGCCGGTGGACGGTTTTGCCGGGGCGCAACCGGAGTCGGAGATCCGCAAGATCCTCGAACAACACGTGGTCATGCCGCCACCGGCCGACGCCGATCCGCTGCAACTGGCCCAGAGCGCCTTCAGCGAAAGCCGTTTCGCCGAGGCCGAAGCCCTGCTCAAGCAGATCCTCACCGAAGACAACAGCAATGCTGCCGCGCTGATTCTCTACGCCCGCTGCCTGGCTGAGCGCGGTGAACTGGGCGAAGCCCGCACCGTACTCGATGCGGTCAAGAGCGACGAGCACAAGGCCGACCTGGCCGGCGCCCGGGCGCAACTGACCTTCCTCGCCGAAGCCGCCAGCCTGCCCGACGCGGCCGACCTCAAGGCGCGGCTGGCGCAGAACCCGCTGGACGATGAGGCCACCCATCAACTGGCCATCCACCACCTGTCCCGCCAGCAGTACGAAGCGGCACTCGACGGCCTGCTCAAACTGTTCATCCGCAACCGCAGCTACGCCGATGGCCTGCCGCACAAGACCCTTCTGCAAGTGTTCGACCTGCTGGGCAATGATCATCCGTTGGTGACGGCGTACCGTCGCAAGTTGTTTGCGGCGTTGTACTGATCGCCGAACAAACGCCGAAACAGGCGGCAAACCTGTGGGAGCGGATTCATCCGCGAAGACGGCATTTCAGACGATAGAAATCCAGGGAATGTATTGGCCTCTTCGCGAATGAATTCGCTCCCACAAGAGCTGTTTCAGGTTACACCCAGCTATATATGGGGGTATCCGCACTGCTTTCGACCTTCACCTGCGGGCTATGGCGCAACCGCACCAACAGGCGCTTGCCCGCCGCCGTATTGCCGGTCAGCCCTTCCAGTTGTGCGAGCAAATCCGGCCCGCTCATCTGCCCGGCCTTGCGCAACAGCTCCCTGGCCGTCTGCCAGATCACATCGTCCTGATTCAAAGGCTTGCCCGGCGCCACCGGCGCAGCCGCTTGAGGCTTGGCCGCCTGCAATTGCGCACCCAACTGCGCCCAATCGCCTTCGTCCAGTTCCAGCGTCAAATCCACCGGCAGATCGCCGATGGTTCCGCGAATTCGTAGCATGTCCCGTTTTCTCCTTTTTTTGCAGAAAGCCGAGCCAAGAGAAACAGACTCGGAGTGTCGTAGTCTTTTTCTGATTTTCCTGTCCCGCCGACACAGCATTCTACTAAAGCGTTAGCCTGCCACTTTGCCAACGCCGCCTATAAGTGACACAGCGCCGCGATGTTACGATTGCCGCCAGTAAGGATTCTTATCATGGTCAAGCCAATAGCCCTATCAAAACTCAGCCGAGTAGCCCCAGCCGCCGATTCGGAGCTTGCCAAAGTCGTTTCACGAGCCAGCGATATCGTTGAGCGCAATGCATCAAAAGCCTTGGCTGGCTCATCGATCCCCAAAAAACCTCGCACCGTACGAGCTCCCCAGTTGTCCGCCATCGAGCGTGAGTTGCACGAACTACAGAAGGTGGTGCAGGCCTTGTCGATTTGCTCGGTTATCCATGACCAGGAGACTCACTTTGTCGACCCGTACGGCATGACCTGGATGGATGCGGACACCGCATATCACCTGCTTGATAATCCGGGCGAACCGAATGAGGCACTCAACGAGATCCTGGCACTTCGATGAGGCCCCGCTTGAATGGATTTCATCACCATCGGCTACGACAAGTCGATTGATCGCTCTGCGTTCGATTGCGAAAACCACACCGCCCTTAACGCTTACATCGCTCAGCACGCCAGTCAGGATGAAAAAAGAAACCTCTCTCGAACCTTTCTTTACCTGGAAAATGGATCGTTGCGTGGTTATTACACGCTCGCCAATAGCGCAGTTTCGCTGGCAGAACTGAGCGACGAGATGACCAGGAAGATGCCCCGCTACCCCATGCCGGCGGTGCTTTTGAGCCGTTTGGCTGTCGCCAGGGAAATGCAGGGGAAAGGACTGGGTAACAGGCTCATCGCGGACGCTTTTCGACGGGTATATGCCCTATCCAAGCAATCCGGGGTCGCGTTCATCACGGTCGATGCAAAAGATCAGTACGCCGCAAACTTTTACAAGAACAAGCTCGGTTTTATCCCTTCCCCGCCAAACCCGCTACGCCTGCTAATGCCGACGGCGAGTTTTTTCCCGAAGATGGCAAGACTGGAAGCAGAAAAGGCTCAAGCCGATTGAGGGACGTCATTTAGAGAGACTTCCTACAGCCTTGATATCTGCTGTTACCTCCCGGCCCAAAGACCAAATGCGTAATGTGCGCCGGTCGTTGCCACAGCAGCGATCGGGTTTCGCAGCCTGAAAGTACGAATCGTTTAACCGTCTACTAGCCTGAAAGCTATATGGCGGCTGTATGTGGGACACCTGCGGGTGTGCCGTGTTGATTCGTACCTCGGTCTGCGAACCCGCGTACAGCTGCCACCCTCTCCCCGGCAGCTCCTGAACAATAAAGAAGGAGCCTCAGCATGAAACCCGGCAAATCCGCCCGCCATCTCGAAACCCTGCTTGAAGCCAAGCGCCTGGGTTTTGCCTTCCTGACACCCGATGAACACCGCCTGATCGAGCATTTGCGCTGGACTTCCCACGCCGGGCGTCAGCCGGTGTATACCTTGGCCAGTCAAATGCGCCGCGTGTGCCCGTGGGACGTCCAGGGGTAAATTTCACAATCACCGGCTGACATAATTGTTATAAGATCACATAACGATTTTCATCCAGTCATGCCCGGAGTCCGTTTTTATGCGCCGTCTGTTTCTCGCCCTGCCCCTGACCCTCCTGCCCCTGACCGCCGCAATGGCCGCCGATGCCCATGAGCACGGCAGCCTCGGCGCCCACGAGCATGGTGTCGGGCGGCTGGACGTGGCGCTGGACGGCCGCACCCTGGAATTCGAGTTCGACAGCCCATCGATGAATATCGTCGGTTTCGAGCACGAAGCCACGACCCCGGAAGACAAGGCCAAGATCGTTGCCGCTCGTGAGTCGCTACAAAAGTCCCATGCCCTGTTCAGCGTGCCGGAAGCCGCGCAGTGCACAGTGCAGTCACAGAAGCTGGAAAGCCCGCTGTTCGGCGACAAGGTCGAGGATCACGATCATGACGACGACGTAAAAGCCGGCGAGCATCACGAGCACAGCGAAATCCATGGTCACTATGTCTTCGTCTGCGACGCCCCCGGCGTAATCACCAAGCTGGACCTGACGCAGATCTTCAAGGCCTTCCCGGCCACGCAGAAAATCCTCGTACAAGCCGTTTCCCCGCGCGGCCAGTTCGGCGCTGAAGCGACTCCGGCCAAAGCTTCATTCAAATTCTGATGAGCAATCAGGCCCTTATCGAACTGTCCGAGCTGAGCTTCGCCTGGCCGGGTCAGGCGCCGTTGCTGGATATTCCGGCTTTCCGCCTGGAGCCGGGGGAAACCCTGTTCCTCAAGGGGCCAAGCGGCAGCGGCAAGACCACGCTGCTCGGCCTGTTGGGCGGTGTGCAGCGGCCTGACCGTGGCAGTATCCGCCTGCTCGGTCAGGAGTTGACGCAACTGGCGGCGGGCGCCCGCGACCGTTTTCGCGTCGATCACACCGGCTATATCTTCCAGCAGTTCAACCTGCTGCCGTTTCTGTCGGTGCGGGAAAACGTCGAGCTGCCCTGCCATTTCTCCAAGAGCCGTGCAGCACGGGCGGCGGCGCGTCATGGCAGCGTCGATCAGGCGGCAGCCACCCTGCTCGCCCATCTGGGCCTCAAAGACCCGGCCATACTCGCGCGCCGGGCCGATTCCCTGTCCATCGGCCAGCAGCAACGGGTCGCCGCTGCCCGTGCCCTGATCGGCCAGCCGGAACTGGTGATTGCCGACGAGCCGACCTCTGCTCTGGATGCCGACGCCCGGGAAGCCTTTATCCGCCTGTTGTTTGCCGAGTGCCGTGAAGCCGGGGCCAGCCTGCTGTTTGTCAGCCATGACCAAAGCCTGGCACCGCTGTTCGACCGTAATCTGTCTTTGGCCGAGCTGAACCGCGCCGCCGTCGCTCCTGAGGTTTGACATGTATTTATTGCGCCTGGCCATGGCCAGTCTGGCCAACCGCCGCTTCACGGCCTTCCTGACCGCCTTTGCCATTGCCCTGTCGGTGTGTCTTCTGCTCGCCGTGGAGCGCGTGCGCACCGAAGCCCGGGCCAGTTTCGCCAGCACCATCAGCGGTACCGACCTGATCGTCGGTGCGCGTTCGGGCTCGATCAACCTGTTGCTGTATTCGGTGTTCCGCATCGGCAACGCCACCAACAACATCCGTTGGGACAGCTTCGAGCATTTCGCCAATGACAAACAGGTGAAATGGGCGATCCCGATTTCCCTGGGCGATTCCCATCGCGGTTATCGGGTCATGGGCACCAATGAATCCTACTTCGAGCACTACCAGTTCGGACGCCAGCAGCACCTTGAACTGGCGGAAGGTCGGGCATTTGCCACCGATCCATTCGAAGTCGTGCTTGGCGCTGAGGTAGCCGACGCCTTGAAGTACAAGCTCGGTGACAAACTGGTGCTGTCCCATGGCGTGGCGGTGATCAGCCTGGTCAAGCACGATGACAAGCCGTTCACCGTGGTCGGCATCCTCAAGCGTACCGGCACGCCGGTGGATCGCACGCTGCATATCAGTCTCGGCGGCATGGAGGCGATTCATATCGATTGGCACAACGGCGTGCCGGCCCGGGGCAACGAGCGGATATCGGCTGATCAAGCCCGCAATATGGACCTGACGCCCACCGCCATTACCGCCTTTATGCTGGGCCTGAACAGCAAGATTGCGACTTTCTCGGTACAGCGCGAAATCAATGAGTTCCGCGGCGAGCCGATGCTGGCGATCCTGCCCGGCGTGGCCTTGCAGGAGCTATGGAGCCTGATGGGCACAGCGGAGCAGGCGCTGTTCGTGATCTCGCTGTTCGTGGTGCTGACCGGCCTGATCGGCATGCTCACGGCAATCCTCACCAGCCTCAACGAGCGACGCCGCGAGATGGCGATCCTGCGTTCGGTGGGTGCGCGCCCCTGGCATGTCGCCAGTCTGCTGATCCTCGAAGCTTTTGCCCTGGCCCTGGCGGGTGCGGTCAGCGGCCTGGCGTTGCTGTATGCCGGGATAGCCGTGGCCCAGGGGTACGTGCAGTCCAATTACGGCCTGTATTTGCCGCTATCGATGCCCAGCGCCTATGAATGGCAACTGCTTGGCGGCATTCTGCTCGCTGCGCTGTTGATGGGCGTAGTGCCTGCGTGGCGCGCCTATCGCCAGTCATTGGCCGATGGCCTGTCGATTCGCCTGTAACGGCATGATCAACTGAAGTAACTGATGACTTTGTGGGAGCACAATTCGCTCCCACAGACACCGATACCGAGAGATATCTTTTGAAGAGCCAGCGAATACATCGTTTTTTGCTCGTACTCGCCCTGATCGCCAGCCCGTCGTTGTGGGCCGCGCAGACACGGGTACTGACCTGGGAAGAAATGATCCCGCCGGACGCACCCAAGGTCGCGCCGGTCATGACGCCGTTGCACGACCTGTCGAAGATGTCCGATGCGCTTTCGGTGGAGTCCTCTCCCGCCGCTCACCAACTGGCCCCCGATGCGCCGATGGTCAAGGCCCTGGACGGCCAGCAGGTGCGCCTGCCGGGCTATATCGTGCCGCTGGAAGTCAGTGAGGAAGGGCGCGTCACCGAATTTCTGCTGGTGCCGTATTTCGGTGCCTGCATCCACGTGCCACCCCCGCCGCCGAACCAGATCGTCCACGTCACCAGTGAGCTGGGCGTGAAGGTCGATGAGTTATATCAGCCTTACTGGATCGAGGGGCCGATGAAGGTCAAGACATCCAGCAGCGAACTGGCAACTGCCGGGTACGAAATGGAAGCAGACAAGATTCTGGTCTATGAGTTGCCGGATTCCTGAGCCGCCGCACCTTTCATTGAGCTGAGTCAAAATCCGCTTTGTGCTGCTCCGTAACATGAACGTATCAATTTGAAACGTTCTCTGGAGCCACCATGAACAAGTCCCTGCTCAGCGCTTCCCTTGTCGCGCTTGCCCTCAGTACTCCGCTCGTTGCACAAGCCCATGAGCCGGGTGATTTCATCGTCCGCGCAGGCGCTGCACGGGTCGTTCCCAACGAGGACAGCGGCAACGTGAAACTGGACGGGACTAAAGTTTCCGGCACCAAGGCCACTGTCGATAACTCGACTCAACTGGGCCTGACTTTCGCCTACATGATCACCAACCACATTGGCGTGGAACTGCTGGCGGCCACGCCGTTCAGCCACACCGTTTCGGTCAAGGGCCTGGGCGCCGGCCTGGACGGCAAGCTGGCAGACGTGAAACAACTGCCTCCGACCCTGTCCCTGCAATACTACCCAATGGATTCGGCCTCCAAGTTCCAGCCTTATGTGGGCGTCGGCTTGAACTACACCAAGTTCTTCGACACCGACCTGAGCGGCACCCGCAAACAGGAAGGCTTCAGCAACCTGAAGCTCAAGGACTCGGTTGGCTTCGCTGGCCAGGTCGGCATGGACTACATGCTCACCGATCGCATCATGCTCAACGCCTCGGTCTGGTACGTCGATATCGACACCAAGGCCAGCGTCGACGGCCCGTCGGCCCTGAGCGTCGGCAAGACCAAGGTGAACGTGGATATCGACCCATGGGTGTATATGGTTGGCGTCGGCTACAAGTTCTGATTGCCGCCCCTGCAGGCAAAGAAAGGCACCTTCGGGTGCCTTTTTTATTGTTCTGTAACTACGCAATCGTAGGAGCGAGGCTCGCCCGCGAAGGCAATCTTTGCGCCTCAAAACGATGTGCTGAATGTACCGGCCTCTTCGCGGGCAAGCCTCGCTCCTACGAAATAGGGTTCGCCACATGATCACGCTGTATCCTGCCTGCTCTTTTGTAATGCTTTGGCGGTTTATCAGGCGCGCATGCCGAACTATGGTTCTGCGTTCTGACAGCAGCCAATGGAGTGGCAGCCATGTACCAGCGTCTTCAACAGGTCTTCGGTTATTCACAGTTTCGCCCCGGTCAGGAGACGGCCATCAGTGCCGTATTGGCTGGCCGCTCGGCGGCGGCGATTTTTCCCACGGGCTCCGGCAAGTCACTTTGTTATCAATTACCCGCCCTAATGCTGCCCCATCTGACCCTGGTTATCTCGCCATTGCTGGCGCTGATACAGGATCAGTTGGCGTTCCTGCGTCGTCACGGTATCGCCGCAGCGAGTATCGATTCGGCCCAGAGCCGTGAAGACGTCGCCAAGGTCATGGCACAGGCTCGGGCCGGCGAGTTGAAGATCCTGATGGTGTCCGTGGAGCGTCTGAAGAACGAGCGCTTTCGGCACTTCATCGCTCAGGTGCCGATCTCCCTGTTGGTCATCGACGAAGCCCACTGCATCTCCGAATGGGGCCATAACTTTCGCCCCGACTATCTGAAACTGCCGGACTACCAACGCGAGTTCAATATCCCCCAGGCGCTGTTGCTGACCGCCACCGCGACGCCACAGGTGATTGCCGATATGCAGGCGCGCTTTGCCATCGCCCCGGAGGATGTGGTCACCACCGGTTTCTACCGGGCCAATCTCAACCTGCTGGTGGAGCCCGTGGCCGGGCGCGACAAGCGCCAGCACCTGGTTGACTGGCTTGCCCCCAAGGCCGGTCAGCCCACCATCGTCTACGTCACCCTGCAGAAAACCGCCGAATTAATCGCCGCCCACCTCAAGCAGAACGGGCTGCCGGCCAGTGCCTATCACGCCGGGCTGCCCAACGAACAACGCGAAGCCATTCAGCGCCAGTTCATGGCCGGGCAACTCAACTGCATCGTCGCCACCATTGCTTTCGGCATGGGCATCGATAAGAGCGATATCCGCAACGTGGTGCATTTTGACCTGCCCAAGTCCATCGAGAACTACAGCCAGGAAATCGGCCGCGCCGGGCGCGATGGTGCGGCGTCCGACTGCCTGGTCCTGGCCAATCGCGACAGCCTCAACGTGCTGGAAAACTTCGTCTACGGCGACACACCGGAACTGTCCGGCATTCGTCACGTACTGGATGAATTGCGCGATGCGGCGTCTCAAGGTCAATGGGAATTTCTGCTTGGCCCGCTGTCGGAGCAGAGCAATGTGCGTCCGTTACCGCTCAAGACCTTGTTGGTACAGTTGGAACTGCGCGGCCTGATCGCCCCGCGTTACGCCTATTACGCCGAGTATCGCTTCAAATTTCTGCTTGAGCCCGATGCGCTGATCCAGCGTTTCGACGGTGAGCGTCAGCAGTTCGTGCAGGCATTGATTGAGACGTCAAAACGGGCCAGGACTTGGGCCACGGTGGATTTCGACGCGCTGTATCAGCGTTATCAGACCGAACGTGGGCGCGTGGTGAAGGCCCTGGATTACTTTCAGGAGAAGGGTTGGATCGAGCTGGAAAGCAAGCAGATGACCGAGGTCTACAGCGTGCTGACCGGGGGTTTCAACGCCCAGACGCTCAGTGTCGAACTGCATGATTACTTCAGCAGCCACGAAAGCAGCGAGATAAAGCGTATTCACGCCATGCTTGAGCTGTTTGCCAGCGAACAATGCCTGAGCTGGCGGTTGGCAGACTACTTCGGCGACCATCAGGCGCCGCACCGTTGCGGGCATTGTTCAGTGTGCTCGGGACAGATCGGGCGACTGCCGGCACCGCCTGTCCTGGACGATCTGCAAAACCTGGATTTTCAGGGGCTGTGCGGCGAGTTCATCGGCAAGTATCGGGAATACAAAGGCGAGCAGCCGAGCGCAGAATGCCTGACACGCTTTTTGTGCGGTATCAGCGTGCCGGTGTTTACCAGGCTCAAGGCGCGGGGGCTAAGCGGTTTTGCGCGGCTGGAAGATTATCCGTATGCGCGGGTGCGGGAGTGGATAGCCTGCCACCGGTAAATCGCAGGCTCCCTCGGAAGTGGAATGCAGGAACAAGTGCTGGGGGAGCGAACTGTGGGAGCGAATTCATTCGCGAAGAGGCCGTTACATCCGACGCATCTTTACCGCCTGGAACAACGCTTTCGCGAATGAATTCGCTCCCACAAAATCGCCGTCAGCGCCCCAACAAACGCGCCAGACCTTCCACCAACGGCGTCGGCTCTTCAAGCACCAGCAATTGGCACAGACGCGCATTATTGGCCCGTGAATGGCGGATATCGCCTGGGCGGGCGGCCTGGTAGCTGACTGGAGGCAACTGACCGATCACGTCAGACAGGGCCTTGAGCAACTGGTTGAGCGAGGTAGTCTTGTTCAGGCCGACATTGATCGCGTCTTCCGGTGCCACCGGCAATTCCAGCGCCTGCACCAGCAGCTTGACCAGATCGCCGACGTAGAAGAAGTCGCGGGTCTGCTCGCCATCACCGAATACGGCAATCGGCACGCCTTTTTCAGCACGTTCGGCGAAGATGCTGATCACGCCGGAGTACGGCGACGATGGATCCTGACGTGGGCCGAAAATATTGAAGAAGCGGAAAATCACCGGCTCCAGCGCGTGCTGGCGACGGTAGAAGTTCAGGTAGTGCTCGCCCGACAGTTTGTCCGAAGCGTAGGGCGTCAGCGGCGCCTTGGGCGTGTCTTCGCTGATCGCCTCACCTTCACCGTTGTTGCCGTACACCGCCGCGCTGGAGGCATAGATCACACGCTTGGCGCCAGCCTGACGCATGGCTTCGCAGACATTCAAGGTGCCGATGAAGTTGCTCTGGTGGGTCTTGACCGGGTCATCCACCGACGCCTGCACCGACGCCACCGCCGCCAGATGGGCTACGGCCTGGCAGCCTTCGGCAGCGCGGGCGACCAGAGCCGCATCAGCGACATCGCCAACGATCAGCTCGACGTTGGGATTGTCCAGCGGCAGGTTGCTGCGTTTGCCGGTGGACAGATCGTCGAGCACGCGCACGGCGTAGCCTTTGGCAAGCAGCGCATCAACCAGGTGAGAGCCAATGAAACCGGCACCGCCGGTAATCAAAACAGGGGCGTTAGACATGTCGGTAGTAACGATCCAATAAGCTGGGCAACCCCGCACGCCAGGCGCGCGGTTTGATGCCGAAAGTGTGGAGAATTTTCTTGCAGGCCAGGACGGCGTGCTGCGGTTCTTCAGCAGCATCGGCGAACGCGGCATGGGCCTGGGCCGTCGGGGCTTCCAGGGCCAGCGGATGCAAGGCCCGGGCTTCGGTCAGAATCGCCTGCCCCAGCGCCAGCGGCGTGGTCGCTTCGTGCCCCGCATAGTGGTAGGTGCCCCACAGCGGCGCGGCACAGTCCAGTTGCTTGAGCACGGAAATGATTACCCGCGCGGCATCGTCGACGGGCGTCGGGTTGCCCCGGCGGTCATCGGCCAGCAGCAGCTCATCGGGGGATTCGGCACGGGTCAGGAAACGACCCAGCACGCCATCGGCGCTGTCATCAAGCAACCAGCCGAAACGCAGCAGCACGTGTTGCGGGCAGGCCGCGCGCACGCTTTGCTCGATCCGCCACAGCGCCTGACCACGCAGCCCGAGGGGCACCGGCTCGTCCTTCTCGCTGTAGGCGGTGGCGCGGGAGCCATCGAACACGCGGTAGCTGGACGGCTGCACGAGGACAATATTGTGGTGCTGGCACAGCTCGGCCAGACGCTCGACTGAGCGCTCCTGGCTGGCCAGACGGGTCTCGCTCACTGTTTCGGCCTGGAACCAGTCGAAATAGTAGGCAAGGTTGATCAGTGCATCGGGGCGGGTGTCATCAAGCAGTTGCGTCAGACTCGCAGCGTCCCAGCCGTCTTGCGGCGGACGCGGTGCGAGGAAGCCAATGTCTTCCTCGGCACCCAGGCGAATCAGCGCCTGCCCGAGGGCATTCCCGCCGCCCAACAGCATAAGGCGCATTCGCATAGAGTCAGCAGGCTCGGTCCGGAATTCAAGGTGAAAAACGCCTGCAAACATAACACGTCAAGGCTTAACCCCCAACCGTTGCCGCCCCACTACTCGCGGGCGGCACCGGCGGACCTTCGATCGCAGGGGGTGGCTGGACGCCCGGCCCACCGTAGGGGCTGAGCACGGTCTGTGGATAAGTCTGGGCGAACCGTACATCGTCTGACTTATCCACAAGCTTTTTAAGACGTTCATTAAAGGCTCTTCCCACACTGTATTGCCCGCCCGAAGAGGTGCGGAACTGCGCGGTCAGTACCACGCCGTTGAGATCCATGCGGTCGACGCCGAACACCTCCAGCGGCCCTTGCAGGTTGCCCTTGAGCAACAGGTCCTCGGTAATGGAGTTGCCGGTCTCTCGGATCAGTGACAGGGCCGAGTCGATATCCGAGTCATAGGTGAACTGCACCGAGAAAAAGGCATAGGCGAACTGCCTGGACTGGTTGGTCACCGCCTTGATTTGACCGAACGGCACCGAATGCACGAAGCCCTTGCCGTCGCGCAGGCGCACGGTGCGGATAGTCAGGCTCTCCACCGTGCCGGAGTGGCCGGTGCTGAGCACCACCCAGTCGCCCACCGAGAAGGTATCCTCGATGATGATGAACAGGCCGGTGATTACGTCCTGCACCAGTTGTTGCGAGCCGAAACCGATGGCCAGGCCGACCACCCCGGCACCGGCCAGCAACGGCGCGACGTTGATCCCCAGGTTGGCCATGGTGGTAATGGCGCAAATCACGACAAGGACGATTTTGATCGCATTGCGCAACAGCGGCAGGATGGTCTTGGTCCGCGTGCTCGGCTGGCGCGCCGAGCGGCTGCTGGCGGGAGGTTTGAGCGCCTGCTGAATCGCCGTGTCCAGCACCACCCACAGCAGCCAGGTGACCAACAGGATCAGGCCGATGCTGCTGAGCGAATCGCTGATGACCCGGCCCACGGTATTGCGCCGGGCAAACTCGAACAGCGAAAACCCCCAGATACGCCCGAGAATTTCGATAAAGGACAGGGCCAGGACGATGCGCAGGAGCGCGTACAACAGATCCAGCAGGCGGGTCTTGTAGATATTGCCGTGACGCTCGGCCTGATCCGTCGGCTTGAATAGATGTTGGAACACCGTGCTGAGAAACACCGTACTGATCAGCAGTACGGTGGTCAGCAAGGCGCAGCGCAGCGCCTTCTGGCTGTCCTCCCCGGCGCCGATCAGGTGCACCGCCGACACCAGAATCATCAGCAGGATCGGCAAATGCCATAGGCTGGAAAAGACTTTCAGCGACTCCTGCAGGGCCGGACGGCGCAGACGGGTACTCAGGGAACGGTTGCGGATCAGATGGGCAATGGGTCGGCGCACCTTGATGATCAGCAGGCAGAACAGCACCGAAGCAAACAATCCGGCGAAAACCCCGGCACTGGTGGTGACGTTATCGCCCAACTGGCGGGAGATCTGCGGGCTGGTCAGGGCATCGCTCAACGCCGCAAGAAAGCCCACCATGAACAGCGGCCTTGGCGCATAACGGCGGATCATGCCGACGGCGGCTCGCTTGTGACCGTAGTTGAACATCACGATCACGCACAGTAGCACCGAAGTGGAAACGATGCCGCTGCTGGTGGCGTAGGCAAAGCACAGGGCCAGGGCGCGCCCGATGGAAGTCGGCAGAAAATGGCTCACATACAGCGTCAACGGCAGGCTGATCAGCGCTGGCAGGGTGTACGGCAGCAGGTAGCTCAACAGGGCCTGCACACGCGGATGCTTGACCATCCAGGGCCGACGGCTTACCCGACGCACCAGCAAGTGGCCCAGGGTCGTGAGAACGGCAAAGGCGCCGATCCATACCACCGACAGCGCGATAAAATCCCCAACGACGCCCCAGGGTGAGCGCTTGCTTGGCTTATTGACCAGATTGCCCAACTCATCGGCAGCGAGATCGGCACGCAGACGCCAGGTATCGATGACATTGCCATTGAGGTCGAGATTATCCTGCACCGTATCGATACCGGAACTGATCGCCCCGAGCAGGCCGCCCTGGACGAGGATTTCCGGTTTGGCCGGGGCCGCAGCGGTGGCCGGTTCAGCAGCCGGTGCCGGAGCAGGCGCCGCGGCGGCGGGTGCGGGAGCGGCTGCAGCGGGTGCAGTTGCGGCCGGGGCATCGGCCGCCTGAAGGTTGCAGCTGCCTGCGGCGAACAATACGCAGAGCAGCACTAGAGACTTGAAGTTCGAAAACACGCGGGTCCTCCTTCATCAGGGGCCATCAAAAAAACGGTCCACAGGAACTGATCTTTATTTGCTCGCCAAGTTCGCTATTGGTCGCAGCTGTGTGTGGGAACTGCCCCCCCGGTGTCGCTGGCATCGGGCTGTCTGTAGGAGCTGCCCAAGGCTGCGAATGGGCCGACCTGATACACCGCCTTCGCAGCCTTCGGCAGCTCCTACAGGCATCGCGTTTCAATTCAGACGGCCGATTAGTGTCTGGCAGGAACAGGCATTACCCCACGTCCCTTCGCGGGCAAGCCTCGCCCTTACAAGATGGCCATTTGCCCCAAAACGGGCGCATCTCGATGTGCCGCTTTACCCCTGGGCTAAATCCGCCAAACGGTTCAAGCCTTCTATAACAAGGCCCGCACACCTCAGAAGCACATAAAGCTGACCACTTGAACAGTTTTATGGCCTGCTTATTGCTGAAAGGCTTCAGTCCCCTTTAACCGTGGTTGTGTTAGCGCAAGCTTTCCGTGGAGTTTCCTATGCCTGTGTGGCGAAAAAGTATTCAGTGGCAACTTTCCCTGAGCATGGGTGCGGCCTTGCTGATCAGCAGCCTGATCGTGATTGCGATCTATGCCTTCGCCCTGAACAAACTCACCGACCGTTACCTGCTGCAACAGGCCATGCCCGCCAGCGTCGAGGCCATCCGGAATGATCTGGAACGACTGCTGGCCGCGCCCCTGACCGCCGCCAGCGATATCGCCGATAACACCCTGGTCGGCGAATGGCTGGGCAGCGGCGAAGATGCAGCGCAGCAACCGGCGTTCATTCGCTACCTGGCGAAAATCCAGCAACAGCACAACGCACTCACCACATTCATCGTCGCCAGGGACAGCGGCCATTACTTCACCAACAAGGGCGTGGACCGCACCTTGCAGCGCGGCGCGGCGGAGAACGCCTGGTTCTACTCATTCCTGGACAGCGGCAAGGCCCGCTCGCTGGAGATTGATATCGACAAGAGCACCAAGGTGCCGACCCTGTTCATCAACCAGCGCATCGAGCACAACGGCAACGTGGTCGGGGTTGCGGGCCTGGGTTTCAGCATGACGGCGTTGTCGCAGATGGTCCGCGACTTCCATTTCGGCAAGCAGGGCCAGGTCTATCTGGTCAGCGCCGATGGCAGGATCAAGGTGCACCCCAATGCCGATTTCAATGACAAGCAGACCCTCGAACAACTGGTCGGCGCAGACACCGCCAAGACCCTGCTGAACCACGGCAGCGCCGGTAGCGCTCAGGAGTTCATGCGCAACGGCGAAGCCTACGTCGCCGTGGCAAGCCCCGTGCAGTCCCTGGGCTGGACCCTGGTCAGCGAAGTGCCATTGGACGAAGTCTACGGCCCGGCCAAGCAGGCCCTGACCCTGATCTCGGCGATCAGTCTGGCGGTGGTACTGGTGTTTCTCGGCTTTGTGGTGTGGATGGCCCGGGGCATCGTGCGGCCGATCCGCCAAGTGACCAACGCGCTGATCGATATCGGCGGTGGCGAAGGCGACCTGACCCGCCGTCTGGACGATCATCGGGAAAACGAACTGGGCGACCTGGCCCGGGGCTTCAACCGCTTTATCGCCAGCCTGCGCCTGCTGATCGGCGACGCCCTGCAAACCAGCGAACAGTTGCGCCATAGCGTGGTGGATGTGACGCGGGTGGTCGACAGCACCTCGGCCCGGGCGATCCAGCAACAACAGATGACCGATATGGTCGCCACCGCCGTCCATGAAATGGGCCTGACCGTGCAGGAAATCGCCCGTAATGCCGGGGCGGCTGCCGATGTATCACGTAATACCCACAAGGAAGCGCTCTCGGCCAAGCAGGTAGTCGGCCAGTCGATCGGGCATATCCAGGGCATGTCCGACAGTGTCGGCAGCGCCGCCGGGGCGGTGGAAAACCTGGCCACACAGATCGCTACCATCGATCAGGTGCTGTCGGTGATTCGCAGCATCTCCGAGCAGACCAACCTGCTGGCCCTCAACGCCGCCATCGAAGCCGCCCGCGCCGGGGAGATGGGCCGCGGCTTTGCCGTGGTCGCCGATGAAGTACGCACTCTGGCCGGCCGTACCCAGAGCGCGACCACGGAAATCCAGCAGATGATGGGCGAATTGAAGAACGGCGCCGATCAGGCGGTGAGCTCCATGCGCAGCGGCCAAGCCGCCACCGGCACGGGCGTGGAAGCCAGTCGCCGCACCGGAGATTCTCTGGACGCCATTGCCGGGCACGTCGAGGAACTGACCGACCGTAACCACCAGGTCGCCGCCGCCACCGAACAGCAAAGTACCGTGACCGAAGAGATCAACTGCAACGTCCAGGGCATCGCCGACCTGGCCCAGTCCACCGTCCAGGACGTACAAAACTGCCGTCAGGACTGCCTGCAACTGTCGGCCAAGGCCGAGCACCTGGCCTCGCAGATGGCGCGGTTCAAGTTGTAAATATCCCTACCTGTGGGAGCGAATTCATTCGCGAAGGCGGTGTTCCAGGCGATGCAGATGCGTCGAATGTGCCGGCCTCTTCGCGAATGAATTCGCTCCCACAAGATTTGCTCCCTGCCTCGGTTAGTGTTTGCTGCGTGACAGTGCGGCGTCGTAGTCGGGGCGGGATCTCCCACAAATCAGCGCAAGAATTGCTTGACGAGGTAGAACGATCGTTCTACCTTTCACGCCATGAACAAGACATCGACCTCTCCCGTACAAGCCAAGGTGCTCGCCACCGCCGAACAACTGATCTATAGCAATGGCATTCACGCCATGGGCATGGACCTGCTGGTGCGCACGTCAGGGGTGGCGCGCAAGAGCATCTACCGCTACTTCGCCACCAAGGAAGACATCGCCGCCCAGGCCTTGAGCGCCCGGGATATCCGCTGGATGAACTGGTTTCGCAGCGAGTCCGACAAGGCCGAAACGGTCGAGGGTCGCATTCTCAATATGTTCTGCGTGCTCAAGGGCTGGTTCGAGTCCGAAGGCTTCCACGGCTGTGCCTTTATCAACACCGCCGGTGAGATCGGCGACCCGGCCGACCCGGTGCGCCTGGTGGCCAAGGAACATAAACAGAAGCTGCTCGATTACTGCCTGCAACTGTGCCGACAACTGCCCGCGACGGACCCCGAGGCTCTGGCCAAACATCTGCTGATCCTGATCGACGGTGCCATCACCCTGGCCCGCGTAATGGGCGACTACAGCGCCGCCGACAGTGCTCGCGAGGTTGCCCGAATGCTGTTGCAAAACGCTGTTGCCAAACACCCATGACCTTTCCTGCCCGAGGTATCGCTGCCATGACGTCCGCTCCTGCAACCCGCCCACCGCTGCCACCTTTCACCCGCGAATCAGCCATCCTCAAGGTGCGCCTGGCCGAAGACGGCTGGAACGGCCGCGACCCGGAAAAGGTGTCCCTGGCCTATACGCTGGACACCAAATGGCGCAACCGCGCCGAGTTCGCCAACAACCGCGAAGAAGCCAAGGGTTTTCTGACGCGCAAGTGGGCCAGGGAGCTGGATTACCGCCTGATCAAGGAACTCTGGGCCTTCACCGACAACCGCATCGCTGTGCGTTATGCCTACGAATGGCACGACGACTCGGGTAACTGGTTCCGTTCCTACGGCAACGAGAACTGGGAGTTCGACGAGAACGGGCTGATGGCCAACCGCTTCGCCTGCATCAACGACATGCCGATCAAGGAATCCGAGCGCAAATACCACTGGCCCCTTGGCCGTCGGCCGGATGATCATCCGGGGCTTTCGGAGCTGGGTCTGTAACGTACCTACGAACGGGAAAATGCAGTCTTGCAGTGGGGCCGGCTTTAGCCGGGAAGGCGTCCTTGATGGTCAAGAAAACGCAGCGGCTGTACCGGCCTTTTCCGGCCAAGCCGGTCCCACGAATAGCATCCCACCTCAATAATCAATTCAAGGCTGCGCCACCCGGCGCTTCTGGCCTTCCAGCCAGGCCGCCGGAACCTTGGCCAGTAGCGGGTCATTCTCAACCAGATTGCGCCAGTGCCGCCCGCCATCCCCCGAATACACCAACAGATAAGGACTGGGCGTATCGTCCGGCAGAATCGCGGCCAGCCAGATTTCGTCCTGGTCGACCACATAGCTGCTGATCAGCGAAGACAACCCTGCAGGCAACTTCAGCGGATGCCATTGCCGACCATCGCTGGAGCGCAATAGCGTCTGCTCGATGGACCCGGTCAGCCACCAGCCGCCCTTGGCAGAATGCCCCAGCTCGACCAGCAGATCCGGATTGCCCAGGTTCTTGCCGACCGTCACCTTGCACCCGTGCATATCAATGCTTTCGAGCAGATAATTATCGCCCTGACCATCCGTACCGAACTGCGTGACCAATGCCAGCAGGCCGGTTGCGCTGGCCGTCAGCACCAGGTTGTTATCCTGCAGGGTTTGCAGTGCGGTCTTGCCGGGACCGAGGTGCAACTGCGGCAACGACAGATCACACTGCCGCCCGCCACGCCGCAAGCGATAGCCATCGGCCAGGGTCGTAACCTCGACGCCATGGGGCAGCAGCAGAGTCGCATCGCTCTGCGTCAGCAGTTGCCCCGTCGCCGCATCGAGCACTTTGGCACCGGCATAAACGCGTCCGTCCTCGCCCAGCGACAAAATCGGCCAATTCCGCCCGCCCGGCAGGATGGCGATGCTGATCGGCGGCGATGCATGGATCAGGATCTGCTCACCGTCCTCCGTCACTGTCGTAGTGCCCAACCGGTAATCAAAGGGCATGACCTCTGCCACCGCCGCCTGCGCCGACAACAGGCCTGCCAGCAGAAAACCAACGGCCTTCATCGCTGCACCTGCGCGTCAGCCAACGCGGAAATCACCAGCACCGACAAGCTCAGATTGGCGTTGGCCACGCTACCCGACAGAGATGCCTGCAACCCCTCGTTGCTCAGCCCACACAGCAACGACACCACAGGCTGAGCGTCCTGCCAGTTGCGCGGCGGCTGAACGATCTCCACCGGTACATCGCGCATCAGCATGAAATTCACCGGCACCTCGTAGCTTTCCACCATCACTTCGGTGATCGCCCCCGCCGCCTGGCGCAAGCGTTGGCGGACGGCTTCGGGATCACCGCAGTGCTGCTGCACGGTCTGATTGAAAGGCGCCGAGTCGAGGCTCACCAAGGCGAAGAACGGCAGTGCGCGATAGCTCACATTGATGTTGCCCGAGGCCCCCGGCGACAAGCTCTCGTGCCAGATATAGGCGACGTAACCTTGCCACTGCTCGGGATGCAGGCCCTGTACGGTCAGGCGTTTGCTGTCGACCTGGAAATCCGGCAGCGGCCCCAACCCCGCCCTGGCCAACTCGGACGTGATATCCCGGCCCATGAAATAGCCACGGCGATAGACCGCCGCCTTGCTCGGCTGCCCGTTGAAGCGCGCAGTGATATCGGCAAAGGACTTGTCCGCGTATTCTTCACCCTCACCGAGCACACCGAAGTGCGGGGTGCTGGCGTACCAGCCGACTTTCTGCGCGATCTCGGTATTGTTCGTCAGGCGGGTCGAAATGCTGATATCGCGCCCGTCGAGCCTGATACTCAAGCCCTGCTCCGCCGCTGCGCCCGTCTCCAGGCCGAACGCCAGGGGGATAGCGTTTTCGCTTTCATAGGCAGCAGCCGGTGCCGCCACCAGCGCAGCGGCAAGCAGCGTGCAATAGATCAACGTGGGCATATTCATGGAGGGGCGTTTCCCGGACGGCTTGTGCCGGCGCCGAGATTACGCCCCCCCCATGGCCGTTGTCAGGCCCGCAAGTTGAGAATCATGCCACCGGAATCAACGGATCGGCTGCCGCCAATGCCGTCGCGCGATCAGCCGCAGGCGGATAGATCCAGACCGTGTTGATATTGGTCTTCAGCTCTTTGGCTTCAGCTTTGACCAGTTTCAACTGACGATCCCAGCCTTCGGTGTATACGGCGCCCCACTCGCCCAGATCCAGGCAGGTAACGTACTTGGGCTGGCTGTAGGCCTTGGCCGACACACCCAGCAGATCGGCAGCGACGTTATTGCCGGCATGGCGCCCGAGGGAAATCGCATGCTGGCAGGACATTGCCGCGACATTGCCTGCGTCGTCGGTGGCGGCATAGGCCACATCGCCCGCGGCGTAAATATCGTCCTGGCCCAGGACCTTGAGATTGGCGTCGGTATAGAGACGTCCCAAAGGATCACGCTCGCTGGCGATCTGCTCGGTGAGCGGGCTGGCACGGAAGCCCACGGTCCAGATCACCGTCTTGGCCTCGATGCGGCGGCCGTCGGCCAGGGTGACGCCGTTGGCGTCTACTGCGGCTACCGACGCATTCAGACACCACTCGATCCCCAGTTCGGCACTGGCCTGGGCAATCGACGGGCTGATACCGGCACCGAAAGCCGCACCGATTTCCGGGCCGCGATCAATAACGATGACGTTGACCTTGGCGTCAGCACCCAGCGCGGCCCGCAGACGTGCGGGCATTTGCGTTGCTGTTTCGATACCGGTAAAACCGCCACCGCAGACCACCACGGTGTTGCGCGCTTCGGAGTGCGGCTGCTGCGCCAACCCCTTGATATGCGTCTCAAGAAGCGTCGCGGACTCGATCTGGTCCACATCAAATGCATGCTCTACGCCCTCCAGCGGTGGGCGCATGACCCGGCTGCCGGTGGCCAGCACCAGGCGGTCATAGTTCAGCCACGAATGTACGCCTTGGCCCGCGCTGTACTCGACGCGCTTGCCCTGCGTGTCGATCTTGTCTGCCGTCCCTGCAATGAAGGTGATGCCCGTGGCGGCAAACAACTCGCCCAGTGGCGCTTTCATCTGGTGGACATCCGGCTCGTAGAAGCGCGGGCGAATACGCAGCTCGGCCTGGGGAGCAAGCACGCTGATCTGCACATCGCTACGACCATGCATGTCCAACAGGCGCGCGGCACTCAAGGCACTCCAGACGCCACCGAAGCCTGCGCCAACCACCAGGATATGTTGCTTCATGTCTTGCTCCATTTATCTGCTGCCGAATAATCGTCAGCGGATAGTAGGAGCGCGCCGGGCCGGGCGATACGACATAAAACCCTGAAATTGCGCCAAGCCTGGGAGCTGCTTAACGGCAGAAACGGGCACGGTATTCCCGAGGGGAAATCGACAGGTTGCGCTGGAAGGTTACGCGCATGCGCTCCTCATCACCGAAGCCGCACACCACGGCAATCTGGTCGATATTGCGCTCGGAGTCTTCCAGCAGCCGCCGCGCCGCTTCAAGGCGCAGGACTTCCACGGCCTTGGCCGGGGTGCGCCCGGTTTTCTGCTTATAGACTCGGGTGAAGTTGCGCGGGCTCATGCGCGCCCTGGCAGCCAGGTTCTCGACATTCAGATCGTCGCGGTTGAGGTTCTCCAGCAGCCAGCCATGCAACTCATCGAAGGTGTCATCGTCCCGGGTCTGCGACAGCAGGGTCTCGCTGAACTGCGCCTGCCCGCCCGGCCGCTTCATGAACACCACCAGCTCCCGGGCCACCTGCATGGCCACCTCGCGCCCGCAGTCGGCCTCGACCAATGCCAGGGCCAGATCGATGCCGGCAGTGACCCCGGCCGAGGTCCAGACCCGGTCCTGCTTCTGCTGAATGAAGATCGCATCCTGATCGACCTCCACCTGCGGAAAGCGCTCGCGCAGCATGTCGCACATGGCCCAGTGAGTGGCGGCGCGACACCCATTGAGCAGCCCCGCCTGGGCCAGCAGAAAGGCACCGCTGCACACCGACGCGGTGCGCCGCAGCTTGCCGGACTCGGCGGCGATCCACTCGATCAAGCCCGTGGCATTGGCCAGTGCCCGCAAAATTTCCGGCGCCCCCGGTACGATCAGGGTATCGACGTCGGCCATGGCAATCTGCGAAAGCGCCTCGGTCTCCACCACCAGGCCTTCGGCAGTGCGCACCAAGCCGCCGGCAATACTGGCCGTCAGCCGCTCGTAACCGGGCACGCCGCGCTCGGCCATGGCCTTGTTGGCGGCCCAGAACACCGTCTGCGCGCCAGTGAGGTCAAGCAGCCCCATATCGGGATAGGCCACGAACAGGACCGTTCGCGGCTGGTTGAGTGGCATTAATCCGGCTGACATCACAACCCCGACTCACTTCGCGCATGAGCGCTTATTGTGCCTTGAGTTGGCTGCCAGCCGACAGCTCGTCGCTCAGGCACTCCAGTCCGGTGCAAACGGCGGCTGCACAAAACGCTGATCCTTGGGCAAGGCGGCAATGGCCCGGCGATCTTCGTCATCGAGCACGATGCCCTGGGCGGCGAAATTCGAGCGCTGGCGCTCGGCGTGCCGGGCCTTGGGGATCGCAATGACGCCCGGTTGATCAAGCAGCCAGGCCAGGGCAATTTGCGCAGCGGTGACCCCGTGCTTGTTGCCGATCTGCGTCAGCACTGGATCATTCGCCGCGCGGCCCTGAGCCAGCGGTGCATAGGCCACCAGCGGGATGTCCTTGCTGCGCAGGTAGTCGAGCAGACGGCTCTGGTCGAGAAAGGGGTGGTACTCGACCTGTACCGCCGCAATGGGCGCACCGAACTGATCGATGGCTTCGCGCAGCATCGACAGATTGAAATTGCACACGCCAATACCGCGGACCCGCCCGCTATCGCGCAGGGACACCAGCGTGTTCATGATTGCCTCGATATTCATCGACGGCGACGGCCAATGGACCATGAACAGGTCGACGTACTCCATCGCCAGCTTGCCCAGGCTGACGTCCAAAGCCTTGCTGATCGCCGCCGGCTCAAGCTGGTCATGCCAGACCTTGGTCGTGACGAACAGCTCGTCCCGAGGCACGCCTGAAGCCTGTATGCCCCGGCCGACGGCAGCTTCGTTGTCATACATTGCGGCGGTATCGATATGCCGGTAACCCACCTCAATGGCGCTCTCGACCACAGCCTTGCACTCATCGCCCGGCATGCGGAACGTGCCGAAACCCAGGCGCGGGATGGTCAGGTTTTTCGAGATTAACGTGTTCATGTTCAACCTACCCTTGACGTTAATGAATGAGGCCGATGCGCCCGGGTTTCAGTACATTCAGCCAGACCAGAAAGGCTTTGCCCTCGATATTGGCCGCCGGCACGAAACCCCAGTAGCGGCTGTCAGCGCTGTTGTCGCGGTTGTCGCCCATCCCAAAGTAATAGCCTTCGGGAACACGGCAGCTGACTGCGCCAACCCGGTAACTGCAGTTGTGCAGATGATCAAACGCCCAGATGGGCCGATAGCTTTGTCGGCCGTCCGGGTCGACGTAGATGTCATGGCTGCCGGCACCGAGCTGCTCATGGAATCGATGCAGGAATGCGCTGTCGAAAGGGCTGGCAACCACTGTTTCAGGAACTTTTACACCATTGATAGCCAGCTGATTGTCCTCGTAGGAAACCGTATCGCCGGGCAGTCCAACAATACGCTTTATGTAGTGAATACTCGGCTCCTGTGGGTATCGGAAAACAAATACATCGCCGCGTTCCGGACTTTCGACATTCAGCAGCTTCAGCCCGGACAGTGGCAGACGCAGACCATAGAGAAACTTGTTCACCAGAATAAAATCGCCGGATTCCAGGGTCGGCAGCATGGAGTCCGAGGGAATCCTGAACGGCTCCACGACAAAGGCCCGGATCAGGAAAACCACCAGAATCAGCGGGAACATATCGGCCAGAAAGCTCACGCCGGGAATGCCCACTCGACGCCATGCCGCTACCTTCGCCATACCCAGAACGGCTACGGCCAACAGCAACAGCCATTCGAAATCCAGATTCATAGGCAGGCTCCATGGCATTGTCTACCCAAGACCGTGGGGGCCGGTGTGCT
The DNA here is from genome assembly GCF_047303955.1 of Pseudomonas sp. Pseusp88. NCBI lineage: Bacteria > Pseudomonadati > Pseudomonadota > Gammaproteobacteria > Pseudomonadales > Pseudomonadaceae > Pseudomonas > Pseudomonas sp. Pseusp88. The sequence continues at coordinate 23,989 of NZ_JBGLYM010000006.1, read as the reverse complement.
GGTGATCGAGTGCGCAGCGCTTGCAGACCCCATGTCGAGTGCTTCGTACTCAATCGCCAGCGGAGGCGGCTCCTGCATGTAAATCTCAATGCAATTCAAATTCTTGCGTCGCCCACCAACCCTCGTAATACCGTCTCCAACCGAATCTCGCCCCTGGCCCGCTGCGCCTCATCGCCCTCAAAGCAGATCCAGCCCTCATTGAAACCGTCGATCATCCGCGCGCGCGGCAAGGGGTTCTGTGCGCCCTGGCTGCGGAACAAGGCTTCCCAGCCGTCACGGGGCACGGCTTCAACGCGCACGGGTTTGCCAAGGATCTCGGCGAAGGTGCGGGCAATGTCATTCGGTGAGACCTGCTGGCCTTCCAGTTCGACCACCCGTTCACCTTGCCACTGCTGCTGCAACAGGTTGGCAGCGCAACGGCCTACATCGTCGGTGGCGATCATCGGGACGGTTTTATCCAGCGGTTGCAGGAAGCTGTGGACAACCCCGTGCTCCAGGACGCTGGCCAGGTCGAAGGCGGCGTTTTCCATGAACCAGCCCGGCCGCAGGAAGGTCACCGGCACCGGCAGTGTGCGCAAGGCCTCTTCCATCAGGGTACGCTGGGTCAGCAGATTGCTTTGCGTGGCCTGGGCGCCGATGGTGGAAATACACACCACTTTCTGTGGCCGGGCAGCCGCAATGGCCTGGGTCACGGCGTCGATCACCATCCGCGCCTCCGGGAAACCCGGCGCCGGATCGAACTCCGATGGCGGCAGGATAAATACCCCGGTCGCCCCCTTGAACGCCTCGGTCAGGGCCTGGGCGTCTTCCATCTGGGCAATGGCCACCTCGCAGCCCAACGCCTGCCAGGCCGCAGCCTTGACCGGGTCGCGCACCACGGCGCGAACAGTTTGCCCATTGCTGAGCAACGCCCGCGCGACCGCACCGCCGACTTTGCCGGTAATCCCCGTAATGACATACATGCTGTGATTCCTGTTGGCTGGAAAAGAGACAGGAATCAAGGATAGGGCGCCGGAATCGTTGACAGAATGCCTATCGACTCACATGCTTAATGACTTTTACGCACGAGTGCATCATGAGTTTCGACGGTCGCCTGTTGGCCAATATCAGCGTCCTGGCCGCCATTGTTCATAGCGGCAGCTTTGCCCGGGCCGCCGAAGCCCTGAGCATGTCGCCTTCCGGGGTCAGCCGTGCGGTAGGGCGGCTGGAAGCGAGCATTGGCGTGCGCCTGTTCGATCGCACCACCCGTTCGGTGACGCTGACGGACGAGGGCCGACGCTTGTATGGCGAGATCAGCCCGTTGATCTCCGGCATCGGCGATGCGGTGAATATGGCCTCGGGGGCCTCTACTGCGGTGCGCGGGCGCTTGCGGGTCAATGTCGATGCCTACTTCTCGCGACGCATGATCGCACCGCATTTGGCGACTTTTCTCGACCGTTACCCGGAAATTTCCCTGGAACTGATTGTGCGCGAGCAATTGGGCGATCTGGTCGCCGAAGGCTTTGATATCGCCGTGCGCTTCGGCCAGCCGCCCTCTTCGTCCCTGGTCGCGCGCAAACTGCTGGAAACCCGCACCACCACCGTAGCCTCCCCCGCCTATCTGAAAAAATACGGCACGCCCCAGGCGCCAGCAGACCTGATCCATCACGCCTGCATCCAGATGAGAAGCGCCATGACCGGCCTGCCGCTGGAATGGGAATACGGCTTGTCTGGCCAGGTGACACCGGTCAAGACCAGCAGCCGCCTGTTGGTCAACGAATCCGGCACCCTGATCGGCGCCTGCCTGGCCGGTGCCGGTATCGCCAGGGTCAAGGCCAGTGGCGTCGAAGACCTGATCGCCAGCGGGCAGTTGGTCGAGCTGCTGACGCAATGGACCGGGGAAAGTTTTTATCTCTACGCGCTCTACCCTTCACGGCATCTGCCACCGGCGAAGGTGCGCGCGTTTATTGATTTTGTGGCCGAGATAGTGCGGCTGGAGCCGAGCGTATAGGTACCCGCCCTGTCGCTCGACAGTCCCGCTGAGGTGCTTGAAATAGTGTCTGCACCACATCAAATGTGACGAATTTGCAGGACGCGTCTCTTTCTCTTGAGTGAAGTTTCCTAAACAATCCCGACCGCATTGTGCCTGTGAATTTCCACGACTAGTCTGCGCCCCGCCACTGAAAGCAGTGGTCGGGATTGAGACCCCGGTTTTAGAAATTCGCAGCGCAAGCCTTCTATGGCGGCTGTTGCGGGCAGACTTCGGTCTGGCCGAGCTTTGCTTATTTCTCTCGGGTCTCAACCCGCACACAGCCGCCACCTTGCTTGTCCTTGAGACCGATAAGCGAGTGGCCCATTTAGAGAAATAATGCGATGTCCACACTAGTCCCCGATCCCCCAGAAACCCTCGAACAAAACCTCACCCAGGCCTGCGATATGCTGCGTTGCCTGTTGGCCGTCGCCTACGAATCCGCCGACCAGGACAGCGGGCCGAAACGCGACCTGGCGTTTTCGGTCGTGCATCTGGGGCAAGGGCTTAAAGCCTTGCTTGACCGCTCATTGACCCAGGTCGAGGCGCGGCATTAACTGACTGAACCCGCCCTGCCCCTGTGGGAGCGAATTCATTCGCGAAAGCGGTATCTGCAGCGATAAATATGTGGATGTATGTAACGGCCTCTTCGCGAATGAATTCGCTCCCACAGTAGCGCGTGCATATCGTCGGATCTGTGGGATTCATTCGCGAAGGGGCCAGTACATCCAATGCATTGGCGGCGTCCGGAATAAAGCTTTCGCGAATGGATTCGCTCCCACAGATTCGCTTCCACCCTTCCCCGTGTTTGCTGAGCGATAGCGCGACGTCTACACATCCCGCTGCTTGCGAAACTGCCCCGGCGGCATGCCGTGGGCGTTGCGGAAGCGTCGGGAAAAGTAGGCTTCGTCGGCAAAACCGCATAGCCGGGCGATTTCGCCTACAGGTTTGGTGTCGTTGAGCAGCAGGGTGCGGGCCAGGTGCATGCGTCGCTCCAGTACCAGCTCGCTAAAGGTCTTGCCCACTTCCTTGCGCAGCCAATGGGTCAGGTAGTTGGGCGAGAGAAAGGCGGCGGAAGCGGCTTTTTTCAGGCTCAGGTCCGGATCACTGAGGTTCTTGCGCACGTATTCCGACATCCGCGCCAAAGCGTCGCGGCGGCTGCGTTCGGCGGCATTGTCGTCGGCCAGGACCTTGATCTGCTCGGCAAAGCGCTCGCAGACGGTGCCAATCAGCTGCAGCAGGCAACCCTTGAGAATCTCTCGCGTACCGAACTGGCGTTGTTGATCAAGCTTGCGCATGCGCATCAGCAAGGTCTCGATTTCGGCGAAGTCAGCCTGATCGAGAATGAAATCCAGACTCTCCTGAAAACGAAACGGCGACAGCTCCGGCGCCAGGGCAATGGGCACGTCTTCCAGGTCCAGGGGGTCGCACTGCAACTGCGGCATGAGGAAGGTCTGGGCGAAGTTGATCAGCAGGAAATTGCCGTCCTCCGGGTGCGGAATCAAGTGCAGTTTATGCGGCAGAATGAAGGCCAGGGCGTTGCGCGGAAATGGCCGTACCACGCCGCCGATATGCTGCACCGTATCGCCGCCGAGGTTGACCTGGATCTGGAAATACTCATGACGATGCGGCCCGGTTTCGGCACTACGCGCGTGCTTGTCACGGATATAGAAATCGGGGCGCTCGCTGCGCTGTTGCATGCCATAGGTCGGCACTTGAATTGCTAAATCCATCTCGGGACCTCTTGTTCGAATAGCCACCGCGTCGATGACTGGCTATCTGATGCGCTTGCCTCGCAAGCGCGTCAATAAGTCTCTAGCGGCGGCCAATCTTGTCACATGTCAGACGACATTTTGCGTGAAAACATCTTTACGCCACCGTCTGGGGGTGTCCAAGAAAAAATATTCTTTCTGTCACATTACAAAGGCTCTAAGACAAAGCTTTCGTCTGTTTCTCTGTATTTTCTACGTCGCCCGGCGCGCCGCAGATTTCTTGGACAAATATCAACGCACCCGGCTTGAAATCCAAAAACGTTCTAAGCGCTCGGTTGTATTTGCGTGGTCGTACGATAACTTTAAGGGGCTTCTCCGACACCAATAAAAACAATGAGGAAACACCCATGTCGAATCCTGACATTCAGGCTATCGACGCCCGTGTCGCCGCACCCGCGGCAGCAGCACCGGCTCGTCTGCCTTCCCGTCGCCGCTGGTTCATGCTCTCGCTGTTGTTGATCGCCACCATCATCAACTATGTAGACCGTGTGAACATCTCCATCGCCGCTCCGTTCATGGCCAAGGACCTTGGTCTGGATAAAGTGGAAATGGGTCTGATCTTCTCCGCCTTCGCCTGGACCTACGCTTTCGCCCTGGTACCAGCAGGCTTCATTGCCGACCGTTTCGGTTCGCGCTTCACTTACGGTGCTTCGCTGATCTCCTGGTCGGCGGTCACAGTGTGCCAAGGTTTTGCCGGCGGCTTCGCTTCGCTGTTCGGCCTGCGCCTGGCCATCGGTGCCATGGAAGCTCCGGCCTTCCCGGCCAACAGCCGCGCCGTGACGGTGTGGTTCCCGGCCAAGGAACGCGGCACCGCCAGCAGTATCTATGTGTGCGGCCAGTACCTGGGTACGGCGCTCTTCACCGGTGCACTGCTGTGGCTGGCCACGACCTACGACTGGCGCCATGTGTTCTACAGCACCGGTATCGTCGGCGTGGTGTTCGGCATCATCTGGCTGTACGTCTACCGCGACCCGATGTTCTGCAAGAAAGTCAGCAAGGAAGAGCTGGCCTACATCGAGGACGGCGGTGCACTGGTCAAGGCCAGCAAGGACAAAAACAAGTTCAAGTGGGCACAGATCGTCGAGCTGATGAAATATCGGCAGATCTGGGCCATCTGCCTGGGCAAGTTCGCCAGCACCTCGGCCCTGTATTTCTTCCTGACCTGGTTCCCGACTTACCTGATCGAGGAACGCCATCTGACCATGGTCAAGGTGGGTATCTTCGCCATCCTGCCGTTCATTGGCGCCACCGTCGGCGTGCTGTTGGCCGGGGTGATTGCGGACTGGATGATCCGTCGCGGCTTCTCCCTGTCGATCTCGCGCAAGCTGCCACTGGTAGTGGGTTCGGCACTGGGCATGTCGATCATGCTGGTCAACTTCACAGACTCCAACGAGCTGTGCATCGCCCTGCTGACCATCGCCTTCTTCGCCCAGGGTATCGCCTCGTCCTCATGGGCGGCGGTGTCGGAAATCGCGCCGAAGGAGCTGATCGGCCTGACCGGCGGCATTACCAGCCTGGCGGCCAACATCGGCGGGATCGTGACGCCCATCGTCATCGGCCAGATCCTGCATGTCACGGGGACCTTTGCCTACGCCTTCTGGTTTATCGGCGGCGTGGCGGCGATCGGCACCCTGTCCTACTCGCTGCTGTTGGGCAAGATCTACCGCATCGAGTTGAAGTCTTAGTAACAGATCCGTTGTAAGCAAGTGAGACCTTATGCCCTCCCCTTATGGGCAACGGCGTACGCAAGTACGCCTTTTTCTTCTCTGCAATTGGCCGTTTTTACTCCAATTTGAACACCGCGTTGTCCAACTTTGCCCGTCGCCGATCCCGTAGGCTGACCACTGACGACTGGACTCGCCCGAGGAATGAACATGATTGATTACGTATTTGAACCTGGGCACGTGCGCAGCCTGCCAGTGGAAAACAGCACCGCGCGCTTTCCGGTCGCCCGGGTGTTCTGCCTGGGGCGCAACTACCACTGGGGCGATTCGCAGAATGCGCCGCGGGAAATGCCGGCGTTTTTCATGAAGCCCGCCACAGCGGTGATCGATGCCGTCGGCGAGCTGGAGTTTCCGTCGCAGACCGAACAGTTCTGCCATGAAATCGAACTGGTGGTCGCCATCGGCAAGGGCGGCTTCGCGATCGACGAGGCCCAGGCACTGGGGCACGTCTTTGGCTACGCTGCTGGCCTGGACATGACCCGCCGCGACCTGCAAATGGCCGCCAAGGCTGTCGGCCAGCCATGGGAAGCGGCCAAGGCCTTTGACGGTTCGGCACCGATTACGCCGATCCGCCCGGCCAGCGAGTTGGGGCATCCCAACCAGGGCGCGCTTTGGCTGAGCGTCAACGGCGTGGAGCGCCAGCGCTCGAACCTGGAAAGCCAGATATGGACAGTGGCCGAGATTGTCAGCCGCCTGTCTTGTTCCATTCAATTACTGCCCGGCGACCTGATCATGACCGGGACGCCGCCGGGTGTGGATTCGCTGCAAAGCGGTGACGTGATCACCGCAGGCATTGCCGGTATCGGCCAACTCGAAGTACGTGTCGGTGGGCGTCGCGCCGCCTGATGCATCCAAACGATAAGCAGGAGATATAACAATGACTGACAACAACCTCCCGAAAATCGCCCTGGTGACCGGCGCTGGCAGCGGCATCGGTCGCGCAGTGGCCCTGACCCTGCTGGCTGACGGCTACAAGGTCGTGGTGACCGGCCGCCGTATCGAGCCGCTCAAGGAACTGGAAGTACTGGCCCGCGAGCAAGGCGGCGAAGTGCTTGCGGTGTCAAGCGACGTGCGCGACCCGGCCAGTGTCGAAGCGCTGTTCGCCACCATCGAAGAGGTCTATGGCCGCGTCGATGTGGTGTTCAACAACGCCGGCGTCAACGCCCCGGCCGTGCCGGTCGACGAGCTGCCGGTGGAGAACTGGCTGAACGTGATCAACACCAACGTCACCGGGGTATTCCTGTGCAGCCGCGCGGCCTTCGGCCTGATGCGCAAGCAATCGCCGCAAGGTGGCCGGATCATCAACAACGGATCGATTTCCGCCCATACGCCGCGCCCGTTCACCTCACCCTATACCGCCAGCAAGCACGCGGTATTGGGAATCACCAAAAGCCTGGCGCTGGATGGTCGCGAATTCAACATCGCCTGCAGCCAGATCGATATCGGTAACGCCCTGACCGAGCTGTCGGTGCGCATGACCAAGGGCGTGCGCCAGGCCAATGGCGAGATCGCCGTAGAACCGATGATCGACGTCAAGCACATCGCCGATGCCGTGCGTTACATCGCCGGGCTGCCGCTGTCGGCCAACGTGCTGAACATGACCGTCATGGCCACCAACATGCCTTTTGTCGGCCGTGGCTGATCGATCCCGATTTTGTGAGTGATAAAAGATGAAAGCTGAAGTCCTGCAACTGAGCCCGATCCTGATCCCCGAGATCAACGCGCGCCTCAACGAGCTATACACCGTGCGCCCGTACTTCCAGCAAGCCGACAAGGCCGCTTACCTGCGTGAGCATGGCGCCAACATCACAGCCGTGGTGACCGGCGGCCATACCGGCATTACCCGTGCGGTGATGGAGCAGCTGCCCGCAGTGAAAGTGATTGCGGTCAATGGCGTGGGTACCGATGCCGTGGATCTGGCCTACGCCCGCGACCGTGGTATTCACGTCACGGCCACCATCGGCGCCCTGACTGAAGACGTCGCCGACCTGGCTATCGGCCTGCTGATTTCTACCTGCCGAGGCCTGAACACCGCCGACCGTTATGTGCGCAGCGGCGCCTGGCCGAAAAGCCCGACACCACTGGCGCCGATCCCTCTGGCACGACAGTTCAGCGGCATGCGTGTCGGCATCGTTGGGCTGGGCCGGGTCGGCCGCGCCGTTGCCACCCGTGCCGCGGCCTTCGGCTGCCCGATCAGCTACACCGACCTGCGCGCCATGGATGACGTGCCCTACACCTTCGTTGCCGATCTGGTCGAACTGGCCCGGCAGAGCGACGCCCTGATCGTCGCCGCCGCTGCCGACAAGGCCAAGGGCATTATCAATGCCCAGGTCCTGGCCGCATTGGGCGCCGAGGGTTACCTGATCAACGTCGCCCGGGGCAGCCTGGTCAACGAACCCGACCTGGTCGCCGCCTTGCAGACCGGCTCGATTGCCGGCGCCGGGCTGGATGTATTCGTCGACGAGCCGAACGTGCCGACCGAGCTGTTCGAACTGGAAACTGTGGTGCTGCAACCGCACCGCGCCAGTGCCACCGTACAAACCCGCACGCGCATGGGGCATATGGTGTTGGCGGCATTGGCCCAGGGGTTGGCGGGGGAGAGGCCGGCTGCGGCCGTCCTGTAGCTTCCCCATGCAGGCACGAGTTCTGTGGGAGCGAATTCATTCGCGAAAAAGGCGGCACATTCGATACATATCCATCGTCTGAAAACCGCTTTCGCGAATGAATTCGCTCCCACAATTCGCTCCTGCGATTTCCCGATACAACCCCAGACAACAAAGCCCCTGCGGCGACAACCGCAGGGGCTTTGTGTTGTTACGGTGTCGGTTAGAACGTGTAGTCAGCCGACAGCACGGCTGCGCGAGCATCGCCCGGCGTCGCCCAACCATTGTTGCGGATGCGGGTCAGGTAGTCCTTGTCGAACAGGTTGTTGACGTTCAGACGCAGGCCCAGATTGCGGTTGACCTTGTAGGCCACCATGGCGCGGTGCACGGTGTAGCCCGACGAAGTCGGGGCGGCATCGGCGCTGGCCAGGTATTGCTTGCTCTGGGTGGTCAGACCGTAGCCGACCTGGAAGTTGTACGGCAGATCGTACGTGGTCCAGATGCTGGCAGCGTTTTTCGGCGTGAACGTCAGCGGCTTGCCTTTCTGCGCGTCGGTGCCGGTGGTCAGCTTGGTGAAATCGCTGACACTTTGCAGCACTTCGCTGTGCAGGTAGGTGTAGTTGGCGAAGACCTTCCACTTATCCGTGATCGCACCCGACAGCCCCAGAGAGGCGCCATCGACGCGTGCCTGACCGTCAAGGGTCTGTTCGCCCGTCAGGTTGCTCGGGTCGTTGCTGGCAACCTTGTAGTTGGTGCGGTCGTTGCGGAACACCGAGCCAGTGAGGGACAGGGCGTCGCCGAAGAAGTCCCACTTGGTGCCCACTTCATAGCTGATGGATTTCTCCGGATCAGCGTTACAGTTGTTGGACGCCGCAGTGGTACCGCGCGCTGCGGTGTAGCAGCTGCCGTTGACGGTGGCTTGGGACGGCGTCTTGGTGTTGCCGTAGGCGACGTAGATGCTGCCGTTTTCCGCTGGCTTGTAGACCAGGGCCAAACGATAGGACGTCAGGTCATCGGTGCTGTGGAAGCGCGAACCTGGCGTTACTACGCCGTTGCTGGCGTAGGCGTCGGTCACCGAACTGCCATCGTTGCGCTCATAGCGCACCCCGCCGTTGACCTCCCACTGCTCGTTGAGCTTGAGCGTGTCGAAGGCATAGGCGGCACGGTTGTTCAGCTCACCGTTGACCTGGGCGCTGCGCACAAAGTTGTGATCGCCGGCCCAGTAGGAGTTCGGGTCGCTGATGCTCACCGGTGGCGGAACGATGGTTGCGCCGGAACCGGTACGCAGCCAGTTGCCGGTATTGGCCTCGTACTCTTCACGGGTCAGCGCCACGCCGGTCACCAGTGTGTGATCGATGAAGCCGGTGGCGAAGCGCGTGGTTACGTCGGTCTGGTTGGTGAAGATCTTGTTCTCGGTGTCCCGGGCGTTCCCCAGGGAACCGCCGCTTGGCTGGAAGTAGCCTGGCGCCAGGCCAGCGGCACAGGCCGCGCCGTTCGGTTGCCGACCGTTGGCCAGACACGCCGTCGAGGCACCTTCAGGACCGGAAACGCGCAGGTCCTGACGAACGCGAGCGACGCGGCTGAAGTTGCGCACCGACACGTTATCATTGAAATCATGCTCGAGCTTCAGGCTGAAAGCGTCGGTGTTGATTTCCTGCTTGTTCATGTTGTGGTAGCCGTAGTAATCGCTGGTCCCCGCACCCGGCAAGCGCTTGCCGTTGTAGATAGGAACGCCGAACTGCGGCAGGTTGTCGTCTTTCTGGTGCTCGTAGCTGAGGGTGACGCGGGTGTCGGTGCCCAGGCCGAAGGCGATGGTCGGGGCGATACCCCAGCGCTCATAGTCTTCGTAGTCACGACCCGGTGCATCGTTGCCGTGGGCCATCAGGTTCAGACGAAACGCGGTGGTGTCGTTGAGCTTCTGATTGGTGTCCAGAGTGATGCGCTTGTAGTTGTCGGTACCGACACCAGCGCTGATCGTGGTCTTGTCACGCAGTTCAGGCTGCTTGGTCACGATATTGATGGTCCCGCCCACGGAGCCTGAGCCCGAGTAGACGGAACTGGCACCGTTGACCACTTCCACTTGTTGCAGGTTGAACGGATCGGTGCGGCTGTATTGGGCGCTGTCGCGTACACCATCGACGTAAATGTCGTTGTTGGCCGAGAAGCCGCGCAGGTTGATGCTGTCGCCGTAACCACTGCCGCCTTCACCGGCACCGAAGGTGATGCCCGGTACGGTGCTGAGGATATCGCGCATGGTCAGCAGGTTCTGATCCTGGATCACCTCTTTAGGGATGATGGTGATCGTCTGCGGCGTATCGCGCAGTGGCTCGGTGTACTTCGCCGAGGCTGGCGCCACCGGGTTATAACCACCGCCGGTTGCATCAGCCTGACCTTCAATGCTGGTCGCGCCCAGCTCTACGGCACCCTTTGGCGCAGCGGCGTCTGCGTAACTAAAACCTGCTTGCGCTGCGACGGCCAATCCAACCGCAGATGCCAGCAAATGACGCTGTGAAAGCAGCGCCGAATCCGTTCTTGAAGTCATTTAATTTCCTCCCCGAAATGTAAATGCGGCGCGATCGTAATTGAAAATCAATCTCAAACAAAGTAATTTGTAACAAATACTTTTGACACACTACAAATTCGATACAGGTCGGGATTCAGCCCCGCCCTGCGTCAGCCAGCGGGCCACTCATGAACACTCAACGCTCGATCCAGGATGACCCGCGTGCCTACGCCAAGGCGGTTATGCGCGCTGCCGAACTGGGTGATCTCGATGCCCAGACCACCCTGGGCCAGTTGCTGCTCTACGGGCGCGGCATCGCCCGCGATCAGGCACTGGCCCTGATCTGGTTTCGCATCGCCGCCCGGCAGCGCCATGCCATGGCCTGCAATATGGTCGGGCGCTGCCTGGAAAATGGCTGGGGTTGCGAGACCGATCTCGCGGATGCGGCCAGGCACTACCGGCAAGCCGCCGACCTTGGTCTGGATTGGGGCTTGTACAACTACGGCCAGTTGCTGACCCGTGGCCGCGGTGTGGCGCCAGACATGACCGCCGCCTACGCCCTGTTTCAACAGGCCGCAGCCATGGGCCACGCCAAGTCCATGAACCTGCTGGGGCGCTTTTATCATGAGGGCGTGGTCGTCGAACGGGACGAGACACAGGCGCAGCGCTGGTACTTGTTGGCCGCCCAGGGCGGGGATTTTCGCGGGCAGTACAACCATGCCGCCGCACTGGCCGAACAGGGTCGATACGAAGAAGCCTGCCTGTGGCTGGAGAGAGCACTGGAGACCGCAACGCCGGGTTTTCTGCAGACAGCCGGGCCGGTATTGCTGGCCTCGGTGAATGAGCGGATTCGTGAGATGGGGGAGCGCTATCAGCGGGTTGTCAGTGAGCTTGCAGCCCCAGCCAATGCCTGAACTGGAATGAGCTTTCGTAGGAGCCGGCTTGCTGGCGATGGCGTCGTGTCAGCCAACAACACCATTGCCTGTTACACCGATATCGCCAGCAAGCCGGCTCCTACAGGATCTCATTTCAACTCAGATTTTGCGGTGTATTGAAGCAAAAAACCGCTCGAAAGCGGCCTGATCCTCGCCCCCTTGGGGAAGGTAAAAGCGAGGATGTACACGCGAATGCCCCTGCCGAGTCCGCACTATCAAATAACCGGTTCAGGCATCCGAAGCCGTCGCCGGCAACGGCGCGGTCTTGCCGGTCTGCAGCACATAAACCCCGACAATGATGAACGCCAGCGCCAGCACGTCCTGAATCGTCAGCGGCTCGTGAACCAGCAATGCACCAATTGCCAGGGCCACGACCGGCGGAATGTAAGTCACGCCAGCCGCCTTGAGCGCACCGAGTTCCTGAACCAGGAAGTAATACAGCACGTAAGCCACGCCGGTGCCGCTGATGCCCAAGCCAAATATGAGACCGCCCAGGGCCACATGATCAGTGGTGATGCGTTCGATACCCTCCAGGTTAGTAGTCGCCAGCAATACCAGCAGCGCCAGGCCGATCTGGTAGGTGCACAAAGCCAGGGGCGAGAGATTCTTGTCCATGAGAAATTTGCGCGCATAGACGAACGAGCAGCCAAGGCTGAACGACCCCGCCACCATATACAGCACGCCCGTCACCGACACCCCGTCACCCGCAGCGCTCCAGGGCCGGGCGATCAGCAGCACGCCGACAAACCCGATCAACAACCCCGCCACCGTCAGGCGATTGATCGGCTCCTGACGCAGGAAAACAGAGGCAGTCAGGAAGGCAAACAGTGGAATCGCGCCGCTGAGCATTCCGGCAATACCTGAAGGCAGCAGTACCGCCCCCTTGGCGAACGCCAGGTAATACAGCGCCGTGGCCAGCAGTGACATGACGAAAAAGTGGTGGATATAGCGCAGATGGGACCACTGCAACGCGCGCCGCGATAACGCCAGGATCAGTACCGGAATAAACCCGAATATCACCCGTAGCAAAACAATCTGCATCGGCGAAATCAATTCGGACGCCCATTTGGTGAAAATGAAATTGGTCCCCCAGATCACCCCCAGCAGGGCGAAGGCAGGATAGGCAAACTTATTCATATCAATCTCTTCATAGGCGTTGATATGGCAATCTACGTGGTCGAGACTGAATGCGGCAAACGATTAAAAAACCCCCATAACGTAGAAAAACTTCATCATGAATCAACTACCCCCGCTCAAGGCACTGCTGGCGTTCGATGCCGCGATGAAGCACAACAGCTTCAGCGCAGCAGCCGGTGAACTGCATGTCACGCCGGGAGCGGTGGGCCAGCAGATCCAGAAACTGGAAGAGTGGCTGGGCATGTCCCTGTTCATTCGCTCGGTACGTCAAGTACAGCCGACCCTCGACGCGCAGAATTACTGGGCCGCTATTCAACCGGCGCTGCAACGCATCCAGCAGGCCAGCACTGAATTGCGTCTGCGCAACGTGAATGAGGTGTGGCTGTCCATGCCGCCGACCCTGGCGGCAAAGTGGTTTGCCTCGCGGATGTCGGATTTCCTGAGTTTCAAGCCGGGTATTTCATTGCACCTGAGCGCCTCTACCGCCCTGGTCAACTTTGAGCGCGACCGTGTCGACCTGGCGATCCGCTATTTCGATGGCAACGACCCGACACTGGACACAACCCTGCTCTATCAAGACGAAGCCCGCCTCTATTGCTCGCCGGAATATGCCCGCAGACTCGACTTGCAGCGCCCCGAGGATCTGGTGCGGGCCACGCTGCTCAACACCACTCTGCTGCCCCATTGGCAGCCCTGGTTCAAGCAGTACACCCAACTGACCGATGCCCAGGTCGCGGCCATTCCCAGCCAGCATTTCGACCAGTCCATCCTGGCCATCGAAACGGCCCGCCATGGCCAGGGCGTGATACTCAGCAGTGCGATCCTGACCGAGACTGAACGGCAAAACGGCTCGTTATGTGAACCCCTGCAATTGCGTCTGCCACTGAACAAAGGGTACTACCTGGTCCACCATCGCCAGATCGCGTTGCGCCCGGTGGCGGCGATCTTGAAACAGTGGTTGATTGAGTGTGCGAGTGCGCAATGAAACATATGCGCCGTTGGCGCTTAAACCACTCTTATCAAAGAATGTAAAACCCACTGAATCACCGCAACTCCGTGGGAGATTCTATGTTTGCTGTAAAGCCAGAGCAGCCCCTTCGCGGATGAATCCGCACAGATCCGACGATATGCACACGCTACTGTGGGAGCGAATTTATTCGCGAAAGCGGAATTACAGACGATACAAATGCATGGGATGTGAGGGCCAATTCGCGAATAAATTCGCTCCCACAGTATTTGCTCGCCCCCCTTCCTCGCATTGGGTATTGCAATGCGGTCGCTCAGCTGAACAAACCCCCGAAAAGCATTCCTGCGTCGTCGTTCCATGGTAGATATTTCGAAATATTTTCTGGGGGCCGTATGAACCGTCGACATTTCCTTGCCTGCTCGACCGCCGCACTGATCGCGCTGCGGATGTCCATGGCCAATGCCAGTGTGATTATCCCCGACGGCGAAGGTACGAAAATTCCCCTCTGGGATGGCGTACCGCCCGGAGGTGGTGGGCCCACTGGCAATGAAGTTGTCTCGGCCAAAGGCGCACTGACCAACGTTTCTCGCCCGTCACTGCGCGTGTTCAAACCCGAGCGCCCGAACGGCAAGGCCGTCCTGGTGGCCGCAGGTGGTGGCTACAAACGCATGGAGATGGGCATGGAAGCCTGGCCTGCCGCGCAGTGGCTGACCGCGCGGGGCTTTACCGCTTATGTGCTCAGCTATCGCTTGCCGGGTGAAGGTTGGGCAGATGGCAGCAAGGTTTCCCTGCAAGATGCCCAACGTGCGCTGCGTATTATCCGCAACCGGGAAAAGCAGGTCAGCGTGCTGGGGTTTTCGGCGGGCGGGCATTTACTCGGCATGGCCGTCACCGCGACGGACGAACAAACCTATGCGCCCAGAGATCATCTGGACGCAACGCCTGCCGTTGCCGATGCCGCGGCGCTGATCTATCCGATCATTACGTTGCTGCCACCCTACGCAAAAACATCGACCCATAAGATTCTGGTCGGGCCACATGCGTCGCAGACCGAGGATGCCAGGTGGTCGGTACAAACCCGGGTCACGCCGCGCACGCCGCGAATGTTCCTGGCGCAAGCGGAAGATGACCCGATATCCGACCCCGCCAACACCCTGATCATGGCCGCGGCTTGCGAACATGAACATGTCGCCGTCGAGATGCACCGCTATGCCACTGGCGGCCACGGCTTTGGCCTGGGCAGGCCCGGCACACCGACTATGAAATGGCCAGCCGCTTATGAGAAATGGCTGAACACATAAGGCGATTAATCAGCCTGGACCGTCAGTTGCTGTTGTTCACCCAACCCTTCGATGCCCAGGCGCATGCGCTGCCCGGCGCGCAGGAACACCGGCTGCGGCTTGACGCCCATGCCGACGCCCGGTGGTGTGCCGGTGGAGATCACGTCACCCGGTTGCAGGCTCATGCAGCGGCTCAGGTAAGCCACCAGCTGCGGCACGTTGAAGATCAGCGTGCGGGTGTTGCCCTGTTGATAGCGATGGCCATCCACTTCCAGCCACAGGTCGAGGTTGTGCGGGTCGGCGACTTCGTCACGGGTTACCAGCCATGGGCCGATGGGGCCGAAGGTATCGAAGCCTTTGCCTTTGTCCCAGGTGCCGCCGCGCTCCAGCTGCCATTCACGTTCGGACACATCGTTGATCACACAGTAACCGGCCACATGCTCCAGGGCATTGGCTTCGTCGATATTGCGCCCGCCTTTGCCAATCACCACGCCAAGCTCGACTTCCCAGTCGGTCTTCACCGAACCGCGCGGGATCTCCACGTCGTCGTTGGGGCCATTAATGGCGCTGGTCCACTTGTTGAAGATGATTGGCTCCTTGGGCACCTCCATATTGGCTTCGGCGGCATGGTCGGCGTAGTTCAGGCCAATACAGACGAATTTACCGATCTGCCCGACGCAGGCGCCGATTCGCGGCTGGCCGGCAACCAGTGGCAGGCTTGCCGGATCCAGTGCGGCCAGTGCCGCCAGGCCAGCAGGAGTGAGGACTTCACCGGCAATATCGGCAACATGGGCGGACAGATCACGTATCTGACCATTGGCATCGAGCAGGCCGGGCTTTTCCGCACCTTTTTCGCCGTAACGTAGCAATTTCATTGAGGTCTCCTGTTCCTGTCGAAGTGCAAACCGGGGATCAGATGCTCATGCCGCCATCAATCACGTGCACGGCGCCGGTTGTGTAAGAAGAGGCATCAGAGCCCAGATAAACAGCCAATTGCGCGATTTCTTCAGCGCTGCCGAGGCGGCCCATGGGCTGGCGACCGACGAACTGCTGGTAAACCTGCGCTTGATCGACACCTTGCTGCGCGGCCTGATCGGCAATTCGCTGGCGCAACGAAGGTGAATCTACCGTACCAGGGCAAATGGCGTTACAGCGAATGCCCTGACCAATGTAGTCCGCAGCCACAGATTTGGTCAGACCGATTACCGCTGCCTTGCTGGCAGTGTAGGCAAAACGATTGGGCACGCCTTTTACGCTGGACGCCACCGATGCCATATTGATGATCGAACCGCCGCCACGGGCCAGCATGCCTGGCAGGAATGCCTTGATCATGCGGTACATGGCCGTGGCGTTGAGCTCAAAGGAACGGCTCCAGGCCGCTTCGTCGCATTCCAGAATGCTGCCCGAATGCACGTAGCCCGCGCAGTTGAACAGCACATCGATGGCGCCGATTGCCTGGCTGGCGGCAATGATGTCCTCGGGGCTGGTCACGTCCAGGCGCAGCGCCTGCAGCCCTTCAATGGCTTCAAGCGCGCGAATGTCGATGTCCGTGGCGATCACCTCGGCACCAGCGGCGACGAAGGCCTTGGCGCTGGCCAGGCCGATGCCCTGGCCGCCCGCCGTGATCAGCACGCGCTTGTTCTTCATCAGGCTTTTTCCATGTTCAGAGAAGTGGGCAGCACCGGCCGGGCGTCGTCTTTCCTGCCCAACATGCTGCCGGGAATGGCCAGGATCAGCCCGCCGCTGACCAACAGGCACAGGGCCAGGACATAGGTGCCGTTATTGATGTCGCCGGTCAGATTCTCGGCGACGGCGGTGATCATCGATCCGGTGAACCCGGACAGGTTGCCGATAGCGTTGATCATGCCGATCCCGGCTGCAGCGGCGGCACCTGACAGCAGCGAGCCTGGCAGAGTCCAGAAGATCGGCATCAGGCTGAGAATCCCGGAGGCAGCTACGGTGAGGAACAGCACCGACAGCACCAGGTTATGGGCGAAAAACGCACTGAGGATCAGGCCGATGCAACCGATGAAGGCCGGGATCGCCGCATGCAGCCGACGCTCGCCGGTACGGTTGGAATGACGGGCGTTGAGCAGCATGATCACCGTGGCAACGCCGTAGGGGATCGCGGTCAGCAGGCCGATCTGCACGGTATTGGTGATGCCGGTGCTTTTGATGATCGACGGCATCCAGAACGCCAGTCCATAGAAGCCAGTGTTGAAGGTCAGCAGAATCAGCACCAGCAGCCACACTCGCGGATTGAGGAAGACTTCGCTGATGCGGGTCACCTTACCCGTACTGTCACTGTGCAGATTGGCTTTGAGCATGGCTTTCTCTGCCGCCGACAGCCACTTGGCCTTGTCGATGTTGTCGCACAGGCAGGCGATGACCACGAACGCCATGATGATCGATGGAATGCCTTCGATGATCAGCATCCATTGCCAGCCGGCCATGCCCTGGATCCCGGCCATGCTGCTCATCAGCCAGCCGGAGACCATGCCGCCCAGTGTCAGGCTGACCGGCATCGCCATGAGGAAACCGGACATCACGCGGCTCTGCCGTTGGGTCGGGAACCAATAGTTGAGGTACAGGATCACGCCGGGAAAGAAGCCGGCCTCGCAGATGCCGAGCAGAAAGCGCAGAACATAGAACATGCTGCTGGTTTCGATATGAAACAGCGTCGCCAGCGGCGCGGTGAACGCAACGGCAATGGAGATCACCGCCCAGCTGAGCATGATGCGGGCAATCCAGAAGCGTGCACCGAAGCGATGCAGCAACATGTTGCTCGGTACTTCGAAGATGAAATAGCCCCAGAAGAACACGCTGGCGCCCAGGGCATAGATCGTGTTGCTGAATTGCAGGTCGTTGAGCATGTCCAGCTTGGCGAAACCGACGTTGACCCGGTCCAGATAGGCGGCCATGTAGCACAGCAGCAGGATCGGCAGGATGCGCAGGATGACCTTGCGATAGGTCCGCTCCTCGAAGGCACTGTCGTGAACGGGCGCGTTGGCGCCCTGGTATTCGGCGTTTGTTTGCATGGGATTAACCCTTGGGCACGTTTACATGCCTGATTGTTTTTATTGAATGGGTCTGTGCCGGGCACGGGGCCCGACGGCGTTGCGTTACAGCGTTTTCTCAGTCAACCGGCCATCGACCAGGCGCGTCAGGCCCAACGGGTTGCTGTTCTTGAGGGCATCCGGCAATAGCACATCGGGGAAATTCTGGTAGCACACCGGGCGCAGGAAACGATCGATGGCCAGGGTGCCGACCGAGGTGCCACGGGCATCCGATGTTGCCGGATAAGGGCCGCCATGGACCATGGCTTCGCAGACTTCCACACCGGTCGGGTAACCGTTGATCAGGATCCGGCCGACCTTGCGCTCCAGCACTTCGATCATCTCGGCGCAACGGGCCAGCTCCTCGGCCTCGCCAATCAGGGTCGCCGTCAGTTGCCCCTGCAAGGCGTGCAGGCATTGCAGCAATTGCTGCATATCTGCCGCTTCGATGATGATGGTCGCCGGGCCAAAGACTTCTTCCTGCAACAGTACATCGCCGTCCAACAGCAGGCTGGCATCGGCCTGGAACAGTTGCGCCTGAGCCTGACTACCCTCCTGCGCGTGACCGGCCAGATGGCGAACACCGGAGTGCTTGAGCAATTCAGCACAGCCCTGTTGATAACTGCGCAAGGTGCCCGCGTTGAGCATGGTCTGGGTCGGCTGATCGGCCATGGCCTCGGCAAGACGCTGGATAAACCCGTCGAAGGCTGGCGAGCGCAGGCCGATGACCAGGCCCGGATTGGTACAGAACTGACCGACACCCTGCACCACCGAAGCGCTCAGTTCCCTGGCGATGTCATCGCCGCGAACCTCCAGCGCCTGGGGCAGGACGATGACTGGATTGATGCTGCTCATTTCGGCGAACACCGGAATCGGCTGAGGCCGGGCGGCGGCCATGTCACACAGCGCGCGGCCGCCCTTGAGCGAGCCGGTAAAACCCACCGCCTGGATCGCCGGGTGCTTGACCAGCGCTTCGCCGACACCGCCGCCGAAAATCATGTTGAACACACCGGACGGCATGGCGGTTTTTCCGGCCGCACGAATGATTGCTGCGCCAACCTGCTCGGCGGTCGCCATGTGCCCGCTGTGAGCCTTGAACACCACCGGGCAACCGGTAGCCAACGCGGCAGCGGTGTCGCCACCGGCAGTGGAGAATGCCAATGGAAAGTTACTGGCGCCAAATACCGCGACCGGGCCGACACCCATGCGGCACTGGCGCAAATCGACGCGCGGCAGCGGGGTACGCTGCGGCAATGCCCGGTCGATACGGGCACCGAGGAAGTCACCACGGCGCAGGGTTGCAGCAAACAGGCGCATCTGGCCGCTGGTCCGGGCTCTTTCACCTTGCAGGCGCGCTGCCGGCAAGGCGGTTTCTTGACCGATAAGGGCAATGAAGTCATCGCCCAGGGCATCCAGTTCGTCGGCAATGGCGTCAAGAAATTCGGCGCGGCGGGCGGCGGGCAGTCCGCGATAGAGGGGATAGGCAGAGGCAGCCGCGAGGCAGGCGGCATCCACTTCTTCCGGCGTGGCCTGATGGAAAGCGCCGAAGGCGTGCCCGGTGCGAGCATCGACGCTGTGCAGGATCACCGAACCGGCCGCGCTGCGACGACCCGCAATGAAGTTGTGACCGGACGAATCGGACATGGGGGATACCTGACCATTTATAATTGTTGGCCGGTAATCTAAGCCCGTGACCGATTCAATCCCAATGGCATTTTTGGATTAATTGATAACGTGCGGTTATTGAGATGCACCGCGCTCCTCCTGCTCTGCTCGAGCCAGGCGCGCGTTCTCCATAAGGATGTCGGCAAACTCCATCGCCGGGCCTGTCAACTGCTCGCCCTTGCGGGTCAGGATCCCGTAGTACTGGGGCGTCAGGTACAGCGGCGTATCGAGAATCTTCAGCAGGCCGCTCTCCAGATGCGGCGCTACCATGGCGTCGGGGAGCATGCCGATCATGGGTCCGCTTTGCAGCACCTTGAGGAAGGTCTGCATGGAAATGGTCTCAATGGTGTTTCTCGGCACATCGACCTGGGCGCTGGCGAAGGCCTGCTCCATGCGCCCGCGAATTGGCGTGCCCTTGGGATACAGCATCCACGGCCAGTCCACCAATTGCTGCAAGGTCATGGGCCCGGCATCACACAGCGGATGGCGGCTATTGACCACGATGCAGAAAGGTTCAGGCGCCAGCTCCTGGAAGTCATAGCGCTGTTGCTGGCTCTGGTCGGTGAAACGACCGATGGCCAGGTCCAGGGTGCGCTCTTCGAGCATCTCCATGAGGTGATCGCTGGTCTGCTCCACCACTTCGATGGCCAGCAACGGCCAGCGCTCCTTGATCTGCACGATGGCCTGGGGCAGCACCACGGCCGTCGCGGCAAAGATACCGCCCACCTTGAGATGACCATGACCACCGGCGCTGAGGTTATTGATCTGCTCGACAAAGGTACGCGCGTCGTTCAGCGCCAGTTGCGCATAACGCACCACCTGCGCGCCCAGGGCCGTGGGCAACATACTGCGCGGCAACCGCTCGAAGAGGGTGAAGCCCAACAGGCTCTCGATTTCCTTGAGCATCTTGCTCAGGGCAGGCTGGCTGAGATTCATCTGCTGGGCTGCCAGATGCATGTTGTGGGTGCGGCCCAAGGTATCGATCAGCACTAGATGACGGAATTTCAGCCAGTTGCAGAAATTGGAGAACGACAAGTCCGACATGGGAACGCCCCGCCCGGCAATAACGCCAGGTTATCAATAATTGAGAATATGCCATTGGAGTTTATCCGCGCGCCCACCTAGCGTGCAGTTTTTCTGGCCCTGGAATTCTGCACCATGACAACAATAAGACTGACCTGCGCGAACACCCTGCCCGCCGACAGCCTGTCAGCCACGCTGATCGGCCGCGCCTGGGTGCCCGGCGAGGTGTCCGGGCCGTCGCCCGTGGTGTTGCGCGCCGATGGCGTGTTCGACCTGTCCGCGCATTTCGCTACCCTTAGCGATCTGCTGGAAAGCGACTCGCCGCTCAAGGCCGTACGTGAAGTACCCGGTCGCTTCATCTGCAGCGCCGAAGATCTGCTGGCCAATACCGGCGCCCACTCCGACCAGGGCAAACCCTTTCTGCTTGCGCCTGTGGATCTGCAGGTGATCAAGGCCGCTGGCGTGACCTTCGCCGCGAGCATGATCGAGCGCGTCATCGAGGAAAAAGCCGGCGGCGATGCGGCCCGGGCCGAGGGCGTACGCGCAACGGTGCGCAGCGTCATCGGCGACAACCTGCGCGCGGTCAAGCCGGGCTCCGAGCAGGCCATGCGCCTGAAAACGCTGCTGATCGAACAAGGCATGTGGTCACAGTACCTGGAAGTAGGCATTGGCCCCGACGCCGAAATTTTCACCAAGGCGCCGATTCTGTCCGCCGTGGGCAGCGCCAGCGAGATCGGCATTCACCCCGGTTCGCAGTGGAACAACCCGGAGCCGGAAGTGGTGCTGGCCGTCAACAGTCGTGGGCAGATTCACGGCGCGACACTGGGCAATGACGTCAATCTGCGGGACTTCGAAGGCCGCAGCGCGCTGCTGCTGAGCAAGGCCAAGGACAACAACGCCTCCTGCGCCATCGGCCCGTTCATTCGCCTGTTCGACGAGCAGTTCAGCCTCGATGACGTACGCAACTGCGTGATCGATCTGGAAGTACGCGGCAGCGATGGCTACCTGCTCAACGGCGCCAGCT
This sequence comes from Pseudomonas sp. Pseusp88, assembly GCF_047303955.1. Classification (NCBI taxonomy): domain Bacteria; kingdom Pseudomonadati; phylum Pseudomonadota; class Gammaproteobacteria; order Pseudomonadales; family Pseudomonadaceae; genus Pseudomonas; species Pseudomonas sp. Pseusp88. The sequence goes on along the minus strand of NZ_JBGLYM010000006.1, from coordinate 2,292 downwards.
CCATGGACCAGATCAGCCGCGACCCGCAGGACATCGCCGCGCAAACCCTCAACGCCAACCACCAGTATCCCGACGGCTTCGTGCTGTTCCTCGGCACCCTGTTCGCCCCGACCGAAGACCGCGATCATCCCGGCGCCGGCTTCACCCACAAACAGGGTGATCTGGTGCGCATCAGCAGTCCGCGTCTCGGCGCCCTGCATAACCACGTAACCTACAGCGATGCGGCCACGCCCTGGACCTTCGGAGTCAGTGCCCTGCTGCGCAATCTGGTTGCCCGTGGCGTATTGTCCCGCTGAACGACCGTTTCAGCGGCCACGACCGAATCACAATAAATACAAGAGAGACATCAATCATGAGCTTGCCTCCCAAACGCCCCCTGCGCAGCCAGCAATGGTTCGATGACCCAGACCACGCCGACATGACCGCGCTCTATGTCGAGCGCTATATGAACTACGGCCTGACCCGGGACGAACTGCAGTCCGGACGGCCGATCATCGGCATTGCCCAGACCGGCAGCGACCTGACGCCCTGCAATCGCCATCACATCGAACTGGCCCAGCGGGTCAAGGCCGGCATCCGCGACGCGGGCGGCATCCCGATGGAGTTTCCGGTCCACCCGATCGCCGAACAGAGCCGCCGCCCCACCGCCGCCCTGGACCGCAACCTGGCTTATCTGGGCCTGGTGGAAATCCTCCACGGTTACCCCCTCGATGGCGTGGTGCTGACCACCGGCTGCGACAAGACCACTCCGGCGTGCCTGATGGCTGCGGCCACCACCGACCTGCCCGCCATCGTCCTGTCCGGCGGGCCGATGCTCGACGGGCACCACAAGGGCGAACTGATTGGCTCCGGCACAGTGCTGTGGCATGCGCGCAAACTGCTCGCCGCCGAAGAGATCAACTACGAAGGCTTCATGGAAATGACCACGGCGGCCTCGCCGTCCGTGGGCCACTGCAACACCATGGGCACCGCCCTGTCGATGAACGCTCTGGCCGAAGCTTTAGGCATGTCGTTGCCCGGCTGCGCCAGCATCCCGGCCCCGTATCGCGAGCGCGGGCAAATGGCCTATGCCACCGGCAAGCGCATTTGCGAACTGGTGCTGCAAGACGTGCGGCCGTCGCAGATCATGACCCGTGAAGCCTTCGAGAACGCCATTGCCGTGGCCTCGGCACTCGGCGCATCGAGCAACTGTCCGCCGCACCTGATCGCCATCGCCCGGCACATGGGCGTCGAGTTGAGCCTTGATGACTGGCAGCGTATCGGCATGGACGTGCCGTTGCTGGTCAACTGCATGCCTGCCGGCAAGTACCTGGGCGAAGGCTTCCACCGCGCAGGCGGCGTGCCTGCGGTGATGCACGAGCTGCAAAAGGCCGGGCGTCTGCATGAAGACTGCGCCACCGTCAGCGGCAAGAGCATCGGCGAAATCGTGCGCAATTCCCTGAGCAGCAATACCGACGTCATCCTGCCCTACGATGCACCGCTCAAACACAGCGCGGGCTTTATCGTGCTCAGCGGCAATTTCTTCGATAGCGCGATCATGAAAATGTCAGTGGTGGGCGAGGCCTTCCGCAAGACTTACCTGTCCGAACCCGGCGCCGAAAACAGCTTCGAAGCCCGGGCCATCGTCTTCGAGGGGCCGGAGGATTACCACGCGCGAATCAACGACCCGGAACTGGATATCGACGAGCGCTGCATCCTGGTGGTTCGCGGTGCAGGCACGGTCGGTTATCCCGGCAGCGCGGAAGTGGTGAACATGGACCCGCCTGCCGCCCTGATCAAACGCGGCATCGAGTCCCTGCCCTGCCTTGGCGACGGTCGCCAGAGCGGCACCTCGGCCAGCCCGTCGATCCTCAATATGTCCCCGGAATCTGCCGTGGGTGGCGGGATTGCGCTGCTGCGCACCAATGATCGTCTGCGGGTCGACCTCAACGCCCGCTCGGTGAACCTGTTGGTGGACGAGGAAGAACTGGCCCAGCGCCGCAGCGAATGGGTGCCCAGCTTCCCGCCGTCGCAAACCCCTTGGCAGGAGCTTTACCGGCAACTGGTCGGGCAGTTATCCACAGGCGGCTGCCTGGAACCGGCGACCCTGCACATGAAAGTCATTGCCCGCAGCGGCGCGCCGCGGCATTCGCATTGAACATGAGCTTGCCCGCAAATCGGGCAGACACAAACCTTTAAGAAACACAGACCGGTTCGCGCAGCAAACATTACAACGGTGGGAGCGAATTCATTCGCGAATGGGCCAGTACATCAGACACATTTTTATCGCCTGAAATACCGCCTTCGCGAATG
>NZ_JBGLYM010000069.1:0-7726 GCF_047303955.1 Pseudomonas sp. Pseusp88 | reverse complement strand
AGGTTTGAGACCACAGCAGGAACAGAGGCCCTACCGGATCTAATGTGGGAGCGGATTCATCCGCGAAGAGGGCGGTAGAACCGGTGCAGTTTCAGCGCCTGGAACACCGCTTTCGCGAATGAATTCGCTCCCACAGAATTCGCTCCCACAGGAGCGACAACAGCTCAGGCAACACTGAAACCAGCAGCCCATGAACCGGGCCGCCGCTACATTTCCATTTCTGTAACCCAGCTATTTAGGTGCGCTGTTCGATGAAAGTCCTGGTTATCTCCAACTTCTTCCCGCCCCATGTCATCGGCGGCGCGGAAATCATCGCCCATCACCAGGCCCTGGCCCTGGCCGCCCGTGGCCATGACGTACGCGTGCTGGCCGGCGACAACCGCCATGGCCTGCCCGACTACCCCGTCACCCACGACACCCTCGACGGCCTGCCCATCACCCGCATCGCCCTCACACCCCTGGACTTCGCCGCCACCGGCAACAACGTCGCCCATAAAGAAGTCGAAGAGATCTTCCTCAACCTCATCGAAGACTGGCACCCCGACGTCATCCACGCCCACCACATGACCGGCCTGTCCCTGGGCATCCTGCAACTGGCGCGCAGCCGCGGCATCCGCATCGCCCTGACCCTGCACGACCACTGGGGCTTCTGCATCAACAGCACCCGCATCACCACGGCCAACCGCCTGTGCCATGACAGCACCCAATGCCACACCTGCCACAGCCACATCCACGTCAACGAACGCAAAGTCCCGCAGCGCCTGCGCCAGGACTACCTGCGCTGGCAGCTCGACGCCGTCGACCACTTTATCTCCCCCAGCCACTACCTGGCCGACGCCTACATCGCCAACGGCATCCCCGCCGAACGCATGAACGTCATCGCCAACGGCATTGAACTGGAACGCTTCATTAATACCGCGCCGCCCGAGCCCGGCCCGCGCCTGAACATCCTCTTCACCGGCTACATGGGTGGCCACAAAGGCGTGCCGACCCTGCTCGAAGCCATCGCCCTGTTGCCCCATGACAAGGTCCACCTGGACATGGTCGGTGACGGCCACATGCTAGCTAGCTATATAGCTAAGCTAGCTAGCATAGCCCCCAACGTCTCCGCCCAATTCTGGGGCCGCCTGCCCAACGCCCGCATTGCAGAGCGCTTCGCCCAGGCCCACGTGTTCGTGCTGCCCTCCGTCTGCCCGGAAAACCAACCCGTCACCATCACCGAAGCCATGGCCTGCGGCCTGCCCGTGGTTGCCTCGCGCATTGGTGGCATTGCGGAACTGGTCGATGAAGGCCACACCGGCTGGCTGGCCGAACCCGGCAACGCCCAGGACCTGGCCGACCGTCTGCGCTTCTATATAGATGCCCCCGAACAGATCGCCGCCCACGGCCAGGCCAGCCGCGAACGCATTCAGGCGTACGCCTTCGGTCTGCAGATCGAACGCATTGAAAAGCTGCTCAGCACCCCCGGCACCGAACGCACTGAAACCCCGCTGCTGATCGCCTGCCACGGCAGCCCGCTGGACGCCACCTTCAGCACCGTACTCAAGGAACTGGCGCCCATCCCCGCCAACCGCCCGCAACCGGCCAGCCAACCGTGCTGGGTGCCGGTGGAATGGATCACCCCTGAAACAGCCGACCTGCTGTGGCTGTCCGGCCAGACAACAGCCGACCCTGACACAGGCCTGCAACATATCGAGGCGTATCGTGCCTTGGGTAAACCGGTGTTGTTAGATGAGCGCAACATCGCCGTGGCGCGTCGCACCGACGCCGTGCTGCGCGTTAGAGGGGCTGAGCAGGTGGCCTTAGGCCTTAAGCTTCTAACGGATCATGCTAAAGCTATGCCAGAAGCTTCTAAGACTCCTGCGAAAAACCCTGCGTAACCCCCTATTTTCCTTAAAAAAATACTTTACATTCTGTTGCATTTCCTGCCTATTAGACGCCGATCAATGCCAATCTGACATTATCGGTGTCGGTAGGTGGAATTTATGCTGTAGGAATTTTCCATAGCTTTTGGCTATGCGGGAAAATTTCCTACGAATTCATGCATTTTTTCCTACCGTAACGGCTGAGATACACCGCGACCTATGCTAGAGTGCCGCACAAGGCTGCACGGACGTGTTGGGCAGCTGGTGAACGAGACAAAGATTGTCCGTTTATGTGTCAGCTTCTTTTTATAATGAAACCTGGAGTAAACAATGGCTGCTTCCACCTACCTCGCTCAAGTACAACAACTGTACATCGCTTATTTCGGCCGCCCAGCCGACCCAATCGGTCAAGCCTACTGGGCTGGCATCATCGACGCAGCCGGCGGCAACATCGCTGCTGTTCAAGCTGGCTTCTCGGCTTCCGCTGAGTCCCAAGCTCTGTACGGCAATAAGTCGACTATCGATAAAGTAACTGCTATCTACCAGAACGTTTTCAACCGTTCCCCAGACGCAGCTGGCCTGGCTTTCTGGGTTGCCCAGATCGACTCCGGTAAAGTGACTCAGGCTCAGGCTTCCTGGACCATCCAGCAGAACGCTGGCGCTGGCGACGCTGCCACCGTTCAGAACAAGCTGACTGCCGCTCAAGCGTTCACCGCGCAGATCGACACAGCTGCTGAAATCTCGGGCTACCAGGGTTCTGCTGCTGCCGCTTCGGGCCGCACGTTCCTGAACACCGTTACTTCTGACAACGCTACCGCCACTGCCGCTGTTGCTGGCGCGCAAACTGCTGTAACCGCAGCTACTGCTGTTGGTTCGGTTGGTACTACTTTCGTACTGACTACTACCGTTGACAACCTGCTGGGCGATGGCGGTAACAACACTTTCATCGGTGACAACTCTGGCGCTACCGCTTCGAACACTGTTTCTGCTGCTGACCAAATCAATGGCGGCGCAGGCACCGATACCTTCAAGTACTTCGTTGGTACCGCAAACCTGGACACAGCTCTGGTTCTGCCACAGCTGACCAGCGTTGAAAACGTATACATCAAAGGCGGTACTCTGGTTTCGGCTGCAACCGGTACTAACTTCGCTGCTCTGACTGGCGTTACTGGTATTGAAATCGACACCCCAGCTGTACTGACTGGTAACGTTGGTATCAACACTTCGGCTGCTCAAACTGTTCGTCTGGACGGTGTGAACGCTAGCGCTGCTTCGGTTGTAGCTTTGAACAACGCTACCAACGTAACCCTGAACGGCGTTGGTACTGATGCGACCAACACCTCGGCTATCACCGTTGATCTGGTTAACAGCACTGCTACTACTGCAACCATCAATGCTCTGACTGCTGCTAGCAAAGTGACCCTGGCTAACACCGGCGCTAAAGTAGCTACTCTGAACATCACTGGCGATCAGAACCTGACTCTGACCGAGTCGCTGGCTACCCTGAAAACCATCAATGCTTCGACTGCTACCGGTAAAGTATCGGTTAACGCTTCGGGTACTACTGTTGACGCAGCTTTCGCCTTCACTGGCGGTACTGGTGCAGACACTCTGACCCTGTCCCAAGCTAGCCTGGCTGCTCTGACTTCCGGCGCTCAGCTGGCTGGCGGCGCTGGCATCGACACCTTGGGTGTTACTGCTGCTACTGCTAACTTGGCTCTGGTTGCTGCTGATTACAAAGCAATCAACGCTTCGACTGGCTTTGAAGTTCTGGCTTTGGGTGGTACCGCCACTTCCGCAGCTGACGCTTCTTCGCTGACTTCCATCAAGGAATTCGCAGTTAGCGCTGGCGTCAACACCATCTCCAAAGTTGCAACTGGTTCGATTCTGGACATCGTTGGCAACACTACCGGTAACGTTGTTACCGGCGCAGTCGGTGTTACTGACCTGACCATCAACACCGGTAGCACCACTGCTACTGCTGGTACTACTGCTGGTACTCTGAACGTTACTGGTCTGACCAACATCACTATCAACTCGAACATCAAAGCCGGTACTGTTGGTGCTACCAACTCGTTCGGCGCTTTGACTCAGAGCGATAACAGCACTTTCACCATCAAAGGCAACGGTGATACCACCCTGTCCCTGGGTGCTGCCACTGCTACTGGTTCGAAAATCGACGGTTCTGCTGCTACTGGCATCCTGAAATTGACTGGTAACACTGCTACTCTGGACACCACCAAGGCTTCCATCGGTGACGTTCTGATCGGTGGTAGCGGTAACGACGTTCTGACTACTGGTGCTAACAGCTCCACTCTGACTGGCGGTGCTGGTAAAGACTCCTTCGTCATCAAAGCTGTCGTTGGTGCAGGTGGTACTCCAGTTACTACCATCACTGACTTCGCTAAAGGCGACAGCCTGACTCTGGACGCAACTTTCACTGCCACTAGCCTGGTAACTAAAGTTGATCTGTCCTCTGTTGCAGCTGGTAAAACTGACGTTGAAATCGCTACCCTGCTGATCGCCAACACAGCTACTGCTGGTAACGTGGCATGGGGTACTTACAACGGTAACACCTACGTTGTTGAAGACAACGGCACTATTAAGTCCCTGGACGCTACCGACACCGTCGTTAAGCTGACTGGTACTCAAGACCTGTCTACCAGCACTCACGCTGCTGCAGGTGTACTGGTTTACGCTTAATATCCTCGGATATGACTCCCTTGCTTCGGCAAGGGAGTTCGGCGAAACTAAAAAACCCCCGTTGCTCGAAAGAACAACGGGGGTTTTTTTATGAACTGATTAATTCAATCCAGAGAAATCGAAAATATCACCGCCTGACTTTTTGACGGACTTAGACGCATTTTGACGATGCTCAGCCATTAGGTTCGATAGAGTGCGAAGTTTAGTTCCTGAAAAAAGCTGCGCGTAAATAACCCCGATGGCACCACTTTCTCTAAGATCTAAAAATCCTTCATCAGTGAGGCCGTATAGCGCAGTTTCGTCAATTTTGTATAGGCCGTTAACTGTTTCAATTTCACCATCATTATCCAGTTTGACATCCCATGGCATGATGAGATTATGTTCAGATAATTTCGAACAAGCAATCTGTGTGGCGATTCGAGCAGAATACAGTCCTTTAATAAAATCAAAAGCTTCACTTACAGACTCAGAGATCTCACCACTTTCTTTAAAAAATGGGTCACCTACAGATTTATTAGAAATGCGTGTCTCATCTATGCATAAAACTTGCTCTTGGCTGTTAGGTATTTCTATAAGCTCAAATGGGCTGCATCGATAAGTAGCTGGAAGGAAGTGTGATAACCATTTTCCATCTTCAGATACTAGTAGGTTTTCGCCAGGTTTTAGTCCCATTACTACAACCAATACAAAACGCTCACCTTGTTTTACAAAGGCTAGAGGCAGCGAATGAAGCGCTAAAGCTACCTCATTAATAAAAACCGGGGCAACTGTGTCTTTCTTGGCAAAGGATAGTGTTGGGTGGCGCACCCAGCTTTTATCTTTGTGTTCTTCTAGGTTGATTGGGATGTAAGCCATCTAATAACTCCTCCTAAATTACCGCTAAGGCGGCCTAATAATTTATGCTCGATCCTACTGATACTGAATCAGACGCTTTCATTCCTGCGCCGCGCAGTGCTCTAGTTTGACGAACTCTGTAGCTAAGGTCGATGAGCAAAACTCAAATTTCGCATTTCGTGTGAGGTCACGGCAGTAGCTCTCGTTGCCTTTGATCTGAGCAGGAGCAAGAAGAAAACTGTTCCAGCATGGATGAAGGAATTTAGATCATCACTAGACGAGCATGCGCCTTTGGGACAGATACGCCTCATCAGCCGGTATTTTGTCGGAAAAATACGTGCGGAAGAGAGTTTTTACTTGTCGATGAAAGGCTATGCAATTATAAGAAAACTCCAAAATTTATAGATTTAACGGACTGAACCTATGAGCGAAATCTGGAGTGAAGGCTATTTCACTGATGTTGGTTATACATATGGATATTACCGGGAAATCAACCCCGTCTATCAGCGCTATTGTTTGCTGCTTAGGGGGGTTTCTAGCGTGGAAAGCACCACTGCACACCATTGCGAACTGGGTTTCGGCCAAGGTGTGTCAGTAAACATCCATGCCGCTGCCAACCCTGGCCATTATGTAGCTACAGACTTCAATCCGGCACACGCATCTTATGCCAGCGATCTTGCTTCTAGTTTTAATAGTTCGGCGCGGTTGTATGATGACAGCTTTGAGCAGTTATTGGCCCGAGATGATCTACCACAATTTGACAGTATCAGCCTTCATGGTATTTGGACCTGGATCAGCCGTGACAACCACAAACTGATTACGGAATTCGCTCGGCGCCATCTTAAGCCCGGCGGTGTACTGTATGTCAGCTACAACTGTATGCCGGGCTGGTCGCCGCAGGCTCCGCTTCGACAGTTGTTCACTCTCCATGATCGCTTTGTCTCAGCTTCCACTGGCGCTGTGGCCCGCGTGGACGCTGCACTAAAATTTTCCGAGGAACTATTGGCTGCCAAACCTCTCTATGGACAAGCAGTGCCTGGATTAGAAGGTAAACTTCAGACTGTTATGGGGCAGAACCGTAATTACGTTGCCCATGAGTATTTCAATCGCGATTGGAACTGCATGTATTTTACCGACGTGGTTGATGCTCTTGCGCCAGCCAAGTTGGACTATGTCTGCACTGCAACGCCTCAAGACACAGTGGACGCTATTAATCTTAGCGTTGAGGCCCAAGCCTTTCTGAATGGAATTGAGCATCCGATTATGCGGGAGCAAGCCCGCGATTATTTCGTCAACCAGCAGTTTCGTAAAGACATGTACATCCGGGGTGCAAGTCCGCTCCCTCTTGGAGAGCAGCGTGAGCGCATGCTTAATACACGTTTTGTGCTCATGCAGTCTGCCGACAGCGTGCCGACAAAGGTCACCGGAGTTTTTAGCGAAGCTACTCTGCAGCATGATATCTATGGGCCGCTGATCGAGGCATTGGCTTCCAAGGCTTACACCCCTAAGACATTGCGTCAATTGGCGGCTGCATTGCCTTCACCCACGTTTTCTGCGGTTAGTCAGGCCATCGCTGTTCTGGTCGGAATGGGAGCTGTTGCTCCTTGCCAAAGTGAAGCTGCCGAGAAACAAGTGCATGCTCGCTGTACCGCATTGAACCAACACCTATGCCAGCAGGCGTTTTTTGAGAAGCGGGCCGAATTCTTGGCTAGTCCAGTGACCGGCGGCGGTGTTGGAGTGGATCGATTTCAACAGATTTTTCTAACAGCCATACGGCAAGGCAAAAAACAGCCGGTGGAATGGGCTCAGTATGCTTGGCAAATCCTTTCTGAGCAGGGACAACGCTTGGTCAAAGAGGGTAAAGCCATGGAGTCTGCTGAAGATAACCTCGTCGAATTGACGCAACAGGCGGAGACTTTCGCGGAGAAAAGTTTGATGGTGCTTAAAGCGCTGCGCATCGCCTGATTGCTCAGTGGCATGGGGGGAAGTAAGTCCCCCTTGCGCGCTCATCCCGATCGCTCCTATAGTTCGCCGTCGCTGCCAATTCAGCGACCGGGCTTGGCCGCTCGAAACGATCACACACAGGCGCAGTAGCGCTCATGACTTCATTGCAGGCGCTTTTTTTGTGCCCGCAATGTTGCTTCATGGCAACTGCGCAAGGGACACCTTCGGGTGTGCCGGGTTGCCTGTGTTCCGGTCGGCCAACCCTTGTGCAGTTGCCACCCAATCTGCTTGGCCGCAGACGGTGGTGATTCCTAACCAACACAGGAGTTACCCATGATTCAAGAGCATTCCCCCCGCTACATCCCCCTATGCCCCAACGG
>NZ_JBGLYM010000068.1:0-10060 GCF_047303955.1 Pseudomonas sp. Pseusp88 | reverse complement strand
GGCATTCATTACCACTTCCAGCACAGCGCCAACGCCCACAAACTGCTGTTCGGCGATGGTCAGGCGAGCTTTCCCAAGCTCGCGCCGGTGGCCTACGCCCCAGCGACGCCCATTCCCTGGGGCTATGGGCGGCCATCCGCAATTACATGGAAGACGGCCAACTGGTCGACAAGCCCTGCCCGCTGGCCGCGCTACTGAGCCTGCCCCCCACCCCCGACAGCCTCAAGCCCTACGAAGGGCTGCACACCTTTGAAGTCGAGCGCGAGGAAGCCCGCTACTTCTGCCATATGGATGACGAAGGCGCCCATCTGTCCAACAAAGCTCGAGAACGTCTAGGCGGCCCCAAACGCAGCCCCTGGCCCCTGCGCTGGTGGTATATCCGTCGCGTTCTGACCTTCTGGAAGATGCCCTACATGCTGGCCGAATGGGCCCACCGCAAAGGCCGACCGGTCATGCCCGAGCAGGTACAGGCCTGGTCGCAGCCGCTACCGCCGCAACAATGGGCACAACCCAGTCCGGCCCTGGTAAAGGCCAATAAATCGGTCAAGACCGCCATGGACAAACACGGTGCAACCTTTGTCGAGGCCTGCAAGGCAGCGGGACTGCATTAACTGGATAACGCGAGCCCTGATGTTTAATAACCCCTTCAAACGCAAAAAAACCGCGCCCCCCGAACCGGGGCCGGATATCCGCAGCCAGCGTCCCCGCGCCGGGGAAATCCGCATGTCGGGCTTGAACGAGACCTTGTTCCTCGCGCCATTGCCGATCTATACCGGGCAGATGCAGGTCTCCAGCCAGAGCTTTTCGGAGATGAACGAAACGTTTATTGAGTTGGGCGGCAACAATAGAGGGATGGTTGAACAAGGAAAGATATTAGCTGCCGGAATCTGGATGGCATTGTGTACAGCGTTTATAGCGCCTGTACTTATCTGCATCTTTCTTGTAATGGCTAACCCGCCGGGAATGGACCGCAAATTCCTCGATATTGTTGGAGGTTTTATAGAAGTATTTGCAACAGGCGCTCTTCTATTCATCATCCCGCTAGGGGCTTATTTATACGGCATGCTCTCCAGCGTCTTCTCCGACGCCAAAACCTACCCCGTGCGCTTTAACCGCCAGCGCCGCGAAGTCTGCTACGTCGATGCCAAGACCCATCGGGTGCTGATCGTGCCCTGGGAAAGCGTGGTCGCCTGGGTCTCCAATACCCAGGGCGTCACCCAGTACGGGGCCACGCGCCAGTACACCCTGGGCATGGGCCTGGAGGATGAAGAGCGGGACGAAGTGCAGTTCATCCTGCTGCCACGCCCCAGCGACGCCCATTCCCTGGGGCTATGGGCGGCCATCCGCAACTACATGGAAGACGGCCAACTGGTCGACAAGCCCTGCCCGCTGGCCGCGCTATTGAGCCTGCCCCCCACCCCCGACAGCCTCAAGCCCTACGAAGGGCTGCACACCTTTGAAGTCGAGCGCGAGGAAGCCCGCTACTTCTGCCATATGGATGACGAAGGCGCCGATCTTTCACATGAGGAGCGCGAGTACTTCGGTTATCCCAAACGCAGCCCCTGGCCCCTGCGCTGGTGGTATATCCGTCGCGTTCTGACCTTCTGGAAGATGCCCTACATGCTGGCCGAGTGGGCCCACCGCAAAGGCCGACCGGTCATGCCCGAACAGGTACAAGCCTGGTCCCAGCCGCTACCGCCGCAACAGTGGGCACAACCCAGCCCGGCCCTGGTAAAGGCCAATAAATCGGTCAAGACCGCCATGGACAAACACGGTGCAACCTTTGTCGAGGCCTGCAAGGCAGCGGGGTTGCATTAATCACCGATTTTTCACTCTGAATGCGCGTTTTCTGGCGATGAAAAAGCGGTCTCAGTGGTGTGAGCAAGCCGGCTTGCTGGCGATGGCGTCAGACCAGACGCTGAAGCTAGTGCGAGCGCTGCGCACTCGATCGCCAGCAAGCCGGTTCCTACAGACGGTGGTCGTCTGTCACTTGTTCACGCCGCAACCGGCGCAATATCCATCTCCACCACTTCCGGCCGCTTGAGCACGGCGTACAGCACGCCGGTGACGACGCTGCCAATCACGATCGCCAGCAGATACAGCGCCGCATGGTTGATGGCATTGGGGATCAGCAGGACAAACAGGCCGCCGTGGGGCGCCATGAGTTTGCAGCCGAACAGCATCGACAGGGCACCGGTCAGGGCGCCGCCGATGATGCTGGCCGGGATCACCCGCAGTGGGTCTTTGGCGGCAAAGGGAATCGCGCCTTCGGAGATAAAGCACAGCCCCAGCACGAAGGCGGCCTTGCCCGCTTCGCGCTCGCTCTGGGCGAATTTGCGCCGGGCGATCAGGGTGGCGATGCCCATGCCGATCGGCGGCACCATGCCTGCGGCCATGGCGGCGGCCATGGGTGCGTAGCTCTGGGAGGCCAACAGGCCCACGGAAAAGGCATAGGACGCCTTGTTGATCGGCCCGCCGAGGTCGACGCACATCATCGCGCCCAGCACGATGCCCAACAGAATGGCGTTGGTGGTGCCCATGCTGTCGAGGAACTGGGTCAGGCTTGCCAGCATGCTCGCCACTGGCTTGCCGACCACATAGATCATCACCATCCCGGTGATCAGGCTGGCCAGCAGCGGGATGATCAGGATCGGCTTGAGCGCTTCGACACTGGCCGGCAGCCGCACGTAGTGGTTGATCGCCTTGGCGCAGTAACCGGCAATGAACCCGGCGACGATACCGCCGATAAAACCGGCGCCCAGGGTGCTGGCCAGCAGCCCGCCGATCATCCCCGGCGCCAGGCCCGGACGGTCGGCGATGGAATAAGCGATGTAGCCCGCCAGCAAGGGCACCATCAGTTTAAAGGCCGCTTCGCCGCCGATCTGCATCAGGGCTGCGGCCAGAGTGCCAGGCTCCTTGAACGCGGTGATGCCAAAGACAAAGGACAAGGCAATCAGCAGACCACCGGCCACCACCATCGGCAGCATGTACGAAACCCCGGTCAGCAGGTGTTTGTAGACGCCGGTTTTCTCCTGTTTGGCCGGGCCGCTCGCCGCCGCATCGGTGCTCTCGACCTTGCCCTCGGCCAAGGCCTTTTTCAGGGTCGCTTCCGATTGTTTCAGCGCAATGCCGGTACCGCAGCGGTAGATGCGCTTGCCGGCGAAACGCGCGGTATTCACCTCGATATCAGCGGCCAGCAGCACCACATCGGCCTGGGCAATGGCTTCGGCGCTCAGGGGATTGCGCGCGCCGACGGAGCCTTGGGTCTCGACCTGCAGCTCGTAATCCAGACGCTTGGCCGCCTGCTGGATGGCTTCGGCGGCCATGAAGGTGTGGGCCACGCCGGTCGGGCAGGCGGTAATGGCGACAATGCGCGGCTTGTGTGTTGACGCGGCAACCGGAACCACGGCTTCGGTGCTGGCTTCATGCACCCTGGCCTGGTCGGCGGCGCGATGGAGGAAGCCGTCGACGTCCTGCAGGGCATGGGCAGGGGTATCCTGGAACATGCGCTTGCCAACGAACCGCGACAGGTCCAGCACGCCGGTATTGACCACCAGCACCCAGTCCACCTCGGCGATGGCCTCAGCCGACAGTGCCCGCTCGGGGTGATGCGGGTCGTGGATCTCGACAACAGTGCTCCAGCCCAGGCGCCTGGCGGCAGCGTCCAACAGGCGCGCGCTGAGTACGCTGCTGACCTGGCCGTTGGGGCAGGCGGTAATAATGGCTAGTTTCATCACAATCCCTCATTTCTTATTCGTTGGAACATCGCCCGCCTGCTCTTGGCTGTGGGAGCGAATTCATTCGCGAAAACGGTGTTTCAGGCGAAAAAGATGCGTCGAATCTACCGGCCTCTTCGCGAATGAATTCGCTCCCACAGAATTCGCTCCCACAAGACTCGCTCCCACTACCTCGCGGGAGACCGGGGTTATTTATTGTTCTGCCAGATTACGAAGGCTCACACCGCTTTCCAGCTTTTTGAGCTGCACGATGTCGCTGATGCCGAAGCCGATCTGGGTCACGGCCATGGCGGCGATGGCGGTGGCGGTGCGCAGGGTCTGGGCCGGCGTGTGGCCGCTGATCAGGCCGTGGACCATGCCCGCCAGCAGCGAATCTCCGGCGCCGACGGTACTGGCCACCGTGACGCTCGGCGGCAGGGACTGCCAGGCGAAGCCGTCAGCGAACCAGTGCACGCCTTCCGAGCCCTGGGAAATCACCACATGTTCGATGCCCTGCTTCTGCAAGCGCGCAGCGGCGTCGGCCTGGGCCTCGATGGAAATGATCGGCGAGTCGAGGGCGTCGGCCAGTTCTTCGGTATTGGGTTTGATCAGCCACGGCCCGGCTTGCAGCCCGGCACGCAAGGCTTCGCCACTGGTGTCCAGGGCGACTTTGAGGCCCAGTTCCTTGAGGCGCAGTAACAGGCTTTGCAGCCACTGGGCGCTGACACCCTTGGGCAGACTGCCCGCGACCACCACCACATCAAAACCGCCGGCAATCTGCTCAATACGGGTAAACAACGCCTGCTGCGCCTCGACACTGACCTGAGGCCCGCGACCGTTGATATCGGTGATGCGCCCGCTGCTTTCCGCCAGTTTGATATTGCTGCGGGTCTCCCCCGGCACGCGGACGAATTCGTCGACGAAGCCGCGTTGGCCGAACAGGGTTTCGAAAGGCAGTTGATTGTCGACGCCGAGGAAACCGGCGACGGTCAGTTCATGGCCCAGGTCGGCCAGCACTTGCGCAACGTTGAGGCCCTTGCCCGCCGCATGGCTGAGCATGGCCTCGCTGCGATTGACCTGGCCGACCTGCAACTGACCCAGTTGCACGGTCAGGTCCAGGGCGGGGTTCATGGTCAGGGTCAGGATCCGGGACATTACACAGCCTCCACAAGGGCGCGGACATCCGGGGCGCTGCCCAGGGTCAACGCGGTCTGCGCCATGGCTTGCGCGGCGCTCAGGTCCAGCTCGCGCACACAGGCCTTGACTTCGCCGATGCTGCGCGGCGCGACGCTCAATTCATCGACGCCCAGGCCGACCAGGATCGGCACGGCCAGGGGGTCGGCGGCCAGCTCGCCACACACGCCCACCCATTTGCCATGGGCATGGGCGGCGCGCACGGTGATATCGATCAGCTGCAGCACCGCCGGATGCAGGCCGTCGGCCTGGGCCGACAGGCTTGGGTGGCCGCGGTCGATGGCCAGGGTGTACTGGGTGAGGTCGTTGGTGCCGACGCTGAAGAAGTCCACTTCACGGGCCAATACCGGGGCCAGCAATGCGGCGGACGGTACTTCGATCATGATGCCCAGTTGCAGATCAGCCACCGGAATCTCCAGACGCAGGCGCTCGGTCATGTCCCGGGCCTGGCGCCACTCTTCAAGCGTGCCGACCATGGGGAACATGATCCGCAGCGGTCGTGAATCCGCCGAGCGCAGCAATGCGCGCAACTGGCTTTCCATCAGCTCGGGGCGTTGCAGGGTCAGGCGAATGCCGCGCACCCCGAGGAAAGGGTTTTCCTCTTTGGCAATCGGCCAGTACGGCAGCGGCTTGTCGCCACCGACGTCGAGGGTGCGCACCACCAATGGGCGACCGCCAAGGTCATCGAGAACACGACGGTATTCGGCTTCCTGAGTCGCTTCATCCGGTGCCTGGGAATGGGCCATGAACAACAGTTCAGTGCGCAGCAGGCCGATGCCTTCGGCGCCCTGCTCAACGGCGGCCGGGGTTGCGGTGCTGTCGCCGATATTGGCGAAGACTTCTACGGCATGGCCGTCTCGGGTCACAGCGGGCTCCATGCGCAGGGCCGCAGCGGCACGCAGACGTTGCTCGCGGTTGTCGCGATCTTCCAGGGCCCGCTGCAAGGTGGCGTCGTCCGGTGCCACCACCAAACGGCCACGCTGGCCATCGAGCAGCAGGCGCGTGCCCGGTTTGATCAGCAGTACGCTCTCCCCCGCGCCGACCAGTGCCGGAATGCCCAGGGCACGGGCGACAATGGCGCTGTGGGCAGTGGCGCCACCGCGCGCGGTAAGAATCCCGGCAACTTGCCTCGGATCGAGGCGCGCCACATCGGACGGCCCCACTTCATCCATCACCAGAATGTAGGGCTCGTCCGGCGCGACCAGAGTTTCGATGCCGCAAATCTGCGCCAGCACCCGGCGCCCGACGTCACGTAGATCGGCGGCACGCTCGGCCAGCAGCGCATCGTGCAGTTGCTCCTGCTGGCGTGCGGCGGCGTCGATCACGTTATTCCAGGCCGCGGCAGCGCTCTCGCCCAGTTGCAGACGCAGGGTGACTTCGCTGCTCAGTTCGGGGTCGTCGAGCATTTCCTGATGGGTAATGAAAATCTCGCGGATGGCCTTGGCCTTGCTGCGCTCCACCAGCCCTTCGATATCCTGACGCACCTCGGTCAGGGCGCGGTTCAGGCGCTCGCGCTCGATCTCCACCGACTCACCCAGCAGCGGGTAGTCGAAGGCTTGCAGCACTTCGATGTGCGCCGGGCCAATGGCAATGCCCGGCGACGCAGGCACGGCCTGAAGCTGGCTGCCGTCGGCGGGCGCCAGGGTTTCCTTGACCACCACGACTTCCACCGGCGCGGGCGAGGTGGCGGTCGGCAGCGGCTCGACCTCTTCGCCCAGCCCTTCCAGCACGGCGGCGAGCAGCGCGGGCAAGGCGTCGGCGGCGATGCCTGGTTCAGCGATAAATTCCAGCACCTGACCGCGACGGGCACCGAGGCTCAGCAGTTTGCTCAGGCTTTTTGCCGAAACCGCCGACTCACCGGTATCCAGTACCCGCACGCGCACTTCGCCTTCGAAGCTCTTGGCCAGTTGCGCGAGGATTTTCGCCGGGCGTGCATGCAGGCCATGGGCATTGGCCAGGGCGATGCGTTGGGTCGGCCATTCATCCGGCACTTCGCCACCGAGTGCCTGCAATACTGCGCGGCTACTGGTGGCCTGGCCCAGCTCGTGGCCACGACCTTCGATCAGCAACGCGCACAGGCGTTCGAGCAAAGCCTGATGGGCTTCACCGAGGCTGGCCAGGCAGAACAGGCCCTTGAGCGGCTGGCCCAGGTAACGAATCGGTTTGTCGGGGGTGATGAAGGCCAGGCCCGGACGCTTGACCATCTGCTCGCTGTGCAGCCACCACAGGCCATCGCCCAGGGGCAGCGCTTCGACCTGTTGCAGCACGGCGGCAAAGCCGTTGTTGACGCACTCGGCCTTGCGCAGCAGGCGGGCGCCGCGCCAGACCAACTCTTCGAAATCATCCACCGACACACCGAGGCTGATCAGCTGTGCGTCGAGCGCCAGTTCCTGGGGCGCGCCTTGCAGCAATTGCAGCAGCGCCTCGGGGCTTTTCGCCTGGCGCAGGGCTTCGCCCAGATCGGTCTCGCCGAGGGCGCGGGTCAGCAGTTGCAGCAGGCGCAGGTGCTCATCGGACTTGGCAGCGATACCAATGGCCAGGTAGACCCTCTGCCCGTCACCCCAGTCCACCCCGTCGGGGAACTGCATCAGGCGCACGCCGGTGGTGAATACCAGTTCGCGGGTGTCGGGGGTGCCGTGGGGAATGGCGATACCCTGGCCGAGAAAGGTCGAGCCTTGTTGCTCGCGGCCCTGCAGACCTTGCAGGTAACCTTCGGCGACCAGGCCATCGGCGACCAACCGATCGGCCAGTAGCTCCAGTGCGGCGGATTTATCCACAGCCGTCTGCGCCATGGATATTTGCTCTACAGTGAGCTCGAGCATGCCTTTCTCCTTCAGGACGCGGTTTCGCGTCCAATTCTTGTTTTTAGATCGTAGGCCATCAAAGCAATATCTATGCGACAGCATCTTCATGTCGATTACAGCAGCGAAAAGACCAGCTGAATCGTTTAATCTAATTCAGCCCGGCACGTTACTCGATTATTTGCTGCGGTTGAAGCCTGTCATTGCCGATGGCATCCGGCGCTGGTCGGATAGTTGGCAAAAAAGC
Source organism: Pseudomonas sp. Pseusp88 (assembly GCF_047303955.1). Classification (NCBI taxonomy): domain Bacteria; kingdom Pseudomonadati; phylum Pseudomonadota; class Gammaproteobacteria; order Pseudomonadales; family Pseudomonadaceae; genus Pseudomonas; species Pseudomonas sp. Pseusp88. The sequence goes on along the minus strand of NZ_JBGLYM010000068.1, from coordinate 2,102 downwards.
TGCGGACGTTGCGCCGCGCCAATGGTCTGCTGTGCATAAGGGCTACGATCGGTAAAATCGCCCCACGACGATAAGACGCCTGCAAAACACGGGCATAACAAGAGGATGTCGGCTTGAAACTCAGTGATATCGCGCGTCTGGCCGGTGTTTCCGTGACCACCGCCAGTTATGTGATCAACGGCAAGGCCGAGCAGCAGCGCATCAGTAATGCGACGGTGGAGCGGGTCCGCGCGGTGGTCGACGAACATGGCTTTCGCCCCAACCCTCAGGCCGCCGGGTTGCGCAGCCGTCATACCCGCACCCTGGGCTTCATCCTGCCGGACCTGGAAAACCCCAGTTACGCGCGCATTGCCAAGCTGCTGGAACAGGGCGCGCGCGCCCACGGTTATCAATTGCTGATCGCCAGCTCCGATGACGACCCCATCAGCGAGCTGCAACTCCTGCAGCTGTTTCGCGCCCGTCGCTGCGATGCGTTGTTCGTCGCCAGTTGCCTGCCCGCCAGCGATGACAGCTACCGGGATTTGCAGAACAAGGGCTTGCCGATCATCGCCATCGACCGCGAGATGGACGCCCGGCACTTCTGCTCGGTGGTCAGCGACGACCATGACGCCAGCCTGCAACTGACCCGCAGCCTGCTTAAAACCCGACCCGAACATATCGCCCTGATCGGCGCGCGGCCGGAGTTGAGTGTCAGCCAGGCGCGGGCAGGCGGCTTTACCGATGCCCTCAACGGCTTCAGCGGCGGCGTAACCCAGGTGCATGGCGAGTCCTTTAGCCGCGCCGCAGGCCGGCAGCTAATGAACGAAGTGCTCGAACGCCTGGGCCATTTGCCTGATGCCTTGATTACCACCTCCTACGTGTTGTTGCAGGGCGTATTCGACGTGTTGCAGGAGCGGGCGTTGAACCCGGCGCAACTGCATCTGGGCACCTTTGGTGACACCCAGTTGCTGGACTTTCTGCCACTGCCGGTCAATGCCATGGCCCAGCAGCATCAGTTGATCGCGGAAAAAGCCCTGGCCCTGGCCCTGGCCGCCATCGAGCAGGACCAATACGAACCCGGTGTGCAGGCCATCGTGCGGACCTTCAAGCAGCGTATTCACGAGGCCTGACATGCAGCTGATCGACACCCATACCCACCTCGACTTCCCGGACTTCGAAGGCGACCGCGCGGCGATCATGGCCAACTGCAAGCGGCTGGGTGTGCAGCGCATGGTGGTATTGGGCGTCTATCAGCCGAATTGGCAGCGCCTGTGGGATTTGACCTGCGCAGATCCGGCGTTGCAGGCAGCCTTTGGCTTGCACCCGATCTACCTGGAACAACACCGCCCCGAGCACCTGACCGAGCTGGGCGACTGGCTGACCCGCCTCAAGGGTCATGCGCAGCTGTGTGCAGTCGGTGAGATCGGCCTGGATTACTTTGTCGAGCATCTGGATCGCGAACGCCAGCAGGACATCTTCGAAGCGCAACTGCGCCTCGCTGCTGACTTCGACCTGCCTGCCCTGCTGCATGTGCGGCGCAGCCATGCTGCGGTGATCGCGACGCTCAAACGGCACAAGCTCAAGCGCAGCGGCATCATTCACGCCTTCGCCGGCAGCCGCGAAGAGGCCCGGGAATATATCCGCCTGGGCTTCAAGCTTGGCCTGGGCGGCGCCCCGACCTGGCCCCAGGCACTGCGCATGCACCGGGTCATCGCCGAACTGCCACTGGACAGCATAGTGCTGGAAACCGATTCGCCGGACATGGCCCCGGCCATGTACCCCAATATGCGCAACAGCCCGGAGCATCTGCCGGATATCTGCGCGGCGCTGGCGGGGTTGCTGGGGGTTGAGGCCGAGGAACTGGCGCGGGTCAGCACGCGCAATGCCTGTGAGTTGTTTGGTTGGCAGCTCTGAATAACGCTCTACTACATGAATTGGGATGGGATGTCGTGGGCGCCCTCTGTGGGAGCGAATTCATTCGCGAAGGTGGCATTCCAGGCGACGAATATCTATCGGATGTACCGGCCTCTTCGCGAATGAATTAGCTCCCACAACATTTTCTCCCACAAAACTCGCTCCCCCCGCCCCCCCGTGTCAATGACACGCGGGAGGCCCAGATCAAA
>NZ_JBGLYM010000067.1:0-10522 GCF_047303955.1 Pseudomonas sp. Pseusp88 | reverse complement strand
AAACCAAAACCGGGGGGGGCCCCGGCTTTCCCGGGTACGGGCCTCCCCCCCAAAAACCCCGGTCCCACAGAAACTCATTACAACCCGACGATTTATCCCCGCTTCATCGCCTCGAATATCTGCGCCACCACCGCCGCGCCCTCGCCCACTGCCGCCGCCACACGCTTGGTCGAATGGGCGCGCACGTCGCCGATGGCAAACACACCCTTGCGATTGGTCTCCAGCGGCAAGGGCAGCCAGCCCTGCTCCGGTGCCGCAGGCAGACCCGCGCCGGTGATCACAAACCCCTTGTCGTCGGTCTGCACACAATCGTTCAGCCACTGGGTATTGGGATCGGCACCAATAAACAAAAACAGATGACTCACCTCAAGCGGGCGAATCTCGCCGCTGCCGCGATGGCGTAACTGCACCGACTGAAGTCCCTGCACGGGGTCACCATTGATACCTGTGACTTCGGTTTCAAAATGGATCGAAACATTGGGCAGTGCAGCTATCCGCTCGATCAGATACTTGGACATACTCGCTTCAAGCCCCTCGCCCCTCACGATCAGATGCAGATGTTTGACCTGAGACGCCAGATACACCGTGGCCTGACCTGCCGAGTTACCGGCGCCAACCAGTGCCACCTCAGCGCCGCTGCAAATTTTCGCCTCGATGGGCGATGCCCAGTAGGACACCCCGCTACCCTCATAGCGTTCAATATCAGCCACCGGAAGCTGTCGATAGCGCACGCCGGAAGCCACCACGACAAAGCGGGCCTGAATCACCGCGCCGGTGGTCAATTCAAGGCGACTCAATTGGCCCTGATTGCATTCGAACCGCGCCACTTCCAGTGGAATGGCCATTTTCGCGCCGAATTTCAGCGCCTGATTAAACGCCCGCCCGGCCAGAGCCTGCCCGGAAATACCGGTGGGAAAGCCCAGGTAGTTTTCGATGCGCGCCGACGCCCCGGCCTGGCCGCCAAAGGCGCGCTGATCCAGCACCAGCACCGAGAGCCCTTCGGAGGCGGCATACACCGCTGTCGCAAGGCCCGCGGGACCGGCGCCGACCACCGCAATGTCATAGATTTGGCTGGCATCGAGCTGCGGCGTAATGCCCAGGCAGATCCCCGCCTCGGCATTACTCGGTTGCTTGAGCAGGTTGCCATTGGGGCATACCATCAGCGGCAAGTCGTCTTCGGCAACCCCAAAGCGCTCGATCAGCAGCCGGGCTTCTTCGCCATGGCTGGCGGTATCCAGCACCGTGTGGGGATAGCCATTGCGGGTCAGAAAGCCCTGCAAGCGCACCAGTTGCTGCTCACCCAGTCGACCGATCAACACCGAACCGACCCGGTCCGTTGCGAGCATGCCGACCCGACGCAGAATGAACGCGCGCATAATGATCTCGCCAAGCTCCGCAGAACCGATGATCAGCGAGCGCAAATGGGCCACATCGAAAGGCACGGCCAGACAGCCCTGGGCGCCCGCCCGACCTTCGGCGAGGGAAGCGCGATCACCGAGCAGGCCGACCTCACCGGTGAACTCCCCCGGCCCGCCACTGATGATCGCCGCTTCCCGCCCCAGACCGTCACGACGCAGCACATCGATACTGCCTTCCAGAATCAGCCAGACCGCCACGCCATGACTGCCCACGGCATACAGCACCTGGCCGGGGGCGAACCGGTGCGGCTGATCGCAGGCAAAGCGCAGCGCAGTCGCCACTTGCGTGGGGTTGAGCACGGGAAACATCTGGTCTTGGCGGGAGTGGACCTCGGTCATGGCAATTACCTGGCGGGGAAACGGGATATGGCTTGAGACTAGCCAGGTCGGCCGAGAATAAATTGAATGGATGCGCGGGTTTTATGCCTGAACCGACTCGCCATAGACCCTCCGTCTGATCAAGAATGCAAGGGCGTAATTTCCCTGAATAACAAGGAGTCAGCATGTCGTCCGACCAACGCTTTCAACAGGCCGCCGAGCAGATGGGCTACAGCTTCGATGGCGAGATCAAGATCGGTGGTAACTACGTACCGCTGGTTCGTCATGAGAATCAGATCTACATCAGCGGCCAGATCCCCCGGGTTGGCGATACCGTGGTAGTAACCGGACGGGTCGGCGAAGCCACCACCCTGGAAGTGGCGCAATTGGGTGCGAAGATCAGCACCATGCGTGCCCTTGCACTGCTGCAACGCTCACTGGGCAGCCTGCAAGCGATCAAAGGCATCCTGCGCATCGGCGTCTATGTGCAATGCAGCATGGACTTCACCCATCACAGTGAAGTGGCTGATGCGGCCTCCGATCTGCTGTCGTTTGTGCTGGGCGATATCGGCGCTCATACCCGCACCTCGGTGGGCGTGTATCAATTGCCCAAGAATGCCAGTGTCGAAGTTGAAATGATTGCGGTGGTTTGACCGTTCTTGAACTGGAATACAGCCCGTAGGAGCCGGCTTGCTGGCGATAGCGGTGGTGAAGTCACCAACGTCATTGCGAGCGCTTCGCACTCGATCGCCAGCAAGCCAGCTCCTGCAAGGGTTCGCCTCTAGAAACCGTACAGAGTCGCCGGGTTATCGACCAGTATCTGTCTGCGCACTGCCTCATCCACCGCCCACTCGCTCAAAAGATCGAGCATCGCCTGATCATCCGGCGCCGGATCACGCCCCGGATGCGGCCAGTTACTGGCCCACAGGCAGCGTTCGGGATGGGCGCCGACCAAGGCCTTGGCCAAAACACTGACATCTTCGTAATGAGGCGCCCCGCTTTTCGAGGTCTCGTAAGGCGCCGAGACCTTGACCCAGCTCCTGCCGCCATCGAGCAGGCGCTGCAGGCTGACAAAGCCGGGATGGTCTACCGGCACCGGTTCAAGAAACTTACCGATATGGTCGATGCTAAGGCGACTGGGCAGCGCCCGCAGGCGGCTTTCGAACTCATGCAACTCACGACCATCGACTTGCAGGTTGATCACCCAACCCAGCTCGGCAATCCGTGCACTTATAGGCTCCAGGGCATCCCAATCCAAGGCGCCTCGGGCATTGGGTACTAACATAAAGCGCACCCCGCGTACGCCCTTTTGATGCAGCTCGGCCAATTGCGCATCGCTGATATCAGGGCGAATCACGGCAATACCGCGAGCGGCACCTGCTGCCTGCTCCAACGCATCGAGCAGGCAGCCGATATCGAAGCCGTAGCCATTGGCCTGAACCAGCAAGGCCCGCTCCAGACCAAGGTGCTGCTGCATCCGTCGATAATCGCTCCAACTGGCCCGGCCGATCTTCTGGCTCAGGGGAAAGCGCTCGGGTTCGTAGATATGCACGTGGCAATCACAGGCGCCAGCCAACCGATCAGTCATGGGAAAGCTCCAGAGTATCAAGGCCGAACAGGGAAACCGCGCGGCTGGCCGCCGCCAGGTTGACCGCACCTTGTGGTATTTGCCCGGCCAGTAGCGCCTGGACCTGATGTACGGTGTCCATGGCCTGGTGCTCTGCCGCTTGAGGAGTCAGGCCGCCGATATGGGGGTTGGCGATGACCTTGGGGTGAGCGGCGATAATCCGCGTCGGCATCTGGTCCTGGGCCCGGCCCACATCCAGGGCGCAACCCGCCAGCAGGCCTTGATCCAGAGCCTCGACCAGCGCCTGCTCATCCACCAGTTCGCCCCGTGAGGCATTGATGAAAAACGCATGGGGCTGCATCGCCTGAAACGCTGCGCGACCGAACAGGTTGGCGGTCTCGGCCACAGCCGGAGCCAGGCACACTATGTAGTCGGAGGTGGAAATCACCCGCTCGAAGGAGGTCTGCTCGATGCCTTCATCAGTGATGCTCACATGGGGGTCGCTGACCAGGACGTGCATGTTCAGGGCCTGGGCCATGGCGGCCAGGCGCTTGCCGATAAAGCCGTAGCCGACGATGCCCAGGGTCGAACCGCGCAGTTCGCGGCCCATGACGATTTCCGGGGCCTGACCCTGCCAGTAACCGGCGGCGGCACGGCTCATGCCACGGCTCAGGTCGATCATCACCCCTATCACCCACTCACTGACCGAGGTATCGAAACCCGGCGTGGCCCGGGTCACCAGCACACCATGGGCGCTGGCGGCCGCGACGTCGATATTGCGGATATCCACCGCCACCCGGCAGTAGGCGACCAGGTCCGGCAGGCGCTCGAACAGCTCGGCGGGCGCGGCGGCGTCACGACTGGCGACGATGATCTGACAGCCTCGGGCGGCCTCGACAAACTCATCGATGCTCAGGGGCTGGCGCGAGTGATTGAGGCGCACCGTACCGCAGGCGCGCAATTGCGTAAGGGCGCGGGCGCCGTAGTAGTTCTGCAGGGTCTGGGGTGAATGGGTCAGGAAAATCTGGGTCATGTGCGTTTCATTCCCTATGACTGGACGCAGGCCTGGCAACAGACTGCCGGGCTACCAAAGTGGGTTGAAAGATGAAATTGACCGGACGCTGCTCGGGTTGGCGGGAGCGGTCGACGGCACGCTGGACCATGGCATCGGCCATTTCATGCAGGGGCATGACCACCGAAGTCAGGCCCGGATTGGTGAAAGCGGCGATCGACAGCCCGTCCATGCCCACCACCGAGATGTCCTCGGGCACCCGCAGTCCGGCCTGATGCAGCCCCGCCATCAGGCCGATGGCGAGCATGTCATTGACCGTGACGATACCCGTGGGCATCGGCCGCATGGCCATGATCTGGCTGGCCATGGCAAAACCCAGGTCGGCCAGTTCCGAGTCACCGAAGGTCTGGGCGACCTGGCCCTGCACCACCTCGCAACTGCCCTGCAATCCGGCCAGGGCGGTGCGTTCGAGAAAACCGGCGATCTTGTTGGAACGGCTGACGGTCTTGCCACTGGGCACCAGGAACGCCAGGCGAGTGTGACCATGGGTGAGCAAATGATCGGCAGCGATATAACCGGCCTTGAAGTTATCCGGCGAGACATGATCGACCCGGGAATTTTCCACCGGCACCGTCGCCCGGTCGTAACTGACCACGCTCAGGCCCCGGGCCACGGCATCCTCCAGGTGACGCTCGTCGTCCCGGGATGAGACCACGATCACCGACTGCACGCCGAAGGACAGCAGGTCATCGAACATCCGCGCCTCGTGCTGCTTGTCGCGGTGGGTATTGGCCAGCAGTAAACGGTAACCATAACGCTGCTGCGCCACGGCCTCGATCTGCAAGGCCAGTTGCCCATACATAGGGTTGGCGGTGGACGGCACCAGCAGGCCAAGCATTGGTGTATGCCCGGTTTTCAATTGCCGGGCAGCACGGTTGGGCCGGTAGTTCAGGCTGCTGATGGCCTTCTCCACACGGGTGAAGGTCTCCGGGCTGAGCTTTTCCGTGCGGCCGTTGAGCACATTGGACACCGAACTGACAGACACCCCCGCCAAGGCGGCTACATCATGAATTGTTGCCATTTTCTTAAACCATATTGAACGTGCGGGGCAGCCACAGGGAAATCGATGGCACCAGCACGATAAGAATCAACATCACCAATAACAGCAGCAGATACTTGAGCATCTTTTTCGAGACGTCTTCGATCCGCGTGCCGGTCATGGCGCACGTCGCGAACAGCCCCAGACCGAACGGCGGCGAAAACAGCCCCAGGCCCATGGAAATCACCGCTACCGTACCGAAGTGCAACGGGTTGATACCGACCTGCACGGCAATCGGCACCAACAGCGGGCCGAAGATGATCAAGGCCGGAGCGCCTTCCAGCACCGCGCCAAACACCACCATGATCAGCACCGAAGCCCCGAGGAACGCCACTGCACCGTAGTTATGGGCCAGGGCCAGCATGAAATCGGAGATGATCGCCGGAATCTGCTGGATAGTCAGGGCAAAGGCCACGCTGGACGCCGCCGCAATGATGAACAGGATACCTGCCGCCATGGACGCCGCGCGCACAAACAGCCGGGCAATACCGCCCAGGGTCAGTTCGCGGAAGGTCACCCCGCCCACCAGCAGCGCATACACCACTGCAAACGCCGATACCTCGGTGGACGTGGCCACGCCGGACGTCACGCCCTTGCCGATCATTGCCACCATGATCAGGGCGACCAACGCCCCGCCCAACAGACGCAACATGGGCGTGCGCACGGGAAACGCCAGGTTTGGATCGACCTTCTTGCCAAACACCACCGCCAGCGTCGACAGGCCCATGGCCAGGACCACCGCAGGAACAATCCCGGCAATAAACAGCCCGCCAATGGAGATATTGGCGACAAAGCCCATGATGATCATATTGATGCACGGCGGGATGGTCTCACCCATCACCCCGGAAGCCGCCAGCACCGCTGCGGTTTCGTTGGCGTCCTGTTTGGTACGCCTTACCGCCGGTACGACAATCCCGCCCACGGCGGCGATATCAGCCAGCTTGGAGCCCGACACGCCTGAGAAAAACGCCGTTGCCAGGATCGCAATCAGGTTCATCGAGCCGCGCACCCGACCGAAGATTCGCACCAGTAGCTCGACCAAACGTGCCGACATGCCGTTGACCTCCATGACCAATCCGGCCAGGACGAAAAACGGAATCGCCAGCAGCACGAAGTGATCCATGCCCGCCATGACCTGTTGCGAGTAGATCACCATGGGCAGCGACGGATCGCCGATGAAATACAACAGCGCGCACAGGGCCAGGACAAAAGCGATCGGCACCCCCACCAGCAGACCGCCAACAAAGCCCAGCAGCAACAGGCTCCAGGGTTGCAAGGCGTAGGCTTCGAAGTGCGTGTTCCAGGCCCATAGCCCCAGCCCCAGAAACACGCAGCCCAGCAGACTGAACCAGGTACTGCGCGTGGCGCCATTGATGGCATTGGCGACACCGACCAGGGTCATCAGCAACGCGCCGACGAATACTGGCAACACGTTGAGCCACTGCGGCAGGCCCATGGGCGTCGAGACATTGGTCGAGTCTTCCAGCAGCAGCCACGACGAGTACGCCAGCCCGGCCGCCGTCCCCGCCACCGCCCAGCCACCGATCTGTGTGGCCACCTGTTGCCAGGTGACGGGCAGCAGCGCACGGAAGAAGTCCACATGTACATGTTGCCTGCGCGCCAGCACCGTGGCGCCGCCGAGGAATACCAGCATCACCATCAGGCCCCGGGCGACCTCTTCGGCCCAGTCCACCGGGTGATGGACGAAGTAGCGCAGGATCACCGAAATAAACACGACGATGATATCCACGGCCAGGACCAGCGCGCACAAGCGCTCGATCAAGACGCACAGACCGGCCAGCAGCCGACCACTGCCGGAGCCGGTGGCGAAACCCCAATCGTGGGTCTTGATCAGCGGGCCGACGGTTTCTTCAAGTGGCTGACCGACAGCCGCAACCATACCTGTAGCTGGGTTCATGACGCGTGTTCCCCTTGGTCGGCTCAAACGCGGGCGGCGTCGATGGCGGCGAGTATCGGCGCGGTTACCGGATTGCTCTGGGTAAAGGGCACCCAGAGTTTTTCCCGCATCAGTTGCCGGGTCGCAGCCCGTTCGGCGTCGGCCATGGGGTACAGGGTCATGCCGCCCTTGGCCAGGGTCGCCAGGGCTTCGGCACCTTTGACCTTGGCCGCTTCACGCTGATAAACGCTGGCGTCGCGGGCCGCAGCAATGAAGACCGGTTGCAGGTCGGCAGGAATTTTCGCCAGGCCGCGCTTGCCGATCACCGCGATACAGGGGCTGAACAAGTGATTGGTCTGCCAGCTGTTGCGCACCACTTCATCCAGCTTATTGGCCAGGACACTGGCGGCATCGTGTTCAAAGCCTTCGACTACGCCGGTCTGCACGGCGGTGTAGACCTCATTGAAGGCGATGGGCGTGGGAATCGCCCCCATCAGCTTGAAGGTTTCGATAAAGGCCTGGGTCGGCAGCACCCGCAGCTTGACGTTCTGCAAGGCGGCCAGGTCCTTGATCGGCGGCTTGGTGTAGACACTGCGGGCACTGAAATGCGAACCCCAGCCGACCACGGTACAGCCGGTGCGCTCTTGCAGCAGCTTGTTGTAGATCTCGCCGACGCCACTGTCCACGGCCTTGGCCACATGGGCATAGCTGTCGAACAGAAAGCCCAGATCCAGCAGCGCCAGCTCCGGCAAGGCCGTGGCCCAGATCGAACTGCCCGTGATCATCATGTCGATGGAACCCAGGCGCACCTGCTGCACCACATCGGCCTCCTTGCCCAACTGTCCGTTGGCAAAGAAATCGATACGCACCTTGTCTCCCAGCGCCTGTTTCAGGTTGTCGCTGAAGCGTTGATAGAACAGGTAGTGAGCCGAGTTTTCATCGGAAGTCATGGTCGACGACAGCCGCAATACCGGCGTAGCGGCACGACTGATCATGGGAAATGAGAGAGCGGCAGCGCCGAGAGTGGCGGACTGCACGAAGCGACGACGTGTCAGATTCATGGTTTGAGCCTTTTTGTTGTTATTTTAGTAAAACGTTTTACTAAACCGTTTTACGGATAATAGGCTTCTTCCCGGAATATTCAATGAAAAGAGGATTTTTTCTGACGTTGCTTCCACGCAATTCCCTGAATCACCCTACCCTGCAGGAACTGCCGAAGGCTGCGAGCGATCTCAAGAACAGCGACTGCATTTGGATTACCTGGTTAACCGGTCCTTCGCTTCGCAGCCTTCGGCAGCTCCTACAGTCGTCCTCCGCGCCTGCCAACCATTGAAAAAAACTGGAACATTAATCGGCGCAAGAGATGACGCGGCATGATTAATCTTGCCAACAAACTCATTCATGAGGGCAATGGAATGCCAACACCATTCAATGGACACCGTTTACGCAGAGGACGATTTTCCGCAGAGGGGCATGTGTATCTACTGACCGCCGTGACAGCAAGGCGCAATCCCCTCTTTGCGGATTGGCAGCTAGGCCGATTGGTTGTTCAGCAGCTGAGATCAGCCCATGAACAGGAAATCGCGCACTCCATGTGTTGGTTAGTCATGCCTGATCACTTTCACTGGTTGATTGAGTTGAAACAGTGTTCGCTGTCCGAGGTCATGTGCCGGGTGAAATCAAGAAGCAGTCGCGCCATCAAGCAGAGGACTGGAAATCTTGAGCCAATCTGGCAGAAGGGTTTCCATGACAGAGCATTGCGCAAGGACGATGATTTATTAACTGCCGCTCGCTACATCATTGCCAATCCCCTTCGGGCGGGGTTAGTCAGGCGGGTAGCGGATTATCCGCTCTGGGATGCGCAGTGGTTATAGACGACAAGGTAAATACCTGAATTGAAACGAGACCTTGTAGGAGCTGCCGAAGGCTGCGAAAGCGGTATGTCAGGTAGCTCCATTCGCAGCCTTTGGTAGCTCCTACAGGAAACATCGCAAAAAAACACCCCGCAAAAGGCCAGCCTTCGCGGGGTGTCGGGTGTTTCAGGCAGCGAGTTCAGATAGTCGCGGGGATCAGCCGCTCAACAGCACTTGGGCCCCGCCTTGCCGCCATACCGGGCCTCCTGACGCTCCCGAAAGAACATCTCGTAGCTCATCACCGGTTTGTCCGGATGGGTGGCCTGCATGTGCTCGACGTAGGTGTCGTAGTCCGGCATGCCAACCATCAGGCGTGCGGCCTGGCCGAGGTATTTACCCAGGCGACTCAGGTCATTGAACATGGGCTGATCCTCCGCCAATCATTGCTGCTGCACCGGCAACGCCTGGAATGGCGCTTCCTTGTCCGTGCGTTCGCTCTTGCCCCAGGCCGCAACACCGACCTTGATCGCATAGAACAGGATGCTCAGGACCACGAACAGGAACAGGGTGGTCAGAGCCGCGTTGGTGTAGGCGTTGAAGATCACGTGCTGCATCTGGTCCATGGTCTTGGCCGGGGCAATGATCTGACCGGCTTCGGCGGCGGTGCTGTATTTCTTCGCCAGGGCGAGGAAACCGATGGCCGGGCTTGGGTCGAACAGCTTGATGAAACCGGCGGTCACGGTGCAGATCAGCAGCCAGGAGGCCGGCAGCATGGTCACCCAAATGTAGCGCTGGCGTTTCATTTTGATCAGCACGACGGTGGCCAGCATCAGGGCGATCCCTGCCAGCATCTGGTTGGAGATGCCGAACAGCGGCCACAGGGTGTTGATGCCGCCCAGTGGATCGATCACGCCTTGGTACAGCAGGTATCCCCACAGCGCCACGCAGCCGCCGGTGCCGATGATGTTGGCGGTCCAGGACTCGGTGCGTTTCAGCGCCGGGACGAAGCTGCCCAGCAGGTCCTGCAGCATGAAGCGACCGGCACGGGTACCAGCATCAACCGCCGTCAGGATGAACAGTGCTTCGAACAAAATGGCGAAGTGGTACCAGAACGCCATGGTGTTCTGCCCCGGCAATGCCTGGTGCAGGATCTGCGCGATACCGACCGCCAGGGTCGGCGCACCACCGGCACGGGCCAGTACGGTGTTTTCGCCGATGTCATGGGCCACGGCCGTGAGCATGTCCGGCGTGATGGCAAAGCCCCAGCCACTGATGGTTTGCGCCACTGCGACCACGTCACCGCCGACCACGGCGGCCGGGCTGTTCATGGCGAAGTACACGCCAGGCTCGATCACCGA
>NZ_JBGLYM010000066.1:0-10632 GCF_047303955.1 Pseudomonas sp. Pseusp88 | reverse complement strand
GGTGGTGGTTTGATAGGGGCTACTCCCAGGCGGTCCCAAAAGGAGAACGATTGGTCCCTTTTGGGGGGGATCCAGAACGAGCGACGTGGACGCATTGTGGACGCTTTGACCGTTTTCAGGATTGTGACGGCGAGAAAGTTGAGGCTTAAAAACGACGAAAGCCGCGCAATGCGCGGCTTTCAAGTTGGTGGGCCCACACGGACTCGAACCGTGGACCAAAGGATTATGAGTCCTCTGCTCTAACCGACTGAGCTATAGGCCCTCAGTAGGTCGCGGATTATAACGGCGGTTTCTCGGCTGTGCTATCCGAAAAGTCCGAAAGACTCATACGAAGAAACGTTGCGCAAAATTCTTCGGGTGGCAAGGGCAGGCTGACGATGAAGCCCTGGATCTGTTCGCAGCCTTCGTCGGCGAGGAATTGTTGCTGTTCGAGGTTTTCCACGCCTTCGGCGATGACCGTCAGTTGCATGCTGCGGCCCAGGGCGATGATGGCGCGGACGATGGCTGCGTCGTGGGCGTCGTCGGGCAGGCCGCGGACGAAGGACTGGTCGATCTTGAGGATGTCCAGGGGCAGGCGCTTGAGGTAGCTCAGGGATGAGTAGCCGGTGCCAAAATCGTCGATGGCCAGTTGTACGCCGAGGCTTTTCAGTTTGTGCAGCACGCTGAGGGCTTCCTCGGTCTGGCTCATGATGAAGTTTTCAGTGATCTCCAGCTGCAGGCAGTCCGGTTGCAGGTCGTTGTCGCTGAGCAGTTGCTTGATGCGGGCAAGCAGGTTGGGTTGACGCATCTGCGCGCCGGCCAGGTTGACAGAAAGGGGGCCGAAGGGTTGGTAGATGGCGTTCCATTGGCGCATCTGGTGGCATGCCTGTTCGAGGACCCAGTCGCCGATTTGCAGGATCATGCCGTTCTCTTCGGCCAGGGCGATGAAGTGTTCCGGTGGCACTTCGCCGAAGGTTGGGTGGTTCCAGCGGACCAGGGCTTCGGCGCCTACCAGTTGCTGGGTGTGCAGGCTGATCTTGGGCTGATAGGAGAGGCTTAGTTCGTTGCGTTCGATGGCTCGGCGCAGTTCGTGTTCCAGGGCTATGCGTTCGCTGGCCTGAGCGGTCAGGTCGCGTGTATAGCCTTCAACGCGGTTGCGGCCCTTGGCCTTGGAGCGGTACATGGCGGCATCAGCGTTCTTGATCACGGTGGCGACGTCTTCGCCATCGGTGGGGAACAATGCGCTGCCGATACTGGAACTGATGAAAAACTCGTGCTCACCGGCCTGGAACGGTGCCGAGAACGAAGCCAGGAGTTTGCTGGCGATCGCTTCTACATCACTTGGATGTTGCAAGCCGGGCAGCAGAATGATGAATTCGTCACCGCCCAGGCGGGCGACGGTGTCGATGTCACGCAGGTTTTCCTTGAGGCGCACGGCAATGCCCTTGAGCAACAGATCGCCGACCGGGTGACCGAGGCTGTCGTTGATGTGCTTGAAGCGATCAAGGTCGAGGAACAGCACCGCGCCGAGGCTGCCGGACTCCAGGCTGTGGATAAGTGCGGCCTGCAGGCGGTTCTCGAACAGGGTACGGTTGGGCAGGCCGGTTAACGGGTCGTGGTGCGCCTGGTAGTCGAGGCGGGCCTGGGCATGCTTGAGGCTGGAGATGTCGGCGAACACGGCGACAAAGTGGGTGATGAAACGCTCCTTGTTGCGCACGGCGCTGATGGTCAGCCAACACGGGTAGACCTCACCGTTCTTGCGGCGATTGCTTATCTCGCCCTGCCAGTGCCCTTCGGCGGTCAACTGGTACCACAGCGACGCGTAGAAGGCGCTGTCATGCTGGCCTGAGGCAAGCAGGCTCGGGGTCTGGCCGAGAGCTTCCTGTTCGCTGTAGCCGGTGATCTCACTGAAGGCGCGGTTGACGGCATTGATGCGCTGGGCGGTGTCGGTGATCAATACGCCTTCAGCGGTGCTTTCGAACACCGTTGCGGCCAGTTGTATCTTTTCCTGCATTTGCTGGCGTTCAGTGATGTCACGGGCGATGGTCAGCATGCAATCTTCACCCGCAATAAGAATCGGTCTGGTTGACAGTTCGCAGAGAAAAATCCGCCCGTCCTTGTGGCGGATATGGCTACGGAAGTCGCGCACGAAGCCATTGTGCTGCAACTGATCAAGCAATTGCTCGCGCTCGTTGAGGTTGGCCCAGATGCCCAGATCGAAAGTCGAGTGGTTGAGGGAGTTGGCGCTGCTGTAGCCGGTGAGGCGGCTGAAGCCCTCGTTGATGTCGATCAACAGGCCATCGCTCTGGCGACTGATCAGCATGCCATCGGGTGAGGCGTGGAAGGCTTTGGCAAATTTCTCTTCGGAAACCTGTAATTGCTGTCGGGCCTCTTTGAGGTAGGTGATGTCGCGCACCGCTACGAGAATAGCGGGGGTCGATTCCAGTTCGAATGTTTCGGCCGAGAGCAGGCCGGAGTAGGTGCTGCCATCCTTGCGTCGAAACGGCAATTCAAGGTTGTGCAGGCTGCTCTGTTGCAGGCGTTCCAGCATGCCCGGACCCAGGCCGGGAATGCCCCACAGGTCGAGTTCGGTGGGCGTCCTGCCGATGGCTTCTTCGGCGCTGAAACCGGTCTGCTCGACGAAGGCCGTGTTGACCTCCAACAGGCGGCCGTTAGTGCGGTCGGCGATGACCATGATGTCCGGGCATTCAGTGAATACCGAGGCGAACTTGGCTTCGGACAAGCGCCTGGCTTGATCGGCATCGAGGGTTCTGTTGATGTCGTTTATCAGATCATGGCGGTCATGCTCGCTGTTGTGCAGCTTCTGTTCCAGTGCCTGACGCGCGGCAATTTCTGCGTCGAGCCGCCGCCTGGAACGAACCACCAGGGCCACCGCCATCAGTAATACCAATGTCGACAGGCTGTAGGGCACAAGTCCCTGCCATTGAAGGTTGTTATCGGCGGTCGATGCAGGCCTGTCGAGGCGCTGCTCTTTTGCTGGGTCGAGTCCAGTCGTCCCTTTGCCCTGATCGTTCGGTGCCGCGGCGTGTGCGGTAATGCTCAGCAGGCAAACCATGATCATGGCCGGCAGTCGCAACATGTCAGCCTCTTTTTTATTGGCCTGGAAATGAATCGAGTGTAGCCGTGATGGCGAAGTGCGAGTGCCGTTCGGAAAAACTTCTACGCCAGAATGCAAAACCCCCGGCATGGGCCGGGGGTTTTGGTGTTGCGCGCCAGGGCTTACTCGTCGAGGAACGAGCGCAGATGCTCGCTTCGCGTCGGGTGGCGCAGTTTGCGCAATGCTTTGGCTTCGATCTGACGAATCCGCTCGCGGGTCACGTCGAACTGCTTGCCAACTTCTTCCAGCGTATGGTCGGTATTCATATCGATACCGAAGCGCATGCGCAGGACTTTGGCTTCGCGGGCGGTAAGGCCCGACAGCACTTCGCGAGTCGCTTCCTTCAAGCTTTCCACCGTAGCGACATCGATTGGCGACTGCATGGTCGAGTCTTCGATGAAGTCACCCAGGTGCGAATCTTCGTCGTCACCGATCGGGGTTTCCATGGAGATCGGCTCTTTGGCGATCTTCAGTACCTTGCGGATCTTGTCCTCAGGCATTTCCATGCGTTCGCCCAGCTCTTCCGGGGTCGGTTCGCGACCCATTTCCTGCAACATCTGCCGGGAAATACGGTTGAGCTTGTTGATCGTCTCGATCATGTGCACCGGAATACGGATGGTGCGGGCCTGGTCGGCGATCGAGCGAGTGATCGCTTGACGGATCCACCAGGTGGCATAGGTCGAGAACTTGTAGCCACGACGGTATTCGAACTTGTCCACAGCCTTCATCAAGCCGATGTTGCCTTCCTGGATCAGATCGAGGAATTGCAGGCCACGGTTGGTGTACTTCTTGGCGATGGAAATCACCAGACGCAAGTTCGCTTCGACCATCTCTTTCTTCGCGCGGCGGGCCTTGGCCTCACCGATCGACATGCGACGGTTGATGTCCTTGATCTCGGCGATGGTCAAACCGGTTTCGCTTTCCAGTGCGGTCAGCTTCTGCTGGCAACGTTGGATGTCGCCCTGCAGACGGCCGATGGCTTCGGCGTATTTCGCCTTGCCTTTGGCCAGTGCATCGGTCCAGCTCTCGTCCACTTCGTGGCCAGGGAACTGGCGCAGGAAGTCGGCACGCGGCATCCGTGCGTCACGGACACACAGTTGCATGATGGCGCGTTCCTGGGCACGCAAGCGTTCCAGGGCGCTGCGAACACGTTCGACCAGACCTTCAAACTGTTTTGGAACCAGTTTGATCGGCATGAACAGTTCGGCCAGTGCCAGCATCTCGGCGATGGCGGCCTTGTCGTCACGACCGTGCTTTTTCAGCGCCTTGCGGGTGATTTCCATTTGATCGGAAACCGCGCCGAAACGCTGGGCAGCAATGACCGGATCCGGACCGCTTTCGGCCTCTTCCTCGTCGTCAGTGCTTTCAGCTTCTTCGTCGTCGTCCTCGGCACCTTCGGCCTTCACGGCTTTCTGGTCGATGGGCGGCGGCACTTCAGCTGGTGGCGCAATGCCGTCGTCCGGGTCGATATAACCGCTCAGGACGTCGGACAGGCGACCACCTTCGGTGGTGACGCGATTGTATTCGGAGAGGATGTGATCGACCGTGCCAGGGAAGTGCGCAATAGCGCTCATCACTTCACGGATACCTTCCTCGATACGCTTGGCGATTTCAATTTCGCCTTCACGGGTCAGAAGTTCGACCGTACCCATTTCGCGCATATACATGCGCACCGGGTCGGTAGTACGACCGATGTCGGTTTCCACAGCCGCCAATGCAGCTGCCGCTTCTTCCGCGGCTGCTTCATCGGTATCGGCTTCGGCCAACAAAAGGGCATCCGCATCCGGGGCACTCTCGAATACGTTGATCCCCATGTCATTGATCATGCGGATGATGTCTTCCACCTGTTCCGGATCTGAAATATCCTCCGGCAGGTGGTCGTTGACCTCCGCGTAAGTCAGGTAACCCTGCTCACGACCACGGCTGATCAACTCTTTGAGGCGAGACTGCTGTTGCGCTTTTCCGGACATAACACCCTATCCACTGAAGGTCTTGGCGGGCAAAAAACAAGCCGAGGATTATACCCGAGCTAGGACCTCACGCGCCAGTTGAGGTCGGGGTTTGTGCAGGAACATTGCGATTTAACAGATTAAGCAGCTGAATTTTCTCTTCTGCGGTCAAACCTGACTGTCGTTCCTTGCGGATCAGTTGATCCAGGCTTCGCTCGCGTTGGCGAGCGGACAAGCTAGTTATAGTGTCGAAAAACTGTTGTTCAAGGTTGTCGGCCTCGATCAACCATTCCTTCTCTGCCAATTGTCGCAATAATCGCCCCTGGTCGGTTCCGTGCCAGCGGGCAATCAGTTGCAGCGAGCGTAGCCTTGGATTTTTTTGCAGGGCTTCGAGCAGGGCGACCAATAATTGCGAGTAAAGATTGTCGTCATCGGCAAACTGACTGGCATTGGCCACCTTCCCTGAAAGCTCCGGGTGGTGCAGTAACGTGCGCAGCGCGCCGAGGATGGTCGGTTCTACCGTCGCCGGTGGGCGTGGTGCGCGGGATTCGAAGTCGGGCCGTTTACCGCCCTTCTTGCCATCCCAGGGTTTCTTGTTATCCCATTTCTTCTGGCCGCCGCTTTTTGGCGGGGTCCATTCTGTCTGTGCTGGCGCTTCGTACCTGTCGTCAGGCTGATAGCTGCCATAGTCGGGCATCGATCCGTAATCGAAGCCGGGGTCGTAGCTCGGCGCGGCGGGCGCCGGTGCGCTTTGCGCCAGCTGGCTCATCGCTTCGCCGCTCAGACCGGTGATCTCGCTCAGGCGCTGCCGCATCAGGATGCGCAGGTTGGCGCCGGGGACCTTGTCGATCAGCGGCGCTGCCAGGGTGGCCATGTGGGCCTTGCCTTCCAGGGAGCGCGGATCGGCTTCCTTGGTCAGCTGTTCAAAAAAGTAATCGGCCAGCGGTTGTGCGTGCTGGTTGATCCGGGCGCGGAAGGCGTCAGTGCCTTCGCTGCGGACCAGAGTGTCCGGGTCCTCGCCTTCGGGCAGAAACAGAAAGCGCGCACGCCGCCCGTCCTGCATGTTCGACAGGCTTGCTTCCAGTGCACGCCAGGCGGCCTTGCGGCCTGCCTGGTCGCCGTCGAAACAGAACAGCACGTTGGGCACCACGCGAAACAGGCGCTTCAAGTGCTCTTCGCTGGTCGCCGTACCCAATGTCGCGACGGCGTTGCGCAGGCCTTGCTGGGCCAGGGCGATGACGTCCATATACCCTTCGACGACGATAATTTCGTCCAGGTTGCGATTGTATTTACGCGCCTCAAACAGGCCGTAAAGCTCCTGGCCCTTGTGAAACACCGGGGTTTCCGGGGAGTTCAGGTACTTGGGCTTGTCGTCGCCAAGGACCCGGCCGCCAAAGGCGATCACCCGGCCACGGCTGTCGCGGATCGGAAACATCACCCGGTCGCGGAAGCGGTCGTAGCGTTTGCCGGTCTCGGCATTTTCGATCAGCAGTCCGGCATCGATCATGGCCTTTTGCTGGAGCGTGTCGCTGCTCAGATGCTTGTACAGGTTGTCCCAGCC
Organism: Pseudomonas sp. Pseusp88; assembly: GCF_047303955.1. NCBI lineage: Bacteria > Pseudomonadati > Pseudomonadota > Gammaproteobacteria > Pseudomonadales > Pseudomonadaceae > Pseudomonas > Pseudomonas sp. Pseusp88. The sequence goes on along the minus strand of NZ_JBGLYM010000066.1, from coordinate 4,025 downwards.
GGGTGGGGCGAACCCCAGGCCGAAGTCACGGGCAATTTCCCCGGACAATCCACGACCCTTGAGGTAGTCCACGGCGGATTTGCGCGTAGGATGGCTTTTAAGGGCCTGGCGGTAATACTCGGCAGCAGCGTTCAGCAGCGGGTAGAGCGGTGAGTCGGTCGGCTGACGCGGCTTTTGCCCTTTGACACTCTGTTCGCGCGGCACTTCCATGCCTGCGGCCTTGGCCAGTTCCTCGACAGCCTGGGGAAAATCCAGGTTGTCGTGGTCCATGATGAAGCCAAGGGCGTTGCCCCCAGCGCCGCAGCCAAAGCAGTAATAGAACTGCTTGTCCGGGCTGACGCTGAATGACGGGGTCTTTTCTTTATGGAACGGGCAGCACGCGCTGAAGTTTTTCCCGGTCTTCTTTAATTGCACGCGCGAGCTGACAACATCGACGATGTCGGTGCGGTTCAGCAGGTCGTCAATAAAGCTCTGGGGAATCAGCCCGGCCATTGCGTTCTCATCTTCAAACGGTGTGCGGCTTTTTGCGGCATGCGCGAGAAAGCTTCAAGCGTGCCTGTACATCAATGTGCGCAAGCGGTGCTGCCGACAATCTACGGATATCGAAGAATGTTCGATAGTCAGGGCTTGGTGTTCGGGCGCAGCTATCATTGCGAATGCGACGTCGGCCGTTGGCTTCGGTATTCACTGAGCTGTCATGAGGGGGCGTCGCCTTGGCTGAGCTTCTTGCGAAGATCATCAAGGCATACTCGCCATGCACCTTGATACGTTCGTCAGTGTAGACGCGATCAACGTGGCCTGGGTTCAGGCTGGACGTGACTTGCCTTGGTCGCAGCTGCGGCTTTGGCAAATGTTGTCAATGAAGCGTAATGCGGTACTGCAACTACAGCTAGCCCGGCTTTTTAAGGGCCGGGCGAGGCAGAAGCTTGCGGCGAACGCTGTAAATTAATACAGACGAACGGCGCGGCGCTGTTCGCGCTGAACTTTCTTGGCGTGACGCTTAACAGCGGCTGCTGCTTTACGCTTACGCTCGGAAGTCGGCTTCTCGTAGAATTCGCGGCTACGAACTTCAGCCAGAACACCGGCTTTTTCGCAGGAGCGCTTGAAACGACGCAGAGCTACGTCGAAGGGTTCGTTCTCTTTAACTTTGACGGCTGGCATCCAGAGCTACCTTCATTCATTACCGGGGTCAACGTCTCGTGCAAAAACTGCACATAAGTACGTCGGTTTTTAAGGGTTGCGGATGTTAACCCCTTGCTGCGAGGAATGCAAAGCCTCTGATCGAAAACCGCTGGTCGGGGCGTTGGGCGGCGACTATCATGCGCGCCTTCGAATTCGGCCTCCAAAAGGCGTAGACCCATGCTAGTACTGGGATTGGAAACCTCTTGCGACGAAACCGGCGTCGCGCTCTACGACAGTGAGCGCGGGCTGCTGGCGGACGCATTGTTCAGTCAGATCGACCTGCACCGGGTGTTCGGTGGCGTGGTGCCTGAGCTGGCTTCGCGTGATCACGTAAAACGCATGTTGCCGTTGATTCGCCAGGTGCTCGATGAGTCCGGCTGTGTCAGCGCGGACATTGATGCCATTGCCTATACGGCCGGTCCCGGTCTGGTCGGGGCCTTGCTGGTCGGGGCTTCCTGCGCCCAGGCCCTGGCCTTTGCCTGGGATGTTCCTGCGCTCGGCGTGCATCATATGGAAGGCCATTTACTGGCGCCGATGCTGGAAAAACAGCCGCCGCAGTTCCCGTTCGTCGCTTTGTTGGTTTCCGGTGGTCACACGCAGCTGGTTCGGGTCGATGGCATCGGTCTTTATGAGCTGTTGGGCGAGACGCTGGATGATGCCGCAGGCGAGGCTTTCGACAAGACTGCCAAGATGATGGGCATGCAGTACCCCGGTGGTCCCGAGATCGCCGCCAAGGCCGCTCAGGGTGTAGCCGGGCGCTTTACCTTCCCGCGGCCGATGACTGATCGGCCCGGCCTGGAATTCAGTTTCAGCGGCCTGAAGACCTCGGCCCTGAACACCTGGCAGCAATGCCAGAGCTCCGGGGACGACAGCGAGCAAACCCGTTGCGACATCTCACTGGCCTTCCAGCAGGCGGTGGTGGAGACTCTGACCATCAAGTGCAAGCGCGCACTCAAGCAGACCGGCCTCAAGCGTCTGGTCATCGCCGGTGGCGTGAGTGCCAACAAGTCGTTGCGCCAGTCGCTGGAAAAAATGCTCGGCGAGCTCAAGGGCAATGTGTATTACGCCCGCCCCGAATTCTGTACCGATAATGGCGCGATGATCGCCTTTGCCGGTTGTCAGCGTTTGCTGGCAGGGCAGAAGCAGGATCTGAGCATTACCGTGCAGGCGCGCTGGCCGATGGAGCAGCTTCAAGGGTTGTAACAGCGTATTCGCTCAAAAATGTCGTTCGCGTCCGGCGAGCAGGTCACGTAGATTGCCGCGATGGCGCCACACGATCAGCAGCACCAGAAAGCTGACCGGCAGCAGAGTCATCGGCGCTTTCCACGCCAGCAGTGGCAAGGTCAGCGGGGTAGCGATCAAGGCAGCGAGTGAGCTGGTGCGGGTCAGATAGAAGACCAGCAGCCAGGCGCAGATGGCCAGTAGTGCGGCGGGCAGATACAGCGCCAGCAGCACTCCGGCGGCGGTGGCGACTCCTTTGCCGCCACGGAAGCGGAAGTACAACGGAAACAGATGGCCCAGCACGGCGCACAGGCCGATCCAGGCCTGGTGTTCGGCATCCAGGCCTGTGAAGCGGGCGATCAGCACCGGCAGCAAGCCTTTGCCCAGATCGCCGAGCAGGGTCAGGATGGCGAGTTTCTTGCCGGCCAGACGCAACATATTGGTCGCGCCGGCATTGCCGGAGCCATTGGCACGCGGGTCCGGGCGACCATTGAGGCGACTGAGCACAATGGCAAAGGACAGTGAGCCAAGCAGGTAGGCGAAAATCGCCAGTAACCAAAACATGCTAACCATTCCGGGCGAAGGTGCCCTGATTCTAACGGCGCATCGCGCCCTTGTCGTGCAGCGGAGAGTTGGGCTTGGACAGAGTTTTCATCGACGGTCTGGAAGTCGATACGGTAATCGGCGCCTATGACTGGGAGCGCAGCATTCGTCAATGCCTGCGCCTGGACCTGAGCTTTGCCTGGGATAACCGCCCGGCGGCAGCCGGCGATGACCTGAGCAAGGCCCTGGACTACGCCAGCGTTTCTGCGCGTATCCAGGCATTTGCCGAGGCTGCGACCTTTGAGTTGGTGGAAACCTTCGCCGAACGTCTGGTCGAAGTGCTGATGAGTGAATTCCAGATCCCCTGGGTGCACCTCAAACTGACCAAGCCCGGCGCTGTAGCAGCGGCCAGGGGCGTGGGCGTGGAGATCGAGCGCGGATGTCGCTAACCCGGATTTACCTCGGACTGGGCAGTAACATCGACCGCGAAAAGCACCTGATTGCAGGGCTTGAGGCGCTGGATGGTTTCGTCAGCCAGATGACCTGTTCGCCGGTCTTTGAAAGCCACCCGGTGGGGATCAAGAGCGGCCCGTTCTTCAATCTGGTGGTCACCGGCCTGACCGATCTGCCGTTGATGGAACTGGACCGGCGGCTCAAGTTCATCGAAGCCGATAACGGCCGCTACGCCCCGGATCGCAAGGGGCTGCCCCTGGATATCGACGTGCTGTTATACGGCGAGCTGGTGGGCAACTTCGACGGCCTGATCCTGCCTCGCGCGGAGATTCTCAAGAACGCCTTCGTTTTGCAGCCACTGGCGCTGATCGCCCCGGATGTTCTGCATCCGGGGGCTGGTATCGCTTTTTCCAGGCTATGGGGCGAGGCGCAGATCGACCAGCAGCTTTGGCCGGTTGCGTTTGAGTGGCGTGGTGCTGCCCTGACGCCGAAGGCAATGTTGCAGGACTGATACAGATCCAATGTGGGACCGGGGTTTAAAAGGGCGGGCACGTAAACGCAATAAAACGGGGGGAAACGGGTTTTGGTGTTTTTTTGGGGGGGGTATAAAAGAATGGATAAACACC
>NZ_JBGLYM010000065.1:0-10926 GCF_047303955.1 Pseudomonas sp. Pseusp88 | reverse complement strand
GTAGTGAAACGATGCATCGCCGATGGTAGTGTGGGGTTTCCCCATGTGAGAGTAGGTCATCGTCAAGATTAAATTCCAAAACCTCATTTGCGAAAGCAGATGGGGTTTTGTTTTTGTGCGAGAAAAATGTGCGACCGGCTTCAGCCGGGAAAGGGCCGTTACATTCGCCACATCTCCATGATCAATAGCGGTGCCCTCCCGGCTAAAACCGGTCGCACAAGGCAGGAAGGCAAATGGGTATCGTACAGAACAATCGATATCATTTTTCTATTCAAAGCGTTGTCTTCCTTTAAATTTTATATCCATATGAATGCTTTTGAGATCTTATACTGGAGCTCGGTTTCCATAAGAACTTAGGAGTCGACAATGGCTGCCGCCGATTACGTTGATCAGATCCAGAACCTGTATATCGCTTACTTTGGCCGCCCGGCCGACCCGGTAGGGCTGGCATTTTGGGCCGCAGAGGTCAATGCGGCCAACGGGAATCTAAGCACGGCCATCGCTGGTTTTTCGGCTTCAACCGAGTCCGCTGCCCTTTACGGTGGTATGTCGTTGGCTGCTAAGGTTACTGCCATTTACAGTAACTTGTTCAACCGGGCGCCGGAGCCAGCGGGCCTGATTTACTGGGTCACCAAGATATCCAATGGTGAGGTTTCCGATGTCCAGGCGGCATATCAGATTCTCAGCGCGGCTGGCCCTGGCGATGCCACGGCCATAGCCAACAAGTTGAGCGTGGCAAAAGCCTTTACGGTCGCGCTGGATACGCCGGCGGAGATCGCTGGCTATAGCGGCCTGGCGTCTGCGGCGTCGGCGCGGGCATTTCTGGCCAAGGTCGATTCCACGGCTTACACCTTCAATCAGGCGGTCACCGGGCTGAGTGTGGGTGTAGCCGAGGCTACGGGCACCAGCATCACCAGCCCGGCTCCGACGGCTCCGACATTCAACGCTATTACGGTCGTGGCTGGGGGGGCGTACAACGGTACTTCGGGGCTGCCCGATAAGTACTCATCCACTATTGCCAACCTCAACGGTACGACAATCGCTGGCAACGTAGCAGATACCGATTCCCTGACCTTAACAACCGCAGGCACTGTCACTCTCAATAATGGTTCTACCGGCGGCACCTTGAGTAATATCAAGGTATTGAGCCTGGCCAATGGCACCAATACCATTACCTACAACACCTCGGCGGGTATCAGTACGATCAATGGTGGGACGGGGGACGATACCTTTATCCTCAACTCCGCGCTGCTGCCTATCGCTATCAGTGGTGGCAATGGTACCGACACCATTGTCTTGACGGCAGCTTATGCGGCAACCGCCTCCGGTAGCGGCACTTTTGCCAGTAATGTCACGGGTATCGAAAAGCTGAGCCTGACCAGCGCCACCAGTCAGACCATCGATCTGCAAACTCTGGGCAATTACAGTGACGTAACGGTCGGCGCCGGTTCGAATGGTTTGACACTGAGTAATCTGGTGAGCAACGGCAACCTGAGACTAACCGGCTCTGGCACTGCTCTGACCATCACCAACGCCGCGTTTGCCGGTGGTGCCAATGACATTGTCAATTTGTCACTGAGTGACGGCAGCACCTCTGCCGTGGCCTTTGCCAGCACGGGAATAACGGCATCCGGGGTTGAAACGGCCAATATCAGTGTCAACGATACTCAAGCCACGCCCTCGGGGGCATTCAACGACACCCTGACCTGGCTGGGCAATTCCATAAAGACTATCAATGTCAGTGGCAATGCCGGTCTAACCCTGAGCGCAAACAGCACTGCGCTGACTACGGTGGATGCCAGTGGTATCACCTTGGGAGGCTTCACCTGGACTGCCTCGGCGCTGGCGAGTACCGCGACCGTCAAAGGCAGCCTCTCTGGCACCAATACGGTCAACTTGAACTCGGCGACGGCGGGCGTCAACTATACCGGCGGAGCAGGCAACGACAACGTCACCATCAATGGCTCCGTCTCCAGTACTGCGGCTCTAGGCAACGGAAGTAACTCTCTGGCCCTTAATGGCGCGACCATCCTGGGCACTTATACGGGCGGCACGGGAAGCGACAGCCTGGCGTTCTTTTCGGCGCTGCCGGATATCAGCAATGCAACGATCACGGGCTTTGAAAACCTGACGTTGACCAACAATGCCAACGTCACCATGTCGACTGCGCAGTTCTCGCAATTCACCGGCACCATCAATGCGGCGGGCACCGAGACCCTGAACCTGTCTACTGCCGGTACTCTCACCGCCGCTAACACTATCGAAAAATATAACCTGGCCAACGGCACCAATAACTTTACCTCAGCCAATGTCGCGGTGCAGGTAGCTGGCGGCAGCGGTGCTGATACTTTCAACTTTACCGCCAATCAGATTGTCAACTTCCTCACCAGTCTGGATGGCGGCCTTGGTACCAACACTCTCAACATCGGCGCGACGACTACCCAGTCGATAGACCTGAGCACCAAGGTCTCCAATATTCAGGTCGTCAATGTCGCCGGCAGCATAGGGACAGCCGGTTTCACCAACGTCGACGGTGCGGGCGTCATCCTTAACTACACCAAGAGTACCGGCGACAATACAATCATCCTGGGGAGTGGCGGGCAGACACTGAACCTGTTGGGCTCCAGCGCCGCGTCAACAACGATCACGGGTGGCGCGGCGGTCGATGTGATCAATTTGCAAACGTCCGGCTTTGGCTCGGAGACGCTGATCGAAACAGGCGCCAATATGTCCAATCGCAATCAGGTTGACCAGGTGGGCAACTTCAATGCGACAGGGACAGATTATTTCAAGACTGGCGTCAACGCAGCCTTCGTCGGTAGTTATATCATCGGTAATGCCGACACAAGCAATTACCTGAGCACAATCAGTAGTGGCCTGTCCATTGTTCTGAATAACACCGGTCAGGCTTACCTGATCACGATACAGACAGGGTCGGCAACAGGAACGTACTTGTTCCAGAACAGCGGGTCAGATACCTCGCAGTTCGACTCAACTGACTTCTTTATCCAACTTACGGGAGCGGTGGGTACGATTACTGCGGGCAACCTGATTGCGTAAGTGCTCATAGCCGTAGAAGAAGGCCACCTTGGCGTGCGACCTTCTTCTGCTAAGGCGTCGACTTTGTCTATCCCTGGGCTCTCAGTGCACTGATGATAAATGCATGAAGACTATTAACCGCCTTTGACCCGCGCGAAGCCCGGCTACGCATTATGGAAACTTCCATGGGTTCAATGTTTCCCAGGCCATGCTCGCTGCTCAACACCTGAAACGATGGCTGCACACTGCACTGTGTGATCGCGGCAATGGCGAGCCCACCCTCAACCGCGGCTACCTGTCCGGCCAGGCTGGAGCTGTTATAGACCACCTTGAATTGGCGTCCCTGTTGAGTCAGTGAACTCACCGCATAATGCCGAGCCAGGCTTGCGCTTTCGTAGACGGCGATAGGTATCGGGTCTCGTCGCCAGAGCTCGAACTGGGGTGAGCCAACCCAGACCATCGGCTCTTTGAAGAGAAAGGTCCCTCCTTGTGGCGAGTCTCTGGACACCAGCGCAAGATAAAGATCGCCACTGCGCACACGCGGAATAAGCGTGGTCGACTGTTCGCAGTTCAGTTCTATTTCCACGGCTGCATAGCGCGGCGAAAAGCGCTTCAGAACCGGTGTGAGATACCTGGCGGCGTAGTCCTCCGCGACGCCCAGGCGGATTAGTCCGGTTAGTTCTTCCCCATGGAAAGCCGCCTGGGTCTCGGCGTGAAGTGCAAGCATGCGCCGGGCGTAGCTCAGCAGTGTCTGGCCATCATCGGTCAGATGCAGGTGTCTCGGCCCGCGACTCAACAACCGCCGTCCAAGGGCGGTTTCCAGTTTCTTCATCTGCATGCTGACGGCTGACTGTGATCTGTTCACCTCGTGGGCCGCCCCAGATAGCGAACCGGCATCCACCACCGCCACGAAGCACTTGAGCCAATTGATCTGCAAGTCGCTGGCAGGCATTACCGTTACCTCTATTCGTTAATCGAATGGCCATTACGTGAATTATGCGCTTTTCAAGGTGGTTGTACGCCCGCAAGATGCTGGCATTGATAAACACTTGCTGGATCTGATCATGCCCTTCGAGACCTGGTTGCTCTATCTGATTACCTGCTGCGGCATCGCGATAGTGCCTGGGCCCAATGCGTTGTTGGTGCTTACCCATGGAGCTCTTCACGGCAGTCGTAAAACCTTGTTCACTATCACAGGCGGTGTGCTTGGATTTGCCATCGTCCTGTCGTTTTGCGCGTTGGGATTGGGCGCGCTGATTCAGGCCTCGGCCACCTGGTTCACGGCCTTGAAGATTGTTGGCGGGCTCTATCTGATCTGGTTGGGTTTCGGGCTATGGCGATCTGCCCCCGTGGGCCTTGATACCGGCGTTACTACAAGCGCTGGAAGCTGGTCGCTGTTTCGTCAGGGGCTGGTGTCGGCTATTTCCAATCCCAAGGCGCTGCTGCTATTTACTGCGTTTATTCCACCCTTCCTGGATCCGCACCGAAGCGTCTTCGCACAGACGGCTGCTATCGCACTGACCTACGCCGTCGTGGAATTCATTGTTGAATATAGTGTGGCCAGCGCAGCGCACCGGGTCAGGCCCTGGTTGGCTCGAACCGGGCGCCGTTTCAATAAAGTGTGCGGTGGATTCTTTGTTCTTTTCGGTTTGGCCTTACCTATCCATACCTGAGGCCAATAAAAAAGGCCGCATCTGCATGCGGCCTTCTGCGTGACAACAACCAGGCGCTCAGTCTCCGCGATACACGCAACCACTGGTGCAGGTCTCATGGATACGAATGGCGGACAGCTCCGGCAGCAGAGGCTTGAGTTCATTCCAGATCCACTTGGCCATGTTCTCGCTGGTTGGATTCTCAAGGCCGGGAATATCGTTCAGATAGTTATGGTCAAGGCGTTCATACAGCGGCTTGAAGATCGCCTTGATTTCGGAGAAGTCGCGGATCCAGCCGGTATGGGGATCGACGTCGCCTTCCAGGTAGATGGCGACGCGGAACGAATGCCCGTGCAGACGGCCGCACTTGTGCCCCTCAGGGACGTGGGGCAGGCGGTGGGCAGATTCGAAGGTAAATTCTTTGAAGATTTCCAAGGTATCTTGAACTCTGTAAGTGGCGTTCGCCGAAGCGATAAAAGCAGATGTCGAGTTTAACAGTAATGATTTGCCCGATGCGCAAAACATGGCCGCAGGCTAATTCAGGGGCCGCAGATGCTCCGTCAGGCGATTGTTGTCGACCAGCTCAAGAAACTCGTCGCCCATGCGCTGACTCTCCTCCATGGCCTTTCGCCAATAGGTCTGCCTGGTCTTGTCGTCACCCATGAAGCGCTTGAAGTCGTTTCTGTCCGGCAGCTTGCCGTAAGGCAGTCGTGCCAGGTATTCCCTGGATGGGGCAATCAGCAACACGTCCTGCAGCCTGCCGAGGTCGCCCTTGCGCCAGGGTAGCGTCTTGTCGAACCAGCCGGGAATGATTCGATCGATGAAATGCGGGTAGAGCACAATGTCGTCGCCGGAGTAGGGCAGATCAAGGTGATAGTCGAGCAGCCCGCCATCGCGAAAAGTCCCCGGCCCGGCGCCAGGGATATCCACCACACCTTCCATGACCATTGGGATCGAACCCGAGGCGAGCAGCGCCTGACGCAGATTAGAGGTGTCCAGATGCAGGCTGCGTGACGGGAAGTCGGTCAGGGCATGCAGCGGCGGCGCGAGGCGCTGGTCATGCATGATCAGGCGTTCGAAGTGCCGTGACAGCCGCGCGCGTCCGAGCAGGTTGTCGGCAATTACCGAAGACAAACCAAGCCCCAGGCTGCGACGATGGTCATGGGCCAACCGGCCATGGCTTTTGACGATCATGATATTGAGTCGGTAGTGGGGGTTATCCAGTATCTGGGCGTCCTGGCCTTCCAGCAGGCTGTCGAGCATGCGTACGCAACTCTGGCTGACTTCTGCGATGGTGACGCCCTTGGCAAAGCTTTGCTCGTTATACAGCCGTCCGAGACGGCGGATGCTCTCGACCGGATTGGGCAGACAGGCACTGGCGAAGCGCCAGGAGCCAATCGAAGCGCCAATCAGTGAGCGTTCTCGCGGTGCTCGTGGCAGCCACTCGCCGAACAGGGCCAGATCCAGTCCCTGTATCCCCAATGCCTTGGGCCCACCGGCGGCACCCGGCACGATACCGACGTCCCGCGGATGCAAACCCTGCTCTCTGAGCCTGGACATTGCCCGGCGGCCTGCCTTGAGGGTCAGGCTGCTGGATTTGATAAGGATGGCACTCATGGACGTCTCCGTTGGACAGGCTGTTCATCATACCCGCTGAGCCATCTGTGTCGTTTGACAGGAATTCGCTGTGCTGATGGCGATTGGCCGCAGGTATTAAGCTTGAATTAAGTTCGGGTCGTTATCTTAAGGACCGTAAAGCCTGTTTACCCCTTGGAGATGAATGATGAAAACTTTGACTGCCCTGTTCGCCGCCACCGCCCTGACTCTCACCGCCGGTATTGTCCAGGCGCGTGATATCGGCCCTGATGAAGCCCTGCGCCTGCGCGATGCGGGTACTATCCAGTCCTTCGAGAAGCTCAATACCCTTGCCCTGGGCCAGCACCCCCAGGCGACCATTACCGATACCGAGCTTGAACAGGAATACGGCAAGTATGTCTACCAGGTTGAATTGCGCGATACCAAGGGTGTCGAGTGGGACGTGGAGCTGGACGCGGTGACCGGACAAATTCTGAAGAATCATCAGGACAGTTGATGCAAAAGCCCAGGCGTCTCTATTTATTCTGCGGTGTGATCCTGATGATGCTGTGCACCAGGATCAGCGCCCGGGACCTCGATCAGGATGAGGCGCTCAAGCTGCGCCAAAGTGGCGTCATACAATCACTGGAGCAATGTATCGATGTGGCGCTCAAGCGCTACCCCGAATCCAGGCTGCTGGAAGCCGAACTCGAGCTCAAACACGATATCTACGTATATGAAATTGAATTGCTCACTCGTGAGGGCATCGTTCGCGAGTTGAAGTTCGATGCGCGGAACAGCCGCCTGATAGAAGACAAGGAAGACGATTGATGCGACTGTTACTGGTTGAGGATCATGTGCCGTTGGCCGACGAACTGCTGGCGGGGCTTGGTCGTCAGGGTTATGCAGTCGACTGGCTGGCTGACGGCCGTGATGCCTTGCTGCAAGGCGCCACCGAGCCCTATGACTTGATCGTGCTGGATCTGGGGCTGCCCGGCATGCCCGGTCTCGATGTGCTGCAACAGTGGCGCCGTAATGGTCTGGCGACGCCTGTACTGATTCTGACGGCCCGTGATTCCTGGGCCGAGCGTATCGAAGGCCTGAAGGCCGGTGCCGATGACTACCTGACCAAACCCTTCCACCCCGAAGAGCTGCAATTGCGCATTCAGGCGCTATTGCGTCGCTCTCATGGTGTGGCCAATCAACCGCGTCTCGAAGCGGCCGGGCTGCATCTGGACGAAGGGCGGCAGTGCGTCATGCAGGAAGGCGATGACATCCAGCTGACTTCCGCCGAATTTCGCCTGTTGCGCTATTTCATGCTGCATCCGGGGCAGATCCTTTCCAAAGGGCATCTGGCCGAGCACCTTTACGACGGAGAGACCGAGCGCGACTCTAATGTTATCGAGGTCCACGTCAATCATCTGCGCCGCAAGCTGGGACGTAGCGTGATCGAGACGCGCCGGGGCCAGGGCTATCTGTTTGGCGGAAGCGGCGGATGAAGTCCATTCAAGGCCGCCTCAGTCTGTGGTTGGTCAGTATCGTTCTGATTGTGGTCTTGGTACTGGCCCAGATCAGCCTGTGGTTGTTCGAGGTCGGCTTGCAGCGTTATCTGGAGTCCGGACTGCGCAACGAGAGCGAAGGCCTGCTGACAGCTTTGGTACGTGGTCCCGACGGCCTGCAATTGAACGAGCAGCATGTCTCTCCAGCCTATCAGCGGCCTTATTCCGGTCACTATTTCCGCATTGACTTTGCCCAGGGACATTGGCGCTCGCGCTCGCTTTGGGATCTTGAGCTGCCAAATCTCGAAGGGCCGGGATTGCACGCTCATTCCGAGTTGGCCAAGACCGGTCAGTCGCTGCTGGTATTAAACGCGGACTACCGCAAATTCGGCCAGAAGATTTCAATTACCGTGGCCCAGGATTACACGCCGGTCAGGGCCAGCTTTCAACGGGTGCAGCAGATCGGCCTGGGTCTGGGCGGGGTGGCCTTGCTGTTGATCCTGATCCTGCAGCGCATGACCGTCAGGCGCGCCTTTCGTCCTCTGGAGCGGGTGCGCGAGCAGATTTCCCAGCTGCAACAGGGGCAGCGCTCACAGCTGGATGATGCCGTGCCCCAGGAGCTTGAGCCTCTGGTCGCCCAGATCAATCACCTCCTGGCCCATACCGAAGACAGCCTCAAGCGTTCGCGAAATGCCTTGGGCAATCTCGGTCATGCCCTGAAAACGCCTCTTGCGGTGCTGATCAGCCTGACGTCCGACAGCCGCCTCGACGCTTATCCGGATATTCGCCGCACCTTTAACGAGCAACTCGAACAGATCCAGCAACGCCTGAGCCGGGAGCTGAATCGTGCACGCCTGTCCGGAGACGCCTTGCCCGGCGTTTTGTTCGATTGCAGTGTTGAGCTGCCTGGCTTGCTGGCGACCCTGCGCCTGATTCACGGCGAACACCTGGCACTGCGTACCGAGATCCCTGCCGATCTGGCACTGCCCTGGGATCGCGAGGACATTCTGGAGCTGCTGGGCAATGTATTGGATAACGCCTGCAAATGGGCGGACAGTGAGGTGTGCCTGGGCATACACCGGCAAGAAGGGAGTTTTATCCTGCTGATCGACGACGACGGCCCCGGTATCCCGGAGAATCGTCATGACGAGGTGGTCAGTCGTGGCACCCGTCTAGATGAACAGGTCGCGGGGCATGGCCTGGGCCTCGGCATTGTGCGGGATATCGTCGACGCCTGGGGCGGCCAGTTACAGTTACTGGTAAGCCCGCTGGGTGGCCTGCGTGTTCGCATCGAGCTGCCTGATCCCGCCGCTCGCGGCTGAGCGAATTGCCAAGTGCTTCTCAACTTTCCGTTGCCGTGGCCGTTAACAGTTCAAGCCTGTAGCTCAAAAACAATAACTACATCTCCCTGAGGAAGTCTTATGCGTCTGAGCCTGAAAGCCAAGGTCCTGTCACTGGCCATGCTGCCGGTGCTGATTTTCGCGGTGGTCATCAGTGTCGTGACTGTTGTGATATTGCATAAGCAGGCGCAGCAAGAGGTCGATGACGCGCGGGTACGTCTGCTTAATGACGCCAAGACGACGCTGCAAAGCTATGTATCCATCGGCCTGAGCACGCTAAAGCCGCTTTATGACGCCTCTGAGCAGGGCGATATGTCCGCCAGGGACAAGGTGATCAAGCTGCTTTCCGCCGGGAGCTATGGCAAAGAGGGTTACTTCTTTGGCTATGACTCCCAGGGCGTACGCCTGTTCAAGGGCAGCAGCCCTGACGGTGTAGGCAAAAACGTCATGGATGCCAAGGATCCCAATGGCGTTTACTACATTCGTGAGCTGATTGGTTCGGCCAAGGCCGGTACCCACTATTCGCAGTACACCTCGACCCTGCCGGGCAAGACTGAATTGCTGCCGAAGCTCGGTTACACCGAATACTTGCCAAAATGGGACATGATCGTTGGCTCCTCGGTCAATCTGGACGGCATCGAGGGGCAGGTTGCGATAGTGCAGCAGGCCGTGGACGATCGCCTGCGTGACATGCTGCTGAGTATCATCGGTATCGCCGTCGTGGTGCTGATCCTTATTGCCATTGCCGGTGTTGTTCTGGCCTCCACCCTGCTGCGGCCTTTGCGCCTGATGAAAGACAATCTGGATGACATTGCCGCCGGTGAGGGCGACCTGACCAAGCGTCTGGCGATCACCAGTCGCGATGAGTTGGGCGATCTGGCGGGCTCCTTCAACCGTTTCGTCGACAAGATCCATGGTCTGGTGCGACAGATTGCCGAGATGACCACGCAACTGACTACCCTGGTGGGCGAAGTCTCCAGTCAGGCACAACGTTCCGAGCAGGCCATGGAGCGTCAGCGCACCGAGACCGATCAGGTGGCGACGGCGATCAATCAGATGTCCGCAGCCGCTCAGGAAGTCGCCCACAGCGCTCAGGGTGCTTCGGTGGCGGCGCAGCAGACCGATCAGGAAGGTCTTGCGGCCAAGCGTGTAGTTGACGGCAGCATTCGCCAGATTCATGCGTTGGTGGACGATATCCGCAACAGCGGTACTTCCCTGGACAGTCTGCAGCAGGATGTGTCTTCCATCGTCAGCGTATTGGGAGTGATTCGCTCGATTGCCGAGCAGACCAACCTGCTGGCCCTCAATGCCGCCATCGAAGCAGCGAGGGCAGGGGAGGCCGGTCGCGGCTTTGCCGTGGTGGCGGATGAGGTACGGGCATTGGCCAGCCGCACCCAACAAAGCACCCAGGAAATCCAGGGCATGATCGACCGCCTGCAAAAAGGCACCCAGAGCGCGGTGGAGGCCATGCGTCGTTCCAGTGAGGCCGGTGACGGTACATCGAAAAGCGCCAATGAAGCGGGCAGCTCACTGGACACCATCGGCCAGTTGATCGGCACCATCAACTCGATGAATGCGCAGATTGCCAGCGCCGCCGAAGAGCAGACCGCCGTAGCCGAAGAAATCAACCGCAGCGTGCATCAGATCGCCGTGGCGGTGGAGAGCGTGGCCGAGGAGACCCGGCATAGCGCCCAGACCTCCCGCAGCCTGTCGGACTTGGGGCAGCGGCTTGGGGCATTGGTCAGGCAGTTCAGGGTTTGATATTGATGTAAGCGGTTTTTCTGTGGGACCGGCTTTAGCCGGGAATACGCCTTCCCGGCT
>NZ_JBGLYM010000064.1:0-11223 GCF_047303955.1 Pseudomonas sp. Pseusp88 | reverse complement strand
AGTGGGGCGAATTATAGATAGATTCTGAGGGGCGTCAAGCGATTATTTCAGGAAGCTTCAAGTTTCTGGCTACAAGCTGCAAGAAGGGCCAGGAACACCTGCTTGCAGCTTATAGCTTGAGGCTTGCAGCTGCTTCCCTCAGAGACTCGGAAACGCAAACTGCGATGCCTCATGGCTGGCTCGTTGCGGCCAGCGTTGGGTAATCGCCTTGCGTCGGGTATAGAAGCGCACGCCATCCGGACCGTAGGCATGCAGATCACCGAACAGCGAACGCTTCCAGCCGCCAAAGCTGTGGTAGGCCACCGGCACCGGCAAAGGTACGTTGACGCCGACCATACCCACTTCGATTTCATCACAGAACAGCCGCGCCGCTTCGCCATCACGGGTGAAGATGCAGGTGCCGTTACCGTATTCGTGATCATTGATCAGCTGCATGGCCTGTTCGAGGCTGTCGACGCGCACGATGCACAGCACCGGGCCGAAGATCTCTTCTTTATAGATACGCATCTCGGGGGTAACCCGGTCGAACAGGCAGCCGCCCAGGAAGAAGCCTTCTTCATTACCGGCAACACTCAGGCCGCGACCGTCGACCACAAGGGTCGCGCCCGCCTGCACGCCATCTTCTATATAGCCACTGACCTTGTCGCGATGCTGGCCGGTGACCAATGGCCCCATGTCCAGGCCGCACGTAGTGCCTGCGCCAATCTTCAGCGCCTTGATCTGCGGCACCAGCTTGGCCACCAATGCATCGGCAATCTGATTGCCTACACAAACGGCCACCGAAATCGCCATGCAGCGTTCGCCGCACGAACCATAGGCCGCACCCATCAGGGCACTGACCGCGTTATCCAGATCGGCATCCGGCATCAGCACCGCATGGTTCTTCGCCCCGCCCAATGCCTGGACACGTTTGCCACGGGCAGCGCCTTCTTTATAGATGTACTCGGCGATCGGCGTAGACCCGACAAAACTCAGAGCCTTGACCTCTGGCGCCTCGATCAGTGCATCCACCGCAGTCTTGTCGCCATGCACCACATTCAGCACACCCTTGGGCAAACCGGCTTCATGCAGCAGTTGAGCGATCAGCAACGTCGAGCTAGGGTCACGCTCCGATGGCTTGAGGATGAAGCAATTGCCACAGGCAATCGCCAACGGATACATCCACAGCGGCACCATGGCCGGGAAGTTGAACGGGGTGATACCCGCCACTACACCCAGAGGCTGAAAGTCAGACCAGGCATCGATGTTCGGGCCGACGTTGCGGCTGTACTCGCCCTTGAGAATTTCCGGCGCAGCACTGGCGTACTCGACGTTCTCGATGCCGCGCTTGAGTTCACCGGCCGCGTCTTCAAGCGTCTTGCCGTGTTCTTCGCTGATCAACTGGGCAATGCGCGCTTCGTTCTGCTCCAGCAGTTGCTTGAAACGAAACATGACCTGGGCACGCTTGGCCGCCGGGGTGTTACGCCAGGCCGGGAAGGCGGCCTTGGCCGAATCGATGGCCTGCTGCACGGTTTCCCGGCTGGCCAATGGCACTTTGTGGATCGCCTGACCGGTGGACGGGTTGAACACGTCGGCAGTACGGCCGTTGTCGCTGACCAATTGGCCGTCGATCAGGTGCTGGATGTTGCTCATGAATAGAACTCCAAAAGGCGCGACATTCATCGCGCCTGGCTTAATCGATAAGGTTGGGTCGGTCAGTCGACCTGATTGATCGCTTCGCCTACGGCGTCGAACAAGCGGTCCAGATCCTCGGCCTTGCTGTTGAAGGTTGGCCCGAACTGCAGGGTGTCGCCGCCAAAGCGGACATAGAAGCCGGCTTTCCAAAGTTTCAGGCCGATCTCGTACGGACGCACGATGGCGTCGCCATCACGGGGTGCCAGCTGGATCGCGCCGGCCAGGCCGAAGTTGCGGATATCGACGATGTGCCTGGCGCCTTTCACGCCGTGCAGCGACTTCTCGAAGTGCGGAGCAATTTGCGCCACTTGCTGCACGAGGTTTTCCCGCTGCAACAACTCAAGTGCCGCCAGACCCGCTGCGCAAGCCACCGGGTGCGCGGAATAGGTGTAGCCGTGGGGAAATTCGACGGCATATTCCGGCGTCGGCTGATTCATGAAGGTCTGATAGATCTCGCTGCTGGCAATCACCGCGCCCATGGGGATGGCGCCGTTGGTGACTTGCTTGGCGATGCACATCAGGTCCGGGGTCACGCCGAAACTGTCAGCGCCGAACATGGCACCGGTACGACCGAAACCGGTAATGACTTCGTCGAAGATCAGCAGGATATTGTGCTGATCACAGATTTCACGCAGACGCTTCAGGTAACCCTGAGGCGGCACCAGCACGCCAGCCGAACCGGCCATGGGCTCGACAATTACGGCAGCGATGTTCGACGCATCGTGCAATTCGATCAGCTTGAGCATCTCATCGGCCAGGGCGATACCGCCCTGCTCCGGCATACCTTTGGAATAGGCGTTGCTGGCCAGGAGGGTGTGCGGCAGATGGTCGACGTCCATCAGTTGACCGAACATCTTGCGGTTGCCGTTGACGCCACCCAGGCTGGTACCCGCGATATTCACACCGTGATAGCCACGGGCGCGGCCGATCAGCTTGGTCTTGGTCGCCTGGCCTTTCAGACGCCAGTAGGCTCGCACCATCTTCACGGCGGTGTCGGCGCACTCGGAGCCGGAGTCGGTATAGAACACGTGATTGAGATTGCCCGGCGTCAGCTCGGTGATCTTCTCCGCCAACTGGAAGGACAGCGGATGGCCATACTGGAAGGCTGGCGAGTAATCGAGCACGTTCAGTTGTCTGGCTACCGCTTCCTGGATTTCCGTGCGCGTATGACCGGCTCCGCAAGTCCACAGCCCGGACAGTGAATCGTAGATCTTGCGACCCTTGTCGTCTGTCAGATAGCTGCCATGAGCGGCAACGATCAGGCGCGGATCACGCTGAAAACTGCGATTGGCGGTATAGGGCATCCAGTGCGCATCGAGTTTCAGCTGGCTGGCCAAAGACATATCGGACGATTCGGGCATGTTCATCGGAGCGATCCTCGCAGGATGTAAGCGGTTCATTGAATAAAGCTTGATTGCAGCCAAGTTGCCACGGGAATAAAGTCCGTAAAACCCAACTTTTAAGATCTTCAGTCAGGCAACCACTAAACAATGAATAGCCGTCGTCCCGATCCACTGGCACAAGTCAGCGATTTTGATATCCGCCTGCTGCGCATCTTCCGCAGCGTAGTGGAGGCGGGAGGCTTTTCTGCCGCAGAAAGCGCCCTGGGCATTGGCCGCTCGGCCATCAGCCAGCAGATGAGTGATCTCGAACAGCGTCTGGGCCTGCGCCTGTGTCAGCGTGGCCGCGCCGGGTTTTCTCTGACGGAAGAAGGTCGCGAGGTCTACCACTCAGCCTTACAGTTACTCAGTGCCCTGGAGAGTTTTCGTACAGAGGTTAACGGCCTGCACCAGCACCTGCGCGGCGAGTTGAATATCGGCCTGACCGATAACCTGGTCACCCTGCCCCACATGCGCATCACTCATGCCCTGGCGCAATTGAAAGAGCGCGGCCCGGACGTGCATATCAATATCCGCATGATCGCGCCCAACGAAGTGGAACAAGGCGTACTCGACGGCCGCCTGCATGTCGGCGTGGTGCCTCAGGCCAGCGCGCTGTCGGGATTGGAATATCAGTCCTTGTACAGCGAACGCTCGCTGCTTTATTGCGCGGTGGGCCATCCACTGTTTTATGTCGATGACGCGCAGCTGGACGACAAGCGCCTGGCCGATCAGGACGCCATTGCCCCGACCTTTCGCTTGCCGGGGGAAATCCAGGCGCACTATCAGGCACTTCGCTGCACCGCCAGCGCCTCGGACCGCGAAGGCATGGCATTTCTGATCCTGACCGGACGCTATATCGGATATCTGCCGGATCACTACGCGACATTCTGGGTCCAGCAAGGGCGCCTGCGTGCGCTGAAGCCGGCGTCACGTTTCTATGACCTGAGCCTGGTCTCAGTCACGCGCAAGGGCCGTCGCCCTCATTTGGTGCTGGAAAGTTTCCTGAACGCCCTGGCAGCGACACGCTAGGTCATCACAGAATTAAATTTAACCATCGCATCTTTATGTTTTTAATAGAAATAAAACCGAACAAGGAAAAATAACCTGAGCACATGGACAGCTTTTTGCAGATGTTCGGGGTAACTCCAGCCGACATCACACTCGAGAGCACGACATGCAACCCGACGCCTCACCCGAAAGCGATCTGATCTACGGACTGAACGATCGCCCGAAACCCGCCCCGGCCTTGTTGGCAGCCTTGCAGCATGTGCTCGCCAGTTTCGTCGGCATCATTACGCCACCTCTGGTGATTGGCTCGGCCCTGGGGTTGGGCGCCTACCTGCCCTATCTGATCAGCATGGCGTTGCTGGTCTCGGGTGCAGGGACATTCATCCAGGCCCGTCGGCCGTTCGGCATAGGCGCCGGGATGATCTGCCTGCAAGGCACCAGTTTTGCCTTTCTCGGCGCGGTATTGTCAGCGGGCTTCATGGTCAAGCAACGTGGTGGTGGCCCGGAAGACATCATGGCGATGATCTTCGGCGTGTGCTTTTTCGGCGCGGTGGTGCAGATCGTCCTCAGCCGCTTCATTGGTCAGTTGCAGAAGGTCATCACGCCGCTGGTGACCGGCATTGTCATCACCCTGATCGGCGTCAGCCTGATCAAGGTCGGTGTCACTGACCTTGGCGGCGGCTTCAATGCCCCGGATTTTGGCGACCCGCTCAATCTGGCGCTGGGTGGTTTCGTGCTGTTGGTGATCATTCTGCTCAACCGCTCCAACACCCCGTGGATACGCCTGTCGGCAATCATCATCGGCCTGCTGTTGGGCAGTCTGGCGGCATGGTTCAGCGGTAAACTGGTGCCGCAATCCATCAGCAGCCTGCCGTTGATCAGCGTGCCGGTGCCGTTCAAGTTCGGTTTCAGTTTTGACTGGGGCGCTTTCCTGCCGGTCGCGCTGATTTATCTGATCAGCACCATCGAAACCGTCGGCGACCTGACCGCCAACTGCATGCTCTCGCGCCAGCCCATCAGCGGCCCGAGCTATATCGACCGGCTCAAGGGCGGCGTGCTTGGCGATGGCGTCAGTTGCCTGTTGGCCGCCACCTTCAGCGCATTTCCCAACACCACTTTCGCCCAGAATAACGGCGTGATTCAGCTGACCGGCGTGGCCAGCCGTTATGTCGGGCTTTATATAGGCGCGGTACTGATCATCCTCGGTCTGTTCCCCATGATCGGCGCCATCGTTCAGCAAATACCTAAACCGGTATTGGGCGGCGCCACCCTGGTGATGTTCGGCAGCGTTGCGGCCGCAGGCGTACGCATTCTGTCCCGGGCGCCGCTGGACCGTCGCAGCATGCTGATCATCGCTACCTCCTTCGGCGTCGGCCTGGGCATCGCCGCGCAACCGGCCTTGCTGCATCACATGCCCAAGCTGGTGCAGAACCTGTTCGACTCGGCCATTACCAGCGGCGGTATTACAGCCCTGTTGATGTCGCTACTGTTGCCGAAGGAAAAGGCGACAGCAGAGGAAGAAATTTCCGAGCCTGAAGGAGCTAAATAACGCAAGCAACGCTTGTCGGATTGTTGCGGGTGCGCTATCAGTGCATCCGTCGCACCCTATGATCTGTCCGGAATCGCCCATGACCCTCGAAGTCCCAGCGCACAGCAATCAATCCGCCAAGCCCGCCAGCCGCATTCGTCAAAAGAACGAGCAAGCGATCATAAAAGCTGCTGAAGACGAATTCGCCCGCCATGGCTTCAAAGGCACCAGCATGAATACCATCGCGCAGAAAGCCGGACTGCCGAAGGCCAACCTGCATTACTACTTCACCAACAAGCTCGGGCTGTATATCGCCGTGCTGAGCAACATCATCGAATTGTGGGACAGTACCTTCAACTACCTGAGCGTTGAAGACGACCCGGCAGAAGCCCTGAGCCGTTACATTCGCGCCAAGATGGAGTTTTCCCGCCGCCAGCCGCAGGCTTCGCGGATTTTCGCCATGGAGATCATCAGTGGTGGCGAGTGCCTTAACGAGTACTTCAGTCAGGATTACCGCACCTGGTTCCAGGGTCGTGCCGCCGTGTTCCAGAGCTGGATCGACGCAGGCAAAATGGACCCGGTCGACCCGGTGCACCTGATCTTCCTGCTGTGGGGCAGCACCCAGCATTACGCTGACTTCGCCACGCAGATCTGCCAGGTCACCGGCCGAGCGCGCCTGACCAAGCAGGACATGGACGTGGCAGGCGACAACCTGATTCGTATCATTCTCAAAGGCTGCGGACTCACACCGCCAGCCCCGTGACCCCAGCTGGAACCGAAGATGCCGTTTACCCTGCTCGGCTCTTGCGAATTTCGCGAAGAAATCCGCAAGAGCCGTTTCATCACCCTGGCCGCGCCGATCAACAGCCCGGCCGACGCCCAGACGTTTATCGAGCAAAACAGTGACCTCGATGCCACGCATAACTGCTGGGCCTGGAAACTGGGCGCGCAGTACCGCAGCAACGATGACGGCGAACCGGGCGGTACGGCGGGGCGACCGATTCTGGCGGCCATCGAGGCCCAGGATTTCGATCAAGTGGTGGTACTGGTCATCCGCTGGTACGGCGGCATTCAATTGGGCACCGGCGGCCTGGCCCGGGCCTATGGCGGTGGCGCGAATAAATGCCTGCAGCAGGCAGAGCGTCGTCCGCTGATCAATCGGGTGGCCCGAGAGCTGGAATGCAGCTTCAGCGAGCTGGCCCTGGTCAAGCTGCGAGTGGCTGAAATCAACGGCCTGGTACAGTCGGAAAACTTCACGTCCAACGGTGTAGAGCTGTCGATTGCCATCGGCCCGGAGCAGGTCGAAGCCCTGCAACGCCAGCTTGCCGACCTGAGTCGCGGCAGGATTATTCTGCACGAATCCACTGCGGACTGAATTGCCCACACCTGCTGTGCACCCGACTGTGGATAAGCTGAGCACATTTGGCTGCGGCCCTTGCGGGACATGACTTACAGGGCGTTGATTATTTTTTGTTCACATTTCCCTGCACAGTAAGAAATCGCCATCAAAACAGCGTGTTAACCGTCTTTATCGCCTCTCGATACTAAGGCGCGCCTGCTTATATCGGGCTTTTTCCCTTGCACACAATTACTGTGGAGCAACCTGTGGATAACAGGTGCAAGGGTAGCGGAAGGGCTTGAGGTATGGCGCTTGTCAGCGGCTGTATATTTTTTGTACAGATCGATGATCCATCTTGAGTCTTTTGCCTGAGTTTTCGCCCTGATCTGGTGCCGTCCAGATGTTGTGAAATCTGTGGGGCCGGCTTTAGCCGGGAAGAGGTATTCCCGGCTAAAGCCGGTCCCAGAGGATGACGTCATTTGCGAGGCATTTAAATCAAAAAACCTGACCCACTGGCCAGCTTTTTGCTTATTCATGCCGCGACCCATTTCACGATCAGAGCCTGTCATGTCAAACCTTGGGACAAACCCGCGCCTGCAACTGCGCAAAATCAGCAAGCAATATCCGGGTTGCCTGGCCAATGATGCCATTGACCTGAGCATCCAGCCCGGTGAAATCCATGCCTTGCTGGGGGAAAACGGTGCGGGCAAAAGCACGTTGATGAAGATCATCTACGGCGTGACCCAACCCGACTCCGGTTCGATCATCTGGCAGGGCAGCGACCTGACCATGCGCAATCCGGCTCAGGCGCGCAGCCTGGGCATCGGCATGGTGTTTCAGCATTTCTCACTGTTCGAGACATTGACTGTAGCGCAGAACATCGCCCTGGCCATGGGCGCCTCGGCGGGCACACCCAAGCAACTGGAGCCACGCATCCGTGAGGTCTCCCAGCGTTATGGCATGGCGCTGGAGCCGCAGCGGCTGGTGCACAGCCTGTCGATCGGCGAGCGACAAAAGGTCGAGATCATTCGCTGCCTGATGCAGAACATCCGCCTGTTGATTCTCGATGAGCCGACCTCAGTACTGACGCCTCAGGAGGCCGAAGAACTGTTCGTGACGCTGCGCCGCCTGGCCCATGAAGGGTGCAGCATTCTGTTTATCAGCCACAAGCTCGGCGAAGTGCGCTCGCTGTGCCATAACGCGACCGTGCTGCGCGCGGGCAAGGTGTCGGGGCATTGCATCCCGGCGCAATGCAGCGATCTGGAGCTGGCGCGGCTGATGGTCGGCGATGCCGAAGGACTGGTCGCGCAGTACCCGAAAGTCACGGGCAACACTTCATTCCTGCGCGTGGAAAAACTCTCCTGGAGTAACCCCGATCCGTTCGGCTGCTCCCTGGTAGATATCAACATGCAGGTGCGCAGCGGCGAAATAGTCGGGATCGCCGGAGTCGCGGGCAACGGTCAGGATGAGCTGCTGGACCTGCTCAGCGGCGAGCAGCCCCTGCCCGCTCGTGACTCGGGCCAGATCCGCTTTGCCGATAAACACGTGGCCCACTTGCGCCCGGATGTGCGCCGTCGCCTTGGCCTGGCCTTTGTCCCCGCCGAACGCCTGGGGCATGGTGCCGTGCCGGAACTGAGCCTGAGCGATAACGCCCTGCTCACAGCATTCCAGCAAGGACTGGTCAGCAAGGGCCTGATCCAGCGCGGCAAGGTGCAGGCATTGGCCGAAGACATCATTCGTCGTTTTGCGGTCAAGACGCCAAACACCCAGACCGCCGCCCGCAGTCTCTCGGGGGGCAACCTGCAGAAATTCATTCTCGGTCGCGAGATCCTGCAAAAGCCGAAACTGCTGGTGGCCGCGCACCCGACCTGGGGCGTGGACGTGGGCGCGGCGGCGGCGATCCATCGCGCCTTGATCGCCCTGCGCGATGCCGGGGCCGCGATTCTGGTGATCTCCGAAGACCTGGACGAGCTGTTCCAGATCAGCGACCGCATCGCCGCCCTCAGCAGTGGCCGCCTCTCGGCCCTCAAGCCGGTGGAGCAAACCACCGTCGTGCAGGTCGGCGGCTGGATGGCCGGACAGTTCGACGACGCCTGCGCCCCCCCTGCGCCCCCACTTCCCGCTACCGTCATTAACTAAGGAGCCTGCGATGCTGCTTTCCCTGGAACCGCGCGGGCAACAATCCCGCGCCATGCTGTGGTTCTCGCCCCTGCTCGCCGCCGTGCTGACGCTGCTGTGCGGCTCGCTGTTGTTTATCGCCCTGGGCCTGAATCCGCTGAAGACGCTTTACACCCTATTAATCGCTCCGGTCAGCGATCTCTATGGTCTGTCCGAACTGATGGTCAAGGCGCTACCGATTCTGCTCTGCGCCCTGGGCCTGGCGGTGGCCTATCAAGCGCGTATCTGGAATATCGGCGCCGAAGGCCAATTGCTGCTCGGCGCCCTGGCTGGCAGCGCGGTGGCGGTCAATGTCATCGACATCGAAAGCCGTTGGGCGCTGGCGCTGATTCTGTTGGTCGGCACCCTCGCGGGCGCGGCATGGGCCGGGCTCACTGCCTGGTTGCGCACCCACTTCAACGCCAATGAAATCCTCACCAGCATCATGCTCAACTACATTGCCTTGAACCTGCTGCTGTATTTCGTCCATGGCCCGCTCAAGGACCCGGCCGGCATGAATTTCCCCGAATCAGCCATGTTTGGCGATGCCAGCCGCCTGCCGCTGTTGATGGAGGACGGACGGATTCATGCCGGGGTGTATTTCGCCCTGCTGGCACTGGTCGCGGTCTGGGTGCTGCTGCAACGCAGCTTTATCGGTTTCCAGATCAAAGTGCTCGGCCTGGACAAGCGCGCAGCGGGCTTTGTCGGCTTTCGCGAGAAGCGGCTGGTCTGGTTGGCCTTGCTGATCAGCGGTGCCCTGGCGGGTCTTGCCGGGGTCTGCGAAGTCACCGGGCCAATCGGCCAACTGGTGCCCCAGGTCTCGCCCGGCTATGGCTATGCGGCGATCACAGTGGCCTTTCTGGGACGTCTCAACCCGCTGGGCATTCTGTTTTCCAGCCTGCTGATGGCGTTGCTCTACCTGGGCGGCGAAAGCGCACAGATGTCGATGAACCTGCCCCAGGCCATTACTCAACTGTTCCAGGGCATGATGCTGTTTTTCCTGCTGGCCTGTGATGTATTGATCCTTTACCGCCCACGGCTCAAGGGCCGCTGGGCCAAACGCCAGATGGCGCCAGTCGCAGGAGCCGTGTGATGGATATCGATCTGCTGAGCAATATTTTCTTCGCCATGGTCCGCTGCGGCACGCCACTGTTGCTGGTAGCGCTGGGCGAACTGATTTGCGAAAAGAGCGGCGTCCTCAACCTTGGCCAGGAAGGCATGATGCTGTTTGGCGCGGTGATCGGTTTTATCGTCGCCTTCAGCACCGGCAACCTGTGGCTCGGCGTGTTGCTGGCGATGTGCGCCGGGATGCTGCTGTCCGCGCTGTTTGCGCTCGTTGCGTTGGTGTTCAACGCCAATCAGGTTGCTACGGGCTTGGCCCTGACCATCTTTGGCGTCGGGCTGTCGACCTTTGTCGGCGCAGCCTGGGTTGGCAAGCCGTTGCAAGGTTTCGAGCCGGTTGTCATTCCCGTGCTCAGCCATATCCCGCTGATCGGCCGGATGCTGTTCGCTCAGGATATTCTGGTCTACCTGTCCTTCGCCCTGTTTGTGCTGGTTGCCTGGGCGCTGCTCAAGAGTCGCATCGGGCTGATCATTCAGGCCGTTGGCGAAAACCCCGACGCCGCCAGCGCCATGGGTCTGCCCGTGCTGCGGGTCAGGACTCTGGCGGTGCTGTTCGGTGGTGCCATGGCAGGATTGGCTGGCGCCTATCTGTCACTGGCCTATACGCCGATGTGGGCGGAAAACATGAGCGCCGGTCGCGGCTGGATTGCCTTGGCGTTGGTGGTATTCGCCAGCTGGCGTGTCTGGCGCCTGCTGCTCGGCGCTTACCTGTTCGGCCTGGCCAGTATCCTGCACTTGGTCGCGCAAGGCATTGGCCTGGCAATCCCCTCCAACCTGCTGGCGATGCTGCCTTACGTAGCGACGATCGTGGTGCTGGTGTTGTTGTCCAGGGATGCGCTGCGCACGCGGTTGTATGCGCCGGTCTCGTTGGGGCAGCCTTGGCAGGCGGGGCATTAATGGTGTGATTTTCGTGGGGGCGGGGGGGGGGGGGGGGGGGGGGGGGGCCCCGGGGCCGGGCGGCCCCCCGAACAAAAACCCAACCAAAAAAAGGGGGGGGGGGGGCCCACCCCACC
>NZ_JBGLYM010000063.1:0-11809 GCF_047303955.1 Pseudomonas sp. Pseusp88 | reverse complement strand
TGGTTGCGGGGGCGGTGGGGGAGATTGATCGTTGCTTCTGGTCTTTCAGATTGATGACCGTCGGGTAATCCAGTTATTTGCTAGTGTCCTAATGGGAGTACGCCTTCTCAAGCTTTGTCGAGCTTATTTCCGCACACCACGGAGGTGACACCATGAGCATGTTGAACGACGAAGATCTGGCACTGATACAGGAAAGATTTGATGAGCATGACCAGGATAAAGACGGGTATATAAGCGTTGCGGAGTGCGAACGCATCATGGCTGATTTCATGAGCGAGGATCAGATCAGTGAGTTCTTTGCCAGGTCAGATTCAAACAAGGACGGTAAGATCAGCTTCGATGAATTCAAAGCAACCGTAAATTGAAATAGCCAGGGCCTTGAACTGGAATACAGGGCTGTATCCGGCTTGCTTGCGATGATGGCCGCACGGCGGCATCTTTATAGAATGACTTTATGCCATCGCCAGCAACCCGGCTCCTGTAAAGCCCGACTCAGCGCATCAACCGATCCAGTACCGCCTGCATCTTCGGCCGCTGCTCAAGCCATTCTTCGCGGGTAATGCCCAGCAACACCACGTCCATGCGGCGGCCGTCCTTAATCACGTTCTGCCGCCGCACACCTTCGATGACAAAGCCGAACTTCTCATGCAGACGGATCACCGCCATGTTGCTTTGCAGCACTTCGCAGTTGAGTTTTTCCAGGCGCACGATATCGAACGCATGATTGAGCAACCACAGTTCCACCTGGCTGCCGACGCCTTTGCCTTGCAACGCCCCGTCCAGGTAGAAGGCCCAATCGGCGCTATGATGCAGGGCGTTGATGGCGTTGAGTGAAACCACGCCCGCAGGCTTGTCGTCGAGCATTACCACGAACACCGATTGCCGAGGGTTGCCCTTCAAGGATTCAAGCCAGGCGGCGTGTTCATCAAGAGAGATTTCGTGCTCGGTGTACATGAACTTGCGCACGGCAGTCTGGTTGCGCAGGTTGCGGACTTCGGCCTGGACTTCGGGTGTCGCGTCCAGCAACGGGATGAACTGCATGTTGGCGTCCCTGCTACAAGGATAATGGACCTCAGAAGCTTTTAGAGTACGTGCCATTATCGGCATGAACAAGCAACTGCGCTACGCCAGCGCCTGCAAGGCTTGCAGCACTTGGCGCAGCGCTTTGCTCAGGGGCTTGTCCTGGCGCAGGGCGATGCCCAGGGTACGGCTCAGGGGCGGATTGAGGCTATGTACCTGCAGGCCGCGACGATGGTGTTCGGCCGCCACCGCCATGCTTGGCACGATGCTATAGCCGAGCCCGGCGGCCACCATTTCCTTGATCGCTTCGATACTGCCCAGCTCCATCACCGGCTTGATGCGCAGGCCCGCCTGCAAGTACCACTCGTTGATCAGCAGGCGCGTGCTGCTGCCTGCTTCGAACACCACCAACGGCGCCTCGCTGAGGCTGATCGGTGTCAGTGACTCAGGTACGTGGCCGGTGTCGGCAGAGAAAATCGCCACGAACTCATCCTCCAGCAACGGCGTCACCGCCAGGCTGCGTCCGGCGGCGGGAAGGGTGACCAGGGCCAGATCGAGACGGTTCTCTTCCACTGCCTTGAGGATGCCGTCGGTATTACCGGTGCTGACCCGCACATCGAGGTCCGGAAATTGTTGCCGCAACCGCTGCAGCAGGGGCGGCAGCAAGTGGATACAGGCGGTGGCACCGGTGCCAATGGCGATCTGCCCGGCGATGCCTTCGGCATGGCTGGACAGCTCCAGCAGCGCGTCCTGGACCACCGCATCGATGCGACCGATGTGGTCCAGCAACGTCAGGCCCGCTGCCGTGGGTTTGAGACGTTTGCCTACGCGCTCGATCAGGCGCAGGTTCAACCGCTGTTCCAGCAAACGGACATGCAGGCTCACGGCCGGTTGCGTCAGGCTCAGACGCTCGGCTGCCGCTGAAAAGCTGCCGTGATGAATGACCTGGGCAAAGGTGTGCAAGTGGTTGAGGTTGAGGCGGTTCATATCAAAGTTTTACTTATGCTTTGGATGATTAATCATAGCTTTGTTTAGAGATGGCCGGGCGGCATCATGGTTTCACTTTATTTGCAGCCGCCAAGCGAGACCGATATGCCAGCTGACAAACTGATCCTGCGCGATGCCCGGGACGACGATATGCCCGCCATCCAGGCGATCTACGCGCACCACGTGTTGACCGGCATTGCCAGCTTCGAACTGGAAGCGCCGAGCCTGGAAGAGCTGCAACGGCGCCGCGCCGACGTTCTCGACAAAGGCTTGCCTTATCGCGTCGCGGAGCTGGCAGGCGAAGTGGTGGGGTACGGCTACGCCACCCTGTATCGGCCGCGCCCGGCCTACCGCTTTACTGTCGAGGATTCGGTGTACGTGCGTGATGGCATGGCGGGGAAGGGTATCGGCCAGGCAGTGCTGGGGGATGTAATCGAACACTGCACCGCCGGCGGCTGGCGGCAGATGATTGCGATCATCGGCAATAGCGAAAATATCGCCTCGATCCGCCTGCATGAACGCATGGGTTTTCATCGTGTCGGCGTATTCGAACGGGTGGGTTTCAAGCATGGGCGTTGGGTCGATACCGTGCTGATGCAGCGAGCATTGGGTGAAGGTTGTGACAGTGCGCCGTGCTGATCGGCCATGGCCAGTCTGCCGCGGCGCGTCGTGTTGCAATTGGGCCTGGCCCAACTGATCAACTGGGGGGTGACCTTCTATTTGCCGGGCGCTTTTGCTCCAGCCATCGTTGCCGATCTGGGCTGGGGCGGTCAGCAGGTGTTTGCCGGGTTGTCGGTGGCGTTGTTGGTCATGGGCCTGATCTCGCCGTTGAGTGGCCTGCTGATCGAACGCTTGGGCGGGCGGCGTCTGATGCAGATCGGCGCTCTATTGAATGCTTCGGGCTGCATCGGCTTGTCGCTGTGCAGCACGCCAGGCGTTTATTTCGCGGCCTGGGCGTTGCTTGGCCTGGGCATGCGCCTGTCGCTCTACGACACCCTGTTCGCCACGCTGGCGGGGCTGGCCGGTGCTGCGGCCCGGCCGGTGATGGTGCAGATAACTTTACTGGGCGGTCTGGCCTCGGCGGTGTTCTGGCCATTGGGTCATGGATTGCTCGAGGCTTTTGGCTGGCGCACGGGGATTGCCCTGTATGGCGTATTGGCCTTATGCAGCGGCCTGCT
This sequence comes from Pseudomonas sp. Pseusp88, assembly GCF_047303955.1. Classification (NCBI taxonomy): domain Bacteria; kingdom Pseudomonadati; phylum Pseudomonadota; class Gammaproteobacteria; order Pseudomonadales; family Pseudomonadaceae; genus Pseudomonas; species Pseudomonas sp. Pseusp88. The sequence goes on along the minus strand of NZ_JBGLYM010000063.1, from coordinate 8,624 downwards.
ATTGAGTGGTTTGCCGAACACCGCAGCACCGCGATCCCGGCAGCCTGACGAGCCGCCCGCCACAGCCTCCTGGCCGCGCAGGCTCGGCTACGCCCTGAGTGTGACGCTGATCAGCTTTATCTCCGCCGGCCTGTCTGCCCATTTGCCCGGCCTGTTAGTGGACTTCAACCTGCCGCTATGGCTGGCGGCCTTGTGGGGCATCGGTCAGACCTGCTCGCGGCTGGCGCAAAGCTTGCTGGCCCGCTCGCTGCCAGCACTGCGCTTGAACGTCTGGGTTGGTATGGGCCTGACCCTGTGCTTTGCCATCGGCCTGTGCAGTCAGGGGCGGATCTGGCTGGCCTGTGTGTTTGTCTTTGGCTACGGCGCCATGAATGGTCTGGCGACTTTGCTGCGGGCCAGCCTGCCGTTCGAGTTGTTCGAGCATGGGCAATATGCGCAGTTGGTGGGGCGGCTGCTGGCGCCGGGGTTTGTTTTTGCGGCTATGGCGCCCTGGTGTTACGCGGCAGTGCGGGAAGTGGCGGGGGAGGAGGGGATATTGGCGCTGTCGTTGGGGCTCAGTCTGGTCATGTTGATGATTGCGCTCCACTTGCGTCGACAGATTACTTGAGGACAGCGACCCTCGTCGTTGAAGCGAGGCTTGCCCGCGAAGGGGGCGATATATCCATTACATCTCTTGAGTTTGATAAATCGCTTTCGCGGGCAAGCCTCGCTCCCACATGAAGTGATACTTAGCGAATTTTGATAGATAAATTGCATCTTTGCTTAGAATTTAAATGCATTTCTGTAATGTTTTGTTCGGTGATAGGGTTCTAACCAATCGCTGGAACCTTGAGAAAAGTTATTAAAAGGACTTTCAGGTCACAGCTTCGTCCTCACTTTTTCAAGGAATACCTGCATGGCCGGATTCGATCACCTGAGCCGCCGTCGTCTGTTGGGCCTGACCGGCGTCGCCTTGGCCAGCCCGCTGTTACTGAGCCTGCCGCGTCTGGGCCGGGCTGCCGATGAGCATGCCGGGCATCACGCCGACGGCGAGCCTGCCGGGACCGGCGACTTCATCCGTCTGGCCGAACCGCGCAAGCTGAAACTGGCGATCAACCTCAATGCCGTATGTCTCGCGCCGGTGGTCATCGCCCATGGCCAGGGCTTCTTTACCAAGCACAATCTGGACGTTGAACTGGTCAACTTCGGTAACTCCACCGAAGTGCTGCTCGAAGCCATTGCCACCGGCAAGGCTGACGCCGGGATCGGTATGGCTCTGCGCTGGCTCAAGGCCCTGGAGCAGGGCTTCGACGTCAAACTCACCGCCGGTACCCATGGTGGCTGCCTGCGTCTGTTGAGCGCCACCAGCGGCTCCATTACCAAACTCGAAGATCTCAAGGGCAAGGCCATCGGTGTCACCGACATGGCCAGTCCGGACCGTAACTTCTTTTCCGTGCTGCTCAAGCGCCACGGCGTCGATCCGGTACGTGATGTCGAGTGGCGCCTGTATCCCGCCGACCTGCTCGGCACGGCCCTGGAGCGCGGTGAAGTGCAGGCCATCAGTGGCAGCGACCCGTTCATGTATCGCCTGATCAAGGGCGGCAAGGCCCGGGAGCTGTCGTCCAACCTGGTCGAGGAATACGCCAACATCAGCTGCTGCGTGGTCGGTGTAACCGGCAAGCTGACCCGGGAGAATAAACAGGTGGCGGCCGCGCTGACCCAGGCCATTCTCGAGGCCCATGACTACTCGGTGAAACATCCGGACGAGGTTGCCAAAGGCTTCCAGGCCTATTCCCTCAATACCAGCACCGAGGAAGTCGAAGCGATCCTTCATGATCACACCCACGGCCACCATGCGGTCGGCGCGGAACTCACCAAGGAAATCGCCACCTACGTCAAGGATCTGCAAGGCGTCGAGGTGATCCGCGCCAGCACTGACGCCAACGCCTTCGCCAAGGAGATCACCGCCGATGTCTTCAGTTGAGTTGACCGATATTGGCAGCCCTGCTGCGCGCCGCCCCTTGCAGTTCTGGGGGCAGGGCGTGTTGGCGGTGCTGGCCTGGATCGGCGTTGCCGCGCTGATCAGCTATTGGCCCAACGCCAGCCGCAACTGGCCGATGACCGACGGCCTGGCGCGCTTGTCTCTGGTCGTGGCGGGGTTGATCGTGGTTGCGGCTATCGCCGGGCGCTGGTGGCCGGGTTTGGCGCGGCGGGTTCGCGGGGCAGGCGCCTGGCTGATTGCCTTGCCGATTCTGCTTGGCGCATGGGAGTTGCTCACCGCCAAGCTGGGCCTGCTGCCGGTGCCGTTTTTCGCGCCTCCCCAGGCGTTGCTGGATGTCTATGTCGAGGACTGGTCGCGTCTGGCCGACAGCCTCTGGCACTCGGCGTTGCTGCTCGGCAGTGGCGTGGCGTTGGGTGCGGCTACCGGGTTTATCGCCGGGGTCGCCATTGGTTGGTCGCGCAGTATTGGCTATTGGCTGCACCCGGTGCTGCGCATCCTCGGCCCGGTGCCGTCCACGGCTTTGCTGCCGCTGTGTTTCTTTCTGTTTCCCAGTAGTTGGAGCGCCAGTGTGTTTCTGATCGCGCTGGCCACCTGGTTCCCGGTCACGGTGCTGACCTGGTCCGGTGTGGCCAGTGTCGACAAGGCCTACTACGACGTGGCCCGAACCCTGGGCGCCAAGCAGAGTTTCCTGATCTTCCACGTGGCGATTCCCGCCGCCTTGCCCCATGTCTTCGTCGGTCTGTTCATGGGCCTGGGCGCCTCGTTCTCGACCCTGGTGGTAGCGGAAATGATGGGGGTCAAATCCGGCATCGGCTGGTACCTGCAATGGGCCCAGGGTTGGGCGGCCTACGCCAATATGTACGCAGCGCTGCTGATCATGGCCCTGGCCTGTTCCGGGTTGATTTCGGCGCTGTTCCTGATTCGTGACCGGCTGTTGGCCTGGCAGCAAGGAGCAATGAAATGGTAGCGGCAGCCGCTTCGAAAGAGAGCGCAAGCACGGCCGGACTGGCCCTGCGTATCGACAACATCAGCCATGGTTTTTCCCTTGAGGGCCAGCGCCTGGCGGTGCTGGACAAGGTCTCCCTGGATATCGCCCCCGGTGAATTCGTCGCGCTGCTCGGGCCTTCGGGCTGCGGCAAGTCGACCTTGCTGCGCCTGGTGGCAGGACTGGAACCGGCCGACAGCGGCAGCTTGCTGGCTGACGGCGAGCCGATCAAAGGCCCGGACCCAAGTCGCGTGGTGGTGTTTCAGGACCCCACACTGTATCCGTGGCGCCGGGTGCGCGACAACGTTGCCCTGGGCCTGGAGGCCCAAGGCCTGCTCAAGACCCACTCGGCAAAAATCGATGCGGCATTGGCCAAGGTCGGCCTGAGTACTTTTGGTCGTGCCTATCCCCGGCAACTGTCCGGTGGCATGGCGCAACGGGTGGCTTTGGCCCGCGCCCTGGTGAACGAGCCGCGCCTGCTGATCCTCGACGAGCCCCTGGGTAAGCTCGACTCCCTGACCCGCATCGCCATGCAGAAGGAACTGATCGACCTTTGGCAACGCCAGGGCTACACCGCTCTGCTGGTCACCCACGATGTTGAGGAAGCCCTGTTACTGGCCAACCGGGTCATCGTCTTCAGCGATCGTCCGGCCAGTATCAAAGCGCAACTGACCATCGAACGGCCATATCCGCGCCATCGTGATGATCCGTATCTGGTGGATTTGCGTAAGCAGATTCTGGGGTTGCTGGGGTTGGCAGATAACTGGTGAGATTGGTGCCTCGCTTGAATCTTTGGGAGCGGATTTATCCGTGAAGAGGTCGGTACATTCGATGCATTTCCATCGTCTGGGCTGCCAGCTTCGCGGATAAATCCGCTCCCACAAGGTCTCTTCACGGCCTCAGGAACCGGGCAATTCCTCCAGCGCCTTGCCCACCAGCGCATCGATCAACTGCATCTGCTGCACTGCCGAAAAGATCTGGCTGCGTTCCGGATCCTTGAGGTTATCGGCGCATTCATAGAGCGACACCCAGTTGCAGCGCAGCATACCGCTGGCATGGTTCAGGGCTTCGATGGCGGTCAGGTTTTCGTTGGCTTTGAAGGGTGGGGCGGGGGTGGTGTCTTGCATGGGGTTTGACTCCTGATCAATCGGTGAGGAGCCGACACCATCATCGCTACTACACGATCAGGGTGGCGGCCGCGCGCAGGGTAGTAGTCCGGAGATCAGGCACCCGGTACACCCGAAGGTGTCCTGCGCACGGCCACCATAAAAACCAGGCCGTAAAAAAGCGCCTGCAGAAGGTGGCGCGGTGCGCCTGATAAAGCCGGGCTACTACACCCGTTCGTTGAATTGGCAACGACCGGCGCAGACTAGGGACCGAAATTCACAGGCGCAAGAGGGTGGGGATTGTCTCGGAAACTTCACTCAAGGGAAACAGACGAGTCCTGCAAGATGTTGCCGATGCTCGCGGCATATGTCCCGTCGAGCACAACCTGTGGGAGATTCTATATCTGCTGTAAAGCCAGAGCAGCCCCTTCGCGGATGAGTCCGCACACACATGCTGCACCGGCCTTGTGAAATGTTTAGAAACAAACCCGCCCAAACCCTTCATCCGCGTGGCAATGCCCTCATCGGGATATCTGATCGGAATAATCCCCGCGAATGAGAGTTTTCTCTTGTAGGGAATGTTTCGTGCATCTATAAGAAATCTCTCTCATTTTTGTAGATTTAACGGACTGAACTTATGAGCGATACCTGGAACGAAGGCTATTTCACGGACGTGGGTTATACCTATGGCTATTACCGGGAAATCAATCCCGTGTTCCAGCGCTACTGTTTGCTGCTCAGAGGCCTGGGGGGTGTCGAGAGTGCCAATGCCTACCACTGCGAGCTGGGCTTTGGTCAGGGTGTCTCGGTCAATATCCATGCGGCGGCCAACCCCGGGCAGTATGTGGCAACCGACTTCAATCCGGCTCATGCCAACCATGCCAACAGCCTGGCCGCCGGCTTCAACAGCTCGGCGCGGCTGTATGACGACAGTTTCGAGCAATTGCTGGCCCGGGAAGACCTGCCACAATTCGACAGCATCAGCCTGCATGGCATCTGGACCTGGATCAGCCGCGACAATCAGAAGCTGATCGTCGAGTTCACCCGCCGTCACCTCAAGCCCGGTGGCGTGCTCTATATCAGCTACAACTGCCTGCCGGGCTGGTCGCCCCAGGCACCGTTGCGCCAGCTGTTCACGCTGCACGACCGTTTTGCCGCGCCAGCCAGTGGCGCGGTGGGCCGGGTCGAGGCGGCGCTGAAGTTTTCCGAAGCGCTGTTGGCGGCCCAGCCAGCCTATGCCAGGGCGGTGCCGGGTCTGGATGCCAAGCTCAAGACGGTAATGGGCCAGAACCGCAATTACGTGGCCCATGAATACTTCAACCGCGACTGGAACGTCATGTACTTCACCGACGTGGTCGACGCCCTGGCCCCGGCCAAGCTCGATTACGCCTGTACCGCTGTGACCCAGGACACCGTGGATGCGATCAATTTGAGCGCCGAAGGCCAGACCTTTCTCAAGGCCATCGAGCACCCGATCATGCGCGAGCAGGCCCGGGATTATTTCGTCAACCAGCAGTTCCGCAAGGACCTGTACGTACGCGGTGCGAGCAAGCTGGCCGATAGCGAACAGCGCGAACGCATGCTCAATACGCGCTTTGTGCTGACCCAGTCGGCCGACAGCGTGCCGAGCAAAGTGACCGGCGCCATGGGCGAGGCCACCCTGCAGCAGGAGATCTACGCGCCATTGATCGAAGCCCTGGCGGCCAAGGCTTATGCGCCGAAAACCATGCGCCAGTTGGCGGCTGCGTTGCCGTCGCCGAGCTACCCGATTCTTAGTCAGGCGATTGCCATTCTGGTCGGCCTGGGGGCCGTGGCACCGTGTCAGAGCGAAGCGGCCGAGAAGCAGGTGCAGGTACGTTGTGCAGCGCTGAACCAGCATCTGTGCCAGCAGGCGCATTTCGACAAGCGGGTCGAGGTGTTGGCCAGCCCGGTGACGGGCGGCGGCGTGACCGTGGATCGCTTCCAGCAACTGTTTCTCAACGCCATTCGCCTGGGCCGCAAGCAACCTGCGGAATGGGCACAGTACGTCTGGCAGATCCTCGCCGAACAGGGCCAGCGCTTGCTCAAGGACGGCAAGGCCATGGAAAGCCCCGAAGACAACCTGGCCGAGCTGACACGTCAGGCCGAGGTGTTTGCTGACAAGGGCCTGGCGGTGCTCAAGGCATTGCGGGTGGCGTGAGGCAGCCACGCTGTTGAAATCTTTGTGGGAGCGGATTCATCCGCGAATACGGCATTACAGGCGACCTGCATGCGTCGGATATGTTGGCCTTTTCGCGGATGAATCCGCTCCCACAAGTGAATAGGTGCAATCCATGCACCTGCACGGGGCTCAATGCATCGTCGCCCGCACCTGCCGTGTCGGGCTTGGGGTGCTGTCGACAATCCAGTCCGGCCAGACATCCATGGACCACTCGGCGGTGCGGCACTGTTCATGGAGGATCGCCAGCCACTGGCGCAGGGGTTGTTGTGCCAGCAGCAGGGCAGCCTTCTTCTCGCCGCTCTTGAAGGTCAGGGCGATGATGTCCGGGGTGCGGGTGATGTCGATGGCATCGACCAGCAGACGGCTGTCCTGGGGATGGGCCAGCACCGGGGCCTGATGCGGCAACTGCGCCACGGCGGCCTGTTGGGCGAAGGCCTGGATGGCGTCGGTGTGGTAATCCGGCACCGGCGAGGCGCGGCTGGCGCTGGAGGAGGGCTGTAACCAACTGAGCAGGTGCGGCAGCATGCGCTTGAGCAGGCGCTGGGTCAGCCAGAACACCATGGGCTCGCCCGCTTCAATCTCGCCGACCAGACGCAGACGGTCCTCGGACTCGTCCATTTCCGTGGTCACTCGCTTGAGTTCCACCGGCTCGCTCGCCAATACCGCATCTTCCGTAGTCACGCATACGCTCCAGATTAAAAGCCGCAAAGCTTACTAGATGGCTGCGCCGGAGGCGTTTATCAAGGGCAGCGGGCAACCGGCGATCCGGAAGATGGGCTGTCCTGTGGGACCGGCTTTAGCCGGGAAAACACCTTCCCGGCTAAAGCCGGTCCCACAGGGGCAACTAAAGGCATTGGTTATGCCGAACGCGGCAACAGGCTCGTCGCATTGTCGAGGCTGGCCAGGTCCATCAGTGACATATGCCACTCGGTGCCATCGAGCATCTCGTCGAGGTAGTCATCACTGGCGGCCAGGTCTTCGTGCCTGAGCTGGCTGGCGGCGAGGGGGTTGATCACCATCAGGGTGTCACCGTCGGCTTCGGCGGCCGCAGTGCGTTGAGGGGCAAAGGCATTGATCAGCAACGACAGGTAGTTCATGGCTACTTCTTCCTTTAGGTAGAACGTCAGGTCAGTGGATACGCGCCCCACTTTCTGCACTGTTTATGAACGGTGGGCCGTGCGGCGGTTCTCGCTGGTGCGCGATGGGCGCTGAACGTCCTGTGTCAGTGGTGTTTTGCAGGTTTGCCCGGTAAGTGTTGAAATTTTTGTGCCAAGTCGACGACCGTACGGAGATTTCACTGAAAGCCTTCAGTGAGCCCCGTATGATGGCAGCGATTTTCCGCCTGAGGTCTTGTTGCGATGCTGAAGTATTTCGCCGTTCTGCTGCTGGCCCTTGCCGGTGCCGCCCATGCAGCTGTTGATCAAGCACAGCCTGTGCTGCAGACCGATCTGGCGCTGAGCTATCTGGCCCAGGTCGATGACAGCATTCCGGACAAGCCTCTGGTTATCTTCCTGCATGGCTCCGGCACCAACGAAGAGGATCTGTTCGGCCTCAAGGATGAACTGCCGGCCGAGTACAACTACCTGTCGGTACGTGGTCCGCTCACTCAGCAGGAGGGCGCCTATCGCTGGTTCGCCAGCCGTCCCGACGCTGCTGAATACGACGGTGTGAGCGCCGACCTGCAACGCAGCAACGAGCTGCTTGGCCAGTTCATTGCCCAGGCCACCGAGAAGTACCATACCCAGCCACGCAAGGTGTTCCTGATCGGCTTCAGCCAGGGTGCGATCATGAGTTACGAAGTTGCCCTGCGCCATCCAGAGCTGGTGGGCGGTATTGCGGTGCTCAGCGGCAAGGTGTTGTCAGTACTGCAACAGGAACTCAAGGCGGACAATAGCCGCCAGTCCCTGGCGATCTTCATCGGCCACGGCAGCCTCGACCCGGTACTGCCGGCCAGTAGCGCCAGCGGTGCCCGTGTGGTGCTGGAAACCCTGGGGCTCAACCCGGATTACCACCTCTACGAAGGCATGCGCCACACCATCAATAACACCGAAATGAACGACCTCAATGCCTGGTTGCAGCGCGCGGCAAGCCGGCCATAAAGCCTGGACGAAAAAAAACCGCCCGGGGAGGGGCGGTCAAGTTGCGTTCCTGGAGCGGAGACAAATCGCAATGAGGTCAGATTAGCGATTTTTCCGGCGGGCTATTAGTCGTGCGTATCGATAGCAGGTATGCCTGAAAAGAATGGCAGCGGGGATCCGTGAAACCCTGTGGGACCGGGGGGAGCCCGGGGGGGGGGTTTGACCGGGGGCCCCCGGCCCCCCAAACCCCCCAATTTTGAGGAGTAGGAATAAA
>NZ_JBGLYM010000062.1:0-13562 GCF_047303955.1 Pseudomonas sp. Pseusp88 | reverse complement strand
CCGCGAAGGGGCCAGTACAGCCGATGCAGCTTCAGCGCCCGAAACACCGCTTTCGCGAATGAATTCGCTCCCACAGGTTCAGAAGTCACAGGGTCAGAGGCCACAACAGGAACAAAGGTTATACCGGACCTAATGTGGGAGCGGATTCATCCGCGAAGAGGCTTATTGTGCCGAAGGCAACGCCGCCTTCTGCGGCCACAGCAACCAGATCGCACCCTTCTGCTTCATGTTCCCGGCCAGGTCGCCGGCCGCATCACCGGTGCCCCAGAACAGATCGGCGCGTACCTCACCGGCAATCGCCCCGCCTGTGTCCTGAGCCGCCACCGGACGTACCAGCGGGCTGCCGTCCGGGCGCGTGGTCGACAGCCACAACAGGCTGCCCAGCGGAATCACCTTGCGGTCGATAGCCACGCTGTAGCCGGCGGTCAGCGGCACATTGAGCGAGCCTCGCGGGCCTTCGTTGCTGTCCGGGTTGCGGGCGAAGAACACATAGCTGGGGTTGCTCGCCAACAGTTCGCCGATGCGCTGCGGATGGGCCTTGGCCCAGTTGGAGATCGCGCCCATGGTCACGTCTTCTTTCTTCAACTCGCCCTGCTCCACCAGCCAGCGACCGATGGCCTTGTACGGGTGGCCGTTCTGATCGGCGTAACCGATGCGCAGTTGCTTGCCATCGTTCAGACGAATCCGTCCCGAGCCCTGGATCTGCAGAAATTGCAGGTCCATCTGGTTGGTCAGCCAGGCAATCGCCGGCGCCTTGACGCCCTGGGCGTTGATCGCCGCGGCGTCGTCATACGGCTTGAGCACCCGGCCTTCCAGACGCCCACGCAGGCGTTTGCCCTTGAGCTCGGGGTAGATGCTTTCCAGATTGACGATGATCAGGTCATCCGGCACGCCATAGACCGGTACCGTTGCCACATCGCTGCGGGTCAGGCTGCCGGGGTAGACCGGCTCGTAATAGCCGGTGATCAGGCCCTCGGCACTGCCCCCCGCCGCGCGCAGGCTATAGACCTGCAAGCGCGCCTGCAAAAAGCTGCGAATATCCGCTGCGGTCGGCACCACCGGCAGGTTCAGCGCGGCGGCGCAGGTCTCGGCCCACACGGCATCGGCTTTGAGCCGGGTGGCACAGGCGCTGCGCCAGGAGGCAAAACCTGCCTGCAGGTCGGCATCCGCCACAGGGGGCAATGCATCCCAGTCCGCCTTGACGTACGTGGTGTGGGGCTCGACTACCGGAGCCTGAGCAGGCGCCGGGGTTTTGTCCGGCTTGTCGCAGGCGCTGAGCAGCAAGGCCATGGGCAGCGCCCAGAGCAGGGCTTTGAAAGAGGGGGGCATAGAGGAAAGCATGGGGAGTTACCTGAAGCTATAAGGCGATGACGGCGCCCGCAAGAGCAGGCGCCGGCAGCCGTTACTTGGCCAGACGGCCGTAACGGTCTTCGAAACGCACGATATCGTCTTCGCCCAGGTACACCCCGGACTGCACTTCGATCAACTCCAGCGGTACCTTGCCCGGGTTGGCCAGGGAGTGCTTGACCCCCAGCGGGATGTAGGTGGACTGGTTTTCGGAGAGGATCAGTTCCTTGTCGCCGCAGATCACCTTGGCCGTACCCGACACCACGATCCAGTGCTCGGCACGGTGGTAGTGCAGTTGCAGCGACAGGCATTCACCCGGCAGCACGCTGATGCGCTTGACCTGATAACGCTCGCCCTTGTCGACAGTGTCGTAATGGCCCCACGGACGGTTGACCAGCGGATGGCTGACGAACTCTTCGCGCTCTTCGGCCTGCAGACGTTTGACCACGTCCTTGACCTGCTGGCTGTCGTGCTTGTTGGCAACCAGCACGGCGTCCTTGGTCTCGATGACAATCAGGTCTTCCAGGCCCACGGTGGCCACCAGACGGTGATGGGACTGCACCAGGCAGTTGCGCGTGTCGATGGCGATCACGTCGCCTTCCAGGCGGTTGGCGTTGGCGTCGTGCGGGCCCACGTCCCAGATCGCCGACCAGCTGCCCAGGTCGTTCCAGCCAGCATTCAGCGGTACCACCAGACCGGCGCTGGTGTGTTCCATGACCGCGTAATCCACCGACTCATCGGCGCACAGGGCGAACTGCTCGGCCTGCACATGCAGGAAGTGGCTGTCGGCCTGGGCGTGTTCCAGGGCCACGCGGCAGGCGGCAAGGATATCCGGGCGATGCTGCTGCATCTCGGCAAGGAACACCGAGGCGCGGAACATGAACATGCCGCTGTTCCACAGGTACGTGCCCGAAGACAGGTATTCCTCGGCCAACACCTGCGAAGGCTTTTCCTTGAACGCGGCAATGTCAAAACCGCCCTGCTCCACTGCGCTGCCGCACTGGATGTAACCGAAACCGGTCTCGGCGTGGGTCGGCGTGATGCCGAAAGTCACCAGACGCCCGGCCGCCGCGTGCACCTGGGCAACGCGGACCGCCTCGCGGAAGCTGTCTTCGTTATCGATATGGTGGTCGGCGGCCAGTACCAGCAGGATAGGGTCGCTGCCGTCAGCGGTGGCTTCCAGAGCGGCCAGGGCAATGGCCGGGGCGGTGTTGCGCGCCAGCGGCTCAAGAATGATCCGGCGGCTGGTCATCTTCGCCACGCGCAATTGCTCGGCGACGATAAACCTATGATTTTCGTTGCTCACCACCATCGCAGGCGAATGCTCCAGACCCTGCAAACGGGCCAGCGTGCGCTGGAACATCGTGCCCTGATCCTGCCCGTCCAAGGCGAGGAACTGCTTGGGAAAACTCTGCCGCGACAGAGGCCACAGGCGCGAACCGTTACCGCCGGCCAGGATTACGGGGGTGAACATAGATACTCCATTCTGGTGCTACGAGTGCGTAGCGGGTCGCGCATTATCCGAGGGGGGCACACGTGTTGCAACTAGTGTGCGGGAGGGAGTCGTTGGTTGAACAAGAGGGCGTTTTTGTAGTCGGTATGTACCCGTGTGTATCTGCCGTGACATTATTTCGCCGCTATCGCTTTAGCACGGGTCTTGACGGCCTGTTCACCTCCTCCATGGATAAGGACGCTCATGAGCAACATTACCTTCAATCGCCCGGTCGGTACCTACAGCCTTTACGACTGGTGGGGCGGCAGCATAACCCTGCTCAGCTCGACTCATACCCAGCTCAGTAACGGCGCGCACAATATCGATTTCTATGGCGCCTTCACGTACAACGCTTCCGGCATCACCGGCGGGACCATGACGGGTATTACGTTTTCCCAAAACGGCGTGCCCTATCTCACCTTTTCCGGCATGGTCCTGAGTGCCCAGCAAGTCTTTACGGCTGGAAGTGACGCCGAAACCCTCGCGCTGTTCATGCGAGGCAGTGACACCATCAGCGGCTCAGCGGGCAACGATATCCTTTACGGCTATACCGGCAATGACACCTTCTACGGTGGCGCCGGCGTAGATACGGTGTTGTATGACGCGGGCAAGTCCGGCATTACCATCACGCCCAGCGGCAGCGGCTACAAGGTCACGACCCTGGGCAAGACCGACACCCTCAATGGTATCGAGCGTATCGAAGCGGGCAATGGCTCGGTCCTGGCCCTGGACGTCAAGGCGGGAGAAAACACAGGGGCCGCCTACCGCGCCTACCAGGCCGCATTCGACCGCAAGCCGGATCTGGCCGGGCTCAACTACTGGGTCAAGCAGATGGACAACGGTATGTCGCTCAAGGACGTGGCCAAGGGCTTTGTCAACAGCACGGAGTTCAAGACCATGAACCCGGGCAACGACACGACCGCCCTCCTCAACAGCTACTACCAGCACGTTCTGCACCGTGCGCCTGACGCCGTCGGCCAGGCCTACTGGTCTGCCGCCATGAACAGCGGGACACCGGCCTATGAAGTGCTGGCCGCCTTCGCCGAAAGCAACGAAAACATCGCCGCCACCGCCCCGGCACTCAATGGCGGGATCTGGTTGAGCTGAGCCAGGGAAGCGTGGAAGCCGACTGTAGGAGCGAATTCTGCGGGAACAGTTGTGGGAGATTCTATGTTTGCTGTAAAGCCAGAGCAGCCCCTTCAGCGGATGAATCCGCCCACAGATCCGACGATATGCACGCGCTACTGTGGGAGCGAATTCATTCGCGAAAGCTTTATTCCGGACGCCGCCAATGTGTTGGATGTACTGGCCCCTTCGCGGATGAATCCGCTCCCACAGATTCGATGATATTCACACGCTACTGTGGGAGCGAATTCATTCGCGAAAGCTTTATTCCAGACGCCGCCAATGTGTTGGATGTACTGGCCCCTTCGCGAATGAATTCGCTCCCACATTAGGGCCCCCACAGCTGGCGCCACAGATTTCGCTGCACAATCGGGCCGGCTCACTTTTCTCCAGGCAAAAAAAAGCACCGTGGGGGGCTGCCCCACGGTGCCCAGCTTCCATCATAACCACCCTGGAGAATGGCAACGATCAGAACTTACTCTTCAGTCGCCTTCTGGCAACTGATCAAATCTTTGTCATCGATCACGAATTTTTCCGATTCGGCGATCTTCTGACCGGTAACGATACATTCATCTTCATCCTCATCGACCAGACGCACATCCCATTTGCCCGGCGTCACGCCCGTCAGCGTCAGAGTAGTACCTGGTTTGAGAACCTGCTTGCCCAAATGGTCATCGCCCCAATCGTCCTGGCTCGACGGTGCGAAGTAGACCTCATGAATCTCCCAAGAAGACTGATTCTCAATCTTGATGGTCGCAGCTACAGCGTGCACAGCAAACAGCGAAAGGCCCACAGCAGCGAAGATTTTTTTCATTTAAGCGTCTCAGTGCAACAGATGATATTGAAACGCCACAATGATTCCCGCACAGACCCTCGTCAACCGTCAAATGAAAATATATTTACGGTTGTTACCGCCAGAATCGTCCTACACAGATTCTTGACGTCAAAAAAGGCTATTAGCTGCCTGATGGCCCCTGAAAACAAGGTTTTTTTCAGACAAATGCCAATAGTTGCGCAGATGCTCACACAGGGGACAGGATTTAGCAACGAGCATGTGTCGAACCGTCTTACAAAGCTGAGGCGTAAAACCTACAGACTGGTAAACTCGCCGCCTCGCGGCAGGGCGCCGTTCATCCCCCCATTTCTCGATTTGCTCGCCGACTGGCGCAGCCAGGTAAGACCGACTTCATGAAGCTTCTGCTCAATATCGAATCGCTCATCCCCCCGCTCACCGGCATCGGCAACTACACCTACAACCTGATCGAACAGCTGCAGGATGAAGACATCGAGACCATCGAGTGCTTCATCGGCGCCAAATATTTCACCGCCGAGCAGGCCCTGGCCAATTGCGCGGCCGCCAGCAGCCACTATGTCCGCACCCGCGACGACGGCACCGCGCCACCGGCGCAATCGCGCCTGCGCGCCCTGCTGCGCAGCTGGACCTTCGCCTACCGCATGCGCGAGAAGCTGCGCAACGCCCAGCTGCGCCTGCGTGCCAGCCAGCGCCGGGACTTCGTCTACCACGAGCCCAATTTCATGCTCAAGGCCCACTCCGGCCCCAGCGTGGCGACCATTCATGACCTGTCGTTCATTCACTATCCGCAGTTCCATCCGCAAAAACGCGTGGACTGGCTCAGTGATCAACTGCCCAAAACCCTGGCCCGGGCTGACTTCCTGATCACCGACTCGGACCTGATCCGCGACGAGCTGATCAGCGACTTCAAGGTCAGTGCCGACAAGGTGCGCACCGTCTACCTCGGCGCCTCCGAGGCCTATAGCCCGCAGACCGCCGAACAGACGCGGCCGATCCTCGAGCGCTATGGCCTGCAACATGGCCGCTACGTGCTGTTCGTCGGCACCCTGGAACCGCGCAAGGGTGTCGACACCCTGCTCGATGCCTGGTGCAACCTGTCAGCGGAACTGCGCCAGGCCTATCCGCTGGTCCTGGCCGGTGCGCCGGGCTGGCAGAACCACGGCCTGAGTGAACGCATCAAGGCGCTGGAAGCCAGCCATGGCGTGCGCCAGTTGTCTTTCGTTGCTGGCAGCGATCTGCCGACGCTCTACGCTGGAGCAGCCGTTTTCGCTTATCCATCGCTGTACGAAGGCTTCGGCCTGCCGGTGCTGGAAGCCATGCAATGCGCTGTGCCGGTGATCTGCACTGCCGAGACCTCGATGTCAGAATTCACCCAAGGCAGTGCACTGCTGGTCGAACGCGGCAACGCTGAACAACTGACGATGCATCTGAATGCCCTGCTCAGTGATGAACAATTACGTTTGGGCGTCGCAGATGCCGGACTTTTGCGGTCCAAGGCTTTCTCCTGGAAGCGTTGTGCCCAGGAGACCCTGGACATCTACCGCACGGTCAGCCCGCGCTGACAGACTGATAGACTCGCAAGCCTGCGTACGGCAACAAGGAAACCGACCATGCAACGCATCCTCATTACAGGCGCCAACGGCTTCGTCGGGCAGATCCTGTGCAAGATCCTGCACCAGGCCGGGCAGCACGTTATCGCCCTGACCGGCGCCACCTCGGCGGCGCCGCACTATGCACAACAGACCGTGACCTGTGACATCCGCGACGCCGCCGCCCTGGAACAGGCGATCGCCGAAGTGAAGCCGACCCACGTCGTCCATTTGGCCGCCATCACCAACGTGCCCCTGAGCTTCAAGGAGCCGCTGCTGACCTGGCAAACCAACGTCATCGGCAGCGTCAACCTGCTGCAAGCCCTGCGCAACCAGGCGCCGGACGCCTTCGTGCTGTTCGTCAGCTCCTCGGAAGTCTACGGCGCCAGCTTCAAGCAAGGCATCGCCCTGACCGAGAACAGCCTGTGCCAGCCGCTCAACCCCTATGCGGCGAGCAAACTGGCGGCAGAAGCGGCCTTCAACGAATACTTCCGCCAAGGCCAGCCTGGCGTCATTGTGCGGCCGTTCAACCATATCGGCGCGCAACAGTCGGCAGACTTCGTCACCGCCTCCTTTGCCCGCCAGATCGCCCTGATCGAGGCCGGCCAGCAGGAGCCGGTGCTCAAGGTCGGCAACCTCGACGCCAGCCGCGACTTCCTCGATGTCAGCGACGTCTGCGATGCCTACGTGAAGCTGCTGCAACTGTCCGGGCACAGCGGCGATTACCCGCGCTGCTTCAACATCTGCTCAGGCCAGCCGCGGCGGATCCGCGACATCCTCGACGAGATGCTGGCCATGAGCAGCGCCCAGATCCAGGTCACCCAGGATCCGGAACGCATGCGCCCTTCCGACATCCCCACCGCCACCGGCAACACCCAGGCCATGCGCGATACCACCGGCTGGCAGCCAGCGACCGACCTGCGCGAGACCCTGCAGCAGTTGCTGGCGTATTGGCGTGAGCAGGTAAAAGCCTGAGATTGCCTATGGATGCGGTGTGACCTGAGAAGGTAGTGTGGGAGCGAACTCATTCGCGAAAGCGGCATTCCGTGTGATGAATATCTATCGGATGTACCGGCCTCTTCGCGAATGAATTCGCTCCCACAACTCGCCCCCACAATTCGCTGCCGCATTAGCTTCCCGTTAGCTCACACAGCACTGGCTCCTACAGGCTTCAACACCCGCCATGAAACCCAATGTTTATTGCCTCAACCGGCACACATAGGGTTAACCCTGACCTGCCGAATGCATTCCGCATTCGTTCAAGGAAAGGATCAGGATCATGGATCATCCAACGCTTTACCCCGGTCAACTCGACCCCGATTTCAGCCAGTGGCCCGAGGCCCCCGGCTGGGTCGACCTGCTGCGCGCCCTGAACTGGTCGCCGGTCATGGATCTGTTTTTCTCATCCGTGGCCCCGACCGAGGACGGCAAGCTGTATGCCTGCGGCTATTTCGCCCAGACCACCGATGCCACCGTGGAATATTTCATTACCCGCCTGCACGACGATGCCCGCCTGGACACCGGTTTCGGCGATCAAGGCATTGTCCGGGGCACCTTCCCCGTCAACTTCAAGGCCATCATGCCCACCCGCCTGACCCTGCAGGACGACGGCAAGCTGCTGATGCAGGCCCAGGCCTACTCGAACATGCAAGGCGAACCCGACCCGCTGAGCTTCGTCCTGCGCCTGCTCGAGAACGGCCAGCCGGACCCGGACTTCGCCGACCAGGGCCTGCTGCGCCTGGACATGCCCGTAGGCCGCTACAACCAACTGGCAGCCGGCTTCGGCCAGCTGCGCGTGCTGTCCGACGGGCGTATCCAGGGTTGCCACAGTGGCATCAACCACCTCACCTTCCCCTCGCCCAAAGCCAGTGCAGCGCTGTATCGCCTGAAAACCAATGGCCAGCTCGACGACAGCTTCAACGGCAACGGCCTGGTCGACCTGGGCGTGACCGGCGCTTCGCTGCACGTCACCGATTTCGTGATCGACCTCGACCACACCACCGTCGTCGTCGGCCACATCAGCTACCCCGGCGAACCCTGGCATAAAGGCGTAGTAGCCCGCCTGGACGTGCAGGGCCAACTGGATCGCGCGTTCGGCGATCAGGGCACGGGCTTCCAGGAGCTGTCCCTGTTCGACCAGCACCTGCATCTGCACACCATTGACGTGCGCCCTGATGGCTCGCTGATCGTCGCCGGGCGTGCCCGGGAAGCCCTCGACACCCCTGACAACGTCGACGGCCGTGGCGTGATCATCGGCTTGACCACCAAGGGCCTGATGGACCCGTACTTCAATGGCGGCAAGCCGTTGTTCACCCCGATCAACGACCACTACAACGTGGAATGGCGCGGTATACGTTCCCTCAAAGACGGCAGGCTGCTGGTGGCCGGACGCTCACGGCAACGCGGTGCAAGCTTCGACACCTACCTCTACCTGGCCCGCTACCTGGTCGACGGCCGCCCTGACCCAGGCTTCGGCAACGACGGTACCGGGCGCATCGAAACCCATACCGGCGGCAACAACGAGCCACCATTCGAAATGGCCCTGCAGCGTGACGGCAAAGTGTTGATTGGCCTCAATGCCGGCGGCATGAGAAAGGGAACGTTGTTGCGGTATTTGCCGTAATCCAATAGCACCCAAGGCAAACTCTACAGAAGTGGATATTTGCCTGAATCAGTAGATCATCACAGACCCTGTGGGAGCGAACTCATTCGCGAAAGCGGTGTTTCGGGCACTGAATAAGCATCGACTGTACTGCCCTCTTCGCGGATGAATCCGCTCCCACATTAAGTCCGGTATGGCCTTTGTTCCTGTTGTGGCCTCTGAACCTGTGACCTCTAAACCTGAGACCTCTGAACCTGTGGGAGCGGATTCATCCGCGAAAGCGGTGTTTCGGGCGATAGAGATGTACCGTCTGTACCGGCCTATTCACGAATGAATTCGCTCCCACATTCCCACCCACTGAAGTCGAGTCGGCAGTTACGCGACTACACCATCATCATTGACGATGGTGCGCATCCCCGTCAGCGTCACCACGCCAGCGCCGAAGCTGCCACCCACCGGGTTGCTCAGGTCCAGGAAGAAAGTCTCGTTCGGCTCTACCACCCGGTCAGCGATAATCTCCACAGCCACCACCGCCTGGCTCTCGTTGGGGTAGATCTTCAGCGTGCCCTTCACCGCCACATAGTCCTGACCGGCCGTGGCTGTGCCGTCGCGGGTGGTGTAGTCAACGCTCAGCACTGTATTGGGGTCAGTGCGCATGCCGGTGAACTGCAGCAGGAAATACGCATTGGTCATCCCCGTGTTGCCTTCAGTCACTGAGGTCTTGACCTGTGCCGCGGTGGTCGGCGCATCCGTGTAATGGGCGCGGATCGCCTGGTCCAGGGTCTGCTGATAGGCACTGACCCGCTGCCACGCGCCAATCTCGCCGTAGCTGCTGTTGGTCGACGTGTTATCGATATCCGGATGCACGCTGCCCTGGCTCAGACTGGTGATGTAACTGGCGATGCCTGCCACCTTGCCATTGAGAAACGCCGGGCCACCGCTGTCACCGGGGGTGATGATCCCCTCGTTGCTGCCCAGGCCCAGGCCGGACTTGCCGATCAGGCGCCCCAGAGCATCCTGGGCGGTAGCGCCGTTATCAAAGTCGGCCACCAGTTGCGTACCCGCCTTTGGCGTCCAGCTCATGATCGAGCCGAGTTTGGCTTTGAGGTCCGACGCATCGGCATCGAAGGTATTGACCGCCTTCTGCCGGATCGGCGCCGCCGAATAACTGGTCAACGCCCCCGACGTCCCGGTCCCGGGCTCGCCGTAGCCGACCATGGTCAGGGTCTGGCCGATCTCATCGCTGCTGCGATACAGGTCATAACGATTGGCCGCCAACGGCGCATGACCATTGAGCCAGACAATCGCCAGATCGTTATTGGTATTGGTCGCGTCATAACTGCTCAACACCGCGACATCACTGGTGGTCAGCGACTGCGTCCCCGCCGTAGTCTGGAACTGTACCGTCGTCAGTGAACTGCCATTGGAAAACAGATGCGCCGCCGTCAGCACCGCCTGGCCGTCGTACAGCAATACCCCGGTGCCGTAGTAACCGCCTACCGACACCATCACCACACCATCGTAGCCCTGCCCTGTTAAAGCCCGATTGCGGGTGTCCGTGTAGGGAGTAACGGTTGAGACCATGGGCGAGTACCTGCGAAATTTGAGCGTGACCTTATCAGGGTGTCGGCCGCAGCGGGAAGGAAATGAGGGTATTCGTCGGGCTGGAAAGTACTGACGAACGTCAGCACCTGTCGCGTCATGCGGTGTTTTCCGGCAAGCGCGGAAAATCACAAGCCAGAAATGGCTTGTTGCCAGAGGGTATTCGATATCAGACGCAGGAAAACCGATATAGCTAATTAGCTCTAATGCTTATTGATTGAGGCGGGGGCGGATTGGTCGGGTAAGCAGCCTTAAGCACCTGTCAGACCCGCTGAACAGGTCCGGGATATTGGGCAACCAGCGCGTCTACCGTTAGCAGATACCCTCCACAGTCGCTTGCGCCACCAGGATGCGGTCAAAATCATCAGGCACCTTGATCTGCCCCGCCATAAACCCCAGGCGCTTGACCTGATCAGCCTCAGGAGCCGTCAACGCCATAGGGATATAGGACAAATCTGAAAATCGATCAGCAGAAAGGAAATGGCTTATGTGGGACCGGCTTTAGCCGGGAAGAGGCCTTCCCGGCTAAAGCCGGTCCCACTGATGTCAGTCCACTCAAACAGCCAACAAAGCCACCCCCTGATCCACCACACCGGCCAACTTCACCGCCATTTCCGGCGAGTCGATAAAGTTGGCAATCACCGCCGCCTGCCCGGTAGCACCCGGATTAGCAGCCAACTGGTTGAGGAAAAAGGCCAGACCTGTCGCATCGGGCGCGCGGTTGAAGGCGCTCTGATAGAGCTGAGTGACAAACGCCGTGTTATCGGTCGTGTTATGGGTCCTGGCGAACTCCAGGCTATTGACGAAGTTCAGCGCCAGTTGCGTCGTGCTCAAGCTCTGATTGCTGGCATCCGAGTAAAGCACCAGCCCGCCCTCCTCCGGATTGCGCCCCAGGGCCAGGTGATAAAACTCGGCGACGCGGCCGCTGGTGGTGGTGCTATCCAGGGCGATGGTCTGGTTGTCGAAGGTCACGCGCTCGACATTCTTCAGAGTCACCACAGTGTTGGTATCGGTCAGCGAACTCACGGTAAACGTACCATCCGCCTGATGAGTAATGCCGTATTGCGCGCGCGTACCGGTCAGCATCAAGGTGTCGATACCGCTACCGCCATCGACGCTATCTTTCCCGCCAGCCGTGTAAAAAACATCTTTGGAGCCGGAGCCAATCAGGACGTCCGCCTGCGCTGTGCCTTGCAGCGTGCCGCCACCCGCTGGCGCAGTCAGAGTCACGCCGACGCTGGGCGCCGAAGGCACCACGACCGGCGCAGCGGTGTTATTGGTCACCGCCGTCGCAGCCAAGCTGACGGCATCGGTGCCGGCCGCATTCTGCAGAGCATTGGCGTCGTCGCCGACGGTCGGGTCGGTGTACGCAACCGTCACCGTCTGGCCCGCCGCAACGGCGGTGTTCAGGGTCAGGGTCGCGGTCTTGGCCGCAGGATTGATCGTCACCGCCGTGACCGTGTCGACCACACCGCCCACCTTCACCTCAAAGGCACCGTTAGCAGGTTTATTCACCCCATCCAGGGTCGTGGCCTCGGTATAGCTGAGCACCAGGCTGTTGCCTGTGACAGCAGCCGAGCTGAACACTGGCGCCACTGCAGGCGTGTTATTGGTAACGGCCGTCGCAGCCAGGCTGACGGCATCGGTACCGGCAGCGTTCTGCAGGGCGTTGGTATCGTCGCCTGCGGTCGGGTCGGTATAGGCAACCGTCACCGCCTGACCAGCAACGACGGCGGTATTCAGCGTCAGGGTCGCGGTCTTGGCCGCAGGATTGATCGTCACCGCCGTGACCGTGTCGACCACACCGCCCACCTTCACCTCAAAGGCACCGTTAGCAGGTTTATTCACCCCATCCAGGGTCGTGGCCTCGGTATAGCTGAGCACCAGGCTGTTGCCCGAGACTGCCGCCGAGCTGAACACCGGTGGCACAGCAAGCACAGGTGCCGACACCAGCACGCCAGTGGTAACGGCCACCGAATTGAGCGTCAGCGTCGCATTGTTGCCCACGGCGTCTTTGAGAGTCCCGCCATTGAGGTCAAGTGAACCACCAACGGCGACACCATCGGCATCGGCATTACCTGCCACAACGGTGTAGCGGAAGGTCAAGGCAGTAGTGCCCGAACCACTCAGGTAATTGGCATACACCGTGCCGCCGGTGCCCAAAGTAATGGCCAGACGAGGTGTGCCGCCAGTTGTATCGACCGTCGTGGCTTCGTTGAAATTAACCGTGAAGTCGAGATTATCGCCTGTTGTGTAGGTGGCATTGGCAGGCACGCCGACACTGCCAACGACCGGGCTGGTGTGATCGAGGGTGTAAAACTGGCCGGATGTATAGCCGCTTGTGATTGGGTTACTGGAGCCATCGACGATCCCCGTACCCGAGCTTTTCAAGTCCAACCGCAGAGTACCGTCGCCGCTGACACCGCTAACCGTGACGGTATAGACATTGCTACCTGGGGGGAGCGGGGTGATGGTGCCAGTCGCTGATCCGGTGGCACTCAGCAAGAAATCACTCATATCGACGCCCGTTACCGCGCTATCGAACGTAACGGTGTACTCCAGGGAACTGGCGTTGGTGTTTGCCCCGGTTACCCGGTTGATGGATGTGATGCTTGTCATGAAAAACCTTCCGTAGAAATGACGTTCCGGCCACCCAGGGACCGCTCATGAAACACAACCGATAGGGACAGCCCGATAGCGAGCTGCAGCGCTGACTAAAACGACATGCTATATCGCCATTATTGCGGGGGCAAAATGAATATTGGTAACGCGCACACTTGCCCGGTGCCCCGATATAGAGGCTTCGCACAACAAACACTTGGCCCGGGGACGAGTGTGAATTCTGAGGGGAGAGAGAATTCTGTGGGAGCGGATTCATCCGCGAAGAGGCCAGTACATCCAACACATTGGCGGAGTCCGGAATAAAGCTTTCGCGAATGAATTCGCTCCCACAGTAGTGCATGAATATCATCGGATCTGTGGGAGCGGATT